>CAMAQB010000089.1 GCA_945860285.1 Akkermansia muciniphila | reverse complement strand
TAGGCATCGGTGATGTCATTGAGAAAGCGGGCGCGGATGATGCAGCCGCCGCGCCAGATCGCCGCGATCTTTCCGAGGTCGAGGCCCCAGTTTTTCTCCTTGCCCATCGTGGCGATGAGGTCGAGACCCTGGGCATAGGAAATGATTTTCGAGGCGAAGAGCGCGTCGTGGACTTGTTTGACCAGCGCCGCTTTGTCACCGGTAATGTGGGCGACCGGGCCTTGCAGTTCCGCGCTGGCGGCGACCCGTTTGTCCTTCATCGAGGAAAGGATCCGCGCTTCCACGGCCGCGTTGATGGTCGAAATGACCACGGTGTTTTCCACCGCGTTCATGATCGTCCACTTGCCGGTGCCTTTTTGTCCGGCGGTGTCGAGGATCATGTCCACGAGTGCGGCACCGGTCTCGGGGTCGGTTTGTTTGAAAATCTCGGCGGTGATCTGGATGAGATAACTTTCGAGGTCACCGTTGTTCCAGTCGGTGAACACCTGGCCCAGTTCCGCAGCGGTGAATCCGGCGGACTTGAAGATGTTGTAGGCCTCGCAGATCAACTGCATGTCGCCGTATTCGATGCCGTTGTGGATCATTTTCACATAATGCCCCGCACCACCGGGACCGATGTGGGTGACGCACGGTTCCCCATCGACCTTTGCGGCGATCGATTCGAAAATCGGCTTCATCACGTCCCATGTCGAAAGCGGACCGCCGGGCATGATCGATGGCCCCTTGCGCGCGCCTTCCTCGCCGCCGGAAACGCCCGCACCGATGAAACGCAGCCCTTTGCCGGAAAGATAAGCGTCGCGACGCTCGGTGTCGGTATAAAGCGAATTGCCGCCGTCGATGATGATGTCTCCCTGATCGAGCAGGGGGATCAGCTGTTCGATCACCGCATCAACCGGTGCTCCGGCCTTGACCATGATTTGGATCTTGCGCGGCGTGGCGAGCGACTGCACAAATTCCTCGAGCGTTTTCGCACCGACGAGTTTTTTTCCAGGATGCGCGGCGATGAATTCATCGGTGGTGGCGGTGGTGCGATTGAACACGCTGACTTGGAAACCGCGCGATTCCACATTGAGAACAAGATTTTGGCCCATGACGGCCAGTCCGATAAGTCCAAAGTCGCTTTTGCTCATGATCGTGTGATGGGATGGAGCGCGGTGCGTAAAGGAAAACATCGATTCATGCAACCCCTTGTTGGTGAAATGACAAAGAATATGGTCGATTCTTTTTGTGCGACCTGATGCCGGGGTCTGAACAAAACGAGACAGGCACGGTTCAAAATGGGGCTTCTCTGTTGCAAGTGGCTATATCCTTGGTTTGGTCAGCCGGTATCGCAGGATGCAGCTCTGCCGGAGGGCGATCGTAACGTCGTGCAAAGCAACAACTCACACACCGCTTCCCACCCGAATGCATGCTGCGCATTCGCAGCGATTTCAACATCGGCAAATTCGATCAGCTTGCCGCCGTGATCAATCAATAATGATTTGACAAAGCGGACAGGAGAGCCATGGTTGCGATCCATGGAATTGACCAACAAAACCCGGAAGGGCCAGCGCGAACCCGCTGTTTCGTCGCGTTTCCCATTTCTAACCCTGCTGCCCAGCCTTTTTCTCGTCACACCACTTTTTGCGGACCTCCATCCGGCGGGCAAAGTGTCGGCACCGGCAGCGGCGGCGAATGCCAATTCCGGAAGTGCCAAGCCCCTGTTTAAGAGTCATATCGTGACACCCGAAACGGTCGGGCATGCCGTGGATATCGATGTGGATCTGAAGGGCGCGGGCAAATTGTATCTTGTGGTGACTGATGGTGGCAATGATTTCGCCGCTGACTGGAGCGCCTGGGTGGAGCCGCGGATCAGCGGGGATTATGGCGAGAAAAAACTGACGGAAATTCCCTGGGTCAGAGCTGAAGCAGGCTGGGGCAAGGTGGGCATCAATGTCAACGTGCAGGGGCAACCGATCATTGTGAATGACAAGCCCGTGGCCTTTGGCATCGGCACGCATGCCAACTCGGTGATTGAATTTGATCTTCCTGCGGGAACCAAAAACTTCAAGGCGAAGGGAGGGCTCGACAAGGGTGGTGTTTCACAGGGCAACAGCACTTCGGTAGTCTTTGAAGTGTGGACCAGCAAGCCGTCGACGACCGTGTCATTGCATGGCGGTGGCGGTTTTCAGGAGCCCGATGCCGCATTGGCGGCCCTGGATGTCGCGGATGGATTGGAAGCCGCGACGTTTGCCGCGGAACCGATGCTTCTCAGCCCCAGCAGTATTGACATTGATGCCAGGGGCCGCGTCTGGGTGGCGGAAATCGTCAACTATCGTCAGCACGCCGGCAAGCGTCCGGAAGGCGACCGGATTCTCATTCTGGAGGATACGAATGGTGATGGCGCCGCGGACAAGTCGATTGTCTTCTACCAGGGCAAGGACGTGATTTCTCCCCACGGTGTCTGCGTGCTGGGGAACTCCTGCATCGTTTCGGCAGGGGATCATGTCTTGAAACTGACCGATACCGACGGCGATGACAAGGCCGACAAGACCGAAGTGCTGTTCACTGGAATCCATGGGGTGCAGCACGATCACGGCATCCACGCGTTCCATTTCGGTCCCGATGGAAAATTCTATTTCAACTACGGCAATACCGGCGAGGAGCTCAGGGACAAGGACGGCAAGCCGATGACGGACATGGCTGGAAACGTGGTCAACAGCAGCCGCAAACCCTACCAGCAGGGCTGCATCTTCCGTTGCAATCCCGACCTGACAGAGTTCGAAACGGTGGCGTGGAATTTCCGCAACAACTGGGAATGCAATGTGGATTCCTTCGGGACCATTTTCCAAAGCGACAACGACGACGATGGCAACAAGTCCGTCCGCATCAACCAGGTCATGGAATTTGGAAACTATGGATACGCGGACGAACTCACCGGCGCGAGTTGGCAAAAAGGGGATGCCAAAACCGACGAGGAAGTCCAGGCCGCCCACTGGCATCAAAAGGACCCCGGCGTGATGCCCAACCTGCTGGTGACCGGTGCCGGCAGTCCGACGGGAATCCTCGTTTACGAAGGCAGCATGTTGCCCCCCATTTTCCGAGGTCAGATCATCCATTGCGATGCCGGACCGAACATTGTCCGCAGCTACCCTCTGACGAAAGAAGGCGCTGGAAACAAGGCTGAGGTCGTGGATCTCCTCAGAGGCACGCGGGATCACTGGTTCCGCCCGAGCGATGCCAGTGTGGCTCCCGATGGCAGCCTGTTGGTGGCCGACTGGTATGATCCGGGTGTCGGTGGTCATGGCATGGGGGATCTGGAACATGGACGCATTTACCGGGTCGCACCCGCCGCCGCCCTGGGCAAGTACAGCATTGTCGCACCGGATTTTTCCACACCCGAAGGAGCCGCAGCCGCCTTGTTGAATCCCAATGAAGCCACCCGCTATCTCGCCTGGCAGGCACTGGCGAAAGCGGGCGATGCAGCCAAACCCGCTCTCGAAAAAATCTACAACGAGCATGCCAATCCCCGATTCCGCGCACGTGCCCTCTGGGCGCTGGGCAAGTTGACCGGGCAGGGAGCCGCGGTCGTGGCATGCGCTCTCAAGGACAAGGACGAGGACATCCGCATCACCGGCCTGCGGCTCGCCCGACAATTGAAACTCGATTTGGTGGCGCTCACCACACCACTGGTGGCCGATTCCAGCCCTGCGGTCCGCCGCGAAGCGCTCACGTCGCTGCGCTTCATCAAATCTCCCGAAGCGGCCAAGGTCTGGGCGCAGCTTGCCACCAAGCACGATGGCAAAGACCGCTGGTACCTCGCCGCCATTCACAGCAGCGCTCAATTGAATTGGGATGCCTGTCTCGATGCTTATCTGGCATTGGTTGGCGACAAATGGGACACCCCCGCGGGGCGCGACATCATTTGGACCAGTCGTGCCACCAAGTCAGCCGACCTATCGCTCAAGTTGCTCGAAGACGCAAAGATTTCCGCTGGCGAAAAACTCCGCTATCTCCGCGCCATCGATTACCAAGGAACCGAGGCACAGCGTCAGGCCGCCTTGGAGAAGTCGCTTCAGTAGATTCCTTTGCGCCTCATGGGACCCATGCGCTCGATTCTGCCGCTTCTGATAATGGCTTCGGCTTTCGCCCAGGATGCCGCGACTGAGGAGCAGGCGGACAAGGACCGGCTCGTCATGGCGACGATTGAGAAATTGAAGAATTTCGACTACGCCAACGCCTCTCCGAAAGTGAAGGATGCCGTGGGACGTTTCCTGAATGCAAATCGTGGCAGCAAGCCATACTTCGATTTTCTGGAACGCTTCCACGTGGCGGAGGAAGGCCCGAAATTGCTCGAATTCGGAATTTCCAAGGTGGGCACTGCGGAAGCGGGCACGGCCTTCAAGACACTGGTGAATATGGGGCAGGTGGAGGCCATCAAATCCGCCATTCTCGCTGCCGCTCCCGACAAGTTCGGCCTCTTGCTCGACACGCTGGCCGTCAGCCAGAGTCGGGAAGCGGCGGCAGTGATTTTACAGGTCGCACAGGACCCCAAAGCCAGCGCTGATCAAAAATCCATCGCCGTGCGTTCGCTCGGTAAGAGCCGCAATGGTGAACTCGTGCTTCTTGAAGCCGTGCAGAAAAATCGATTGCCAGCCGAGGGCAAACTGGCCGCCAGTCAGGTGCTCAATGCCTCGGCGGATGCCGCCATTCAAAAAGCGGGTTCCGAGCTGTTGCCCATGGCCCAATCCGCCGACAACAAACCCCTGCCCCCCATTGCCGAACTGCTTGCCCGCAAGGGTGATGCCGCCAATGGTCACGCCGTCTATGCCAGGATTTGCATCGCCTGCCACAAGGCGGGGGACGAGGGGATCGACTTCGGTCCCGCCCTCAGCGAGATCGGAACAAAACTTCCCAAGGAGGCCATTTACACCGCCATCCTCGATCCCAATGCCGCCATCAGCTTTGGATTTGAAGGCTTTGAGGTAAAGACCACCAAGGGCGATTCGTACATAGGCATGATCGCCAGCGAGACCGATGACGAACTGGCGCTGAAAGTCCCCGGCGGAGTGATCGTCAAAACCCCCAAGGCCGATGTAGCGAGCAAAACCAAGCTCCCCATTTCGCTCATGACTCCAGGCCTGGCCCGTGCTGTCACCGAACAGGAATTTGTCGACCTCGTCGAGTACTTGAGTTCGTTGAAGAAAAAGTAGCGTTGGCTGCGTCTGGCGGGCGCACTGCTCGAAAGCCTGGGGACAGGACCTTGCCTTCGGAAACGATTTTCGTAGCCGCCGGGCGCACGGCCAATTCGCGTCAGCCTCTGTCTCGTTTCATTCAGGCAAAAAATTCCCGTTTTGAACCGTCGCCGACATTCCCTCAAGCAATGATTGCCAGCCATGGCAAATTCTGCGAAACAGCGGTGGTGAATTTACCCAATACCATCACGCTGGCGCGACTGGGGCTCACGATCGTCTATGTGGCCGCGGCCTCCGGGGATGGTCCGGTGGCGGGATGGCTGGCCTTGCTGTGTTTCACTGTGGCGGCATCGACCGACTGGCTTGACGGCTATCTCGCACGCAAGCTCAACCTGGTCACCGCGCTCGGCAAACTGCTCGATCCGGTGGTGGACAAAATCCTGATCTGCGCGGCATTCGTGCATTTGAGCATCGAAAGCCTCTGTCCGATGTGGGTGACGATCCTGATCATCTGCCGCGAATTTCTGGTCACCGGACTGCGCCAGATCGCCGTGGAGCACGGGGTGGTCATGGCTGCGGATCGCTGGGGGAAATTGAAAATGATTTTCCAAATCGTCTTCATCATCGCCGGATTGGTCTGGTTGACGATGCGCGACCATCCGACCGTCCCTTCCGCACTGGTCTCTCTGCGCTGGCTGACGGACCCGGTCCATTACTTCACGCCATTGATGATGTGGATCGCTCTGGTGCTCACCGTGCTCTCCGGCTTCAACTACATGCGCCACTCGGTCGCCTTGTTTCGGGAGAAAACCTGAAAAGTCGCCGCCTCGGGGAAGCCCGCTAAAACCGATATTTTTGTTGACAATCGCCCCCGGCATGGAAGTCTTTTTCATATGAAACCCATCCTGTTGATGATGCTGCTTCCCGGCATGCTTTTTGCCCAGCAGTCGTCCCCCAGCCCCGATCTTGCGACATTGAAAAAAGCCGCGCTGAAAATCGACCAGGCGGTGGCCGGATTTTATCAGCAGAAAAAACTGGATGTCCCCAAAGTGACCGACGACGCCACGTTTCTTCGTCGCGCATTTCTGGTCAGCATCGGCCGGATTCCCACCATCGAGGAAGGACGGGCGTTTCTGGAAATCAACGAACCGAACAAACGCGAGGAGTTGGTGAACTACCTGCTGAATTCCAAAGGCTATTCCAGCCACATGACCAACTGGGTCTTCGACCTGCTGCGGTTGGCGGATCACCAGACCGGCAGCAATGCCAACAACGAACCCTATCGAAACTGGGTGCGCACGGCGATCGACAACAACATGCCGTGGAATGATTTCGTGCACATTCTGTTGTCGGCCGAGGGCGATGGCTGGGATCCCAAGACCGCCGCGGTGGGATACTACACCCGCGATCGCGGCATGCCGCTCGACAATCTCGCCAACTCGATGCGCATCTTTCTCGGCTCGCGGATGGAATGCGCGCAATGCCACGATGATCCATTCGGCACGACCGAACGGCACGATTTCTATCAACTGGCCGCCTTCACCAATGGCCAGGACAGCTTGAACAAGGATTTCATGGAACCCTTGTGGCGGGAATTGAATGTGGAACGTCGCGACGGCGGCAATCGCGAGGACTACAACATCGCGCAGATCATGTGGGACCGGGTGTACGGCATGAGCCTGGGCGGCGGCGGCAGCGGTCGCATTTCCCTGCCTTCCGACTATCAGTATCGCGATGCCAATCCCGGCGAAATCGTCGGTGCCAAAACTCCGTTCGGCAAGGGCGTGCGGATGTCCGATAAAAAGGACGAAAATGACGGCCGCAAAAAACTCGCCGACTGGGTGACGACAAAAAACCCCGAGCAGTTTCCCTCGGTGATCGCCAACCGCATGTGGAAGCGCATCATGGGCAAGGGGTTTTATGAACCGGTCGATGAGTTCATCGCGGCGAAACAAACCCAGGCCCCGGACCTGATGGCGCATCTGGTGCAGACGATGGTCGATTTGAAATACGATCTCCGCGCCTTCCAGCATGTATTGTTGCTGACCAAAACGTTTCAATTCGCGACCAACCCGAACCCCTCCACCGTTGAGACCGGTGATGATTTCCATGGACGGAAAATCGAACGCCTTTCCGCCGAGCAAATCTGGGATTCACTGATCACTCTTGCCAGTGGCGATCCCGACAAAAAAGCGCGTCGCACCCTGGACGATAGGATTTATTACAACGGCCGCCCGGTGCTGGTGGGGAAAAAATCGATGACCGAACTCTCGAAGGAAGTGCTGGCATTGAAGTCCGAAAAACAAGTGCGCGATTATTTCACGACCTTCGCATCGATGATCAAGAGCGGCGGCGGTGGCAAGGTTGACCCGAACATGATGATGAACGAGGTTCGCACTTACAACAACGATGCCCAGGTGAGGGCCTCGGAACTGCCGTCACCGGCACCGCGCTCGCACTTCCTCTTTCTGTTCGGGCAGTCGGAACGCGATGTCGTCGAGGCCTCAAGCCGCGAACCCAACGTGGGACAGGTGCTTTCACTGATGAATGGTTTCGTGCAGCGCCAGTTGGTCAACAATCCCGACGCCCACCTCTACAAGGGGCTCGCGGGGGCCAACACCGATGAGGAAAAGATCCGCCGGATTTATGTCGCCATCCTCAACCGTCCGCCCACCGCAAAGGAAATGGGCTGGATGAAGGACGAGATGAAGGCATCGGGCGAAAGCGGCCTGCGCAACATCGTGTCCGCCCTGGTGATGTCCTCCGAGTTTCTCTTCATGCAATAAACACCCAACTCCCACGATCATGTCCTTTGAACAACCAGATGAATTGTCCCGCCGCCGCTTTCTAAGTCAAGCCGCGCGCACCTGCCTCGGCGTTCACGTTTTCCCGATGTTGGGCGCGACGCTTGCCGAAGCGGCTCCGGCGTCGGTGGCTGCGACCGCGAAAGCAAAACATGTCATCTATCTGTTCATGTCGGGCGGCATGAGTCACGTCGACACCTTTGACCCGAAACCGAAGAAAAAGGAAGTGATGGGAAAAACCACGGCGATCGCCAGCAGTGCCGACGACATCATGCTGGGCCATTACCTGCCCGAAACGGCGAAGGTGATGGACAAGGTCTGTGTGATCAACTCGATGACCTCGATGCAGGGTGCCCACGAGCAGGGTGCCTATGTCATGCACACCAGTTACAACTTGCGCGGCACCATCAAACATCCGTCGCTCGGTTCCTGGGTGATGAAACTCGGCGGCCGCATCAATCAGGAAATCCCGGGCTTCGTGGCCATCGACACTCCCGCCGATCACTCCGGCGGCGGCTTTTTCGGCGCCAAGTATTCCGCCGCGCCCATCGGCAGTCCGGATGCGGGTTTGCAGGATTCCCGGCGCGTCGAGGAGGTGAGCAAGGAGAATTTCGACCGCCGCCTCAGTCTCGCCGACAAGCTGAACAAGCAGTTTCATGATCGTTATGAAAACAGCGATGTCAAAGCCTATCAGGATCTTTATCAGGAAGCGATCAAGCTGATGAACTCCAAGGATCTCAAGGCATTCAACCTGAACGAGGAATCGGCCGAAACCAAAAAACTCTATGGTGCCGGCCGCTTCGGCCAGGGTTGCATGCTGGCGCGACGACTGGTTGAACACGGCGTGCGATTCGTCGAAGTACAACTCGGCGGATGGGACACGCACTACGACAACTTCACCGCGGTCGAAGGTCGCTGCAAGGAGTTCGACCAAGCCTACGCGGCGTTGATCACCGATCTGCACAAGCGCGGCAAACTGCAGGACACCCTGGTGGTCGTGGCGACGGAGTTCGGTCGCACCCCGGAAATCCAGGCCGAGCACAAGGACGGTCGCGACCATCATCCCGCCGCCTATTCTTGTTTGCTTGCGGGTGGCGGCATCAAGGGCGGCATGAAATACGGCGAGACCGATGCCAGCGGCGACAAGGTGAAGGACAAACCGGTGACGGTGCAGGATTTCAACGCGACGATCGCCGCCGCTCTCGGCCTGCCCCACGAGCTGGTGATCATGTCACCCTCCAAACGTCCCTTCAAAATCGCCGACAAAGGCGTTCCCGTGAAAGCGGTTCTGGGCTGAGCGAATGAACGCGCGCATCCTTTTGTCGTGGGCGATCTTCGCCTCCCCTCTTGCGGCGCTACCCGAAATGGATTGGGACAAGGACCTTGATGCCAAAACCAAAACCATGCTGCAGCAGGCGATGCAACTGGAAGCGGATCATCCCGACATCCCCTACAAAAACGCCAGCGCCTCGCCCGAAGAGGGAATGGACTGCTCGGGAGCCGTGAGCTACATCCTGAAGCAGGCGGGGATCGAAGCGCCGCGCAGTTCGGCGGGGCAGTACGCGTGGTTGAAGGATTCCCCGAGTTTCACCCGGGTGCCCGCCGAAGCGCGGGACATCAGTCATGCGGTCTATCGAAAATTAAAACCGGGCGACCTGATCTTCTGGGCCGCGGACGTGGCCGACAGTGACAAAGCCCCGTCCGTGTCGCACGTGCAAATGTATCTCGGCAAGGAAAAGTCCGACGGTCTGCCGGTGATGGTCGGCTCCAGCGACGGCCGCTCCTACCGGGGCCAAAAGCGCAACGGCTACGGCATCGTCGATTTCCACGTCCCGAAAGTCGACAGCAAAACGCGGATCGTCGGTTTCGGGCCGCCGCCGTTTCCGGGAAAATGAGCCGAAGGGGAGCACACGCGCCCTCGCGTGTTCCATGTCGCGCCCTCGCGGCATGGTGGCTCCACACCACAGGAAAGCATGTTTCACCTGGCAGACGCGTGTTTTCAGCGAGGGCGCTGAAAACCACACGCGAGGGCGCGTGTGCTCCCCCACGGATCAATCCTTCCTGGTCATCTCGACGAACACATCCTCCAGCGTGGGTTCGTCGCGGAAGACCGTGCGCAGCGGCCAGCCGTATTGCGCGGAGAGCAGTGCGACGGACTCCCTGACGTCGCTGTTCGAATCGCTGAGGATGTGAAAACGCGTCCAGCCGTGATCGACTTCCTCGTGACGGACTTTTTTCACGTGTTCGATGCGCGCGATCGCCGCCGCCGCGATTGGTCCATCGGCCATCAACTCGGCGGTCACCCGACCGGCGGCGCGCATGTTGCCGACCAGTTGCGCCGGGGTGTCCGAGGCGCGGATTTTTCCCGAATCGATGATGATCACTCGGTTGCAGGTGATTTCCACCTCGTGCAGGATGTGGGTGGAAACGAGGATCGTGTGCGTTTCACCGAGACGTTTGATCAATTCGCGAATCTGGCGGATTTGATTCGGGTCGAGGCCGTTGGTCGGTTCGTCGAGAATCAACAACTCCGGATCGTGCACCAGGGCATCGGCGAGGCCGACCCGCTGGCGGTATCCTTTGGAAAGGGTCTTGATCATTTTCTTTTTCACCGCTTCCAGGCCGCAAGTGTCGATCACTTCGTTGACACGCTTGCGCGAACGACCGTTGTCGAGCCCCTTGAGATGGGCGCGAAAGCTCAGATATTCCCTGACGCGCATGTCGTCGTAGAGCGGCACGTTTTCCGGCATGTAGCCGATTTTCCGCCGCGCTTCGATGGACTGGCGAAAGATGTCGAACCCGGCGATCGATGCCGTGCCCGAGGTCGGCGGCAGATAGCCCGTCAGCATCCGCAGGGTCGTGGTTTTTCCCGCGCCGTTCGGGCCGAGAAATCCGACGATTTCGCCGCGATCGACGTGGAAAGTGATGCCCCGGACAACCTGATTGCGTGCGTAGAATTTGGTAAGCTGATTGACATCGATCATGGAATGATATTTTTCGCGGTGAATTGTTGACGTTCAGGCTGCACGCGACTATGAACTGCCCCGCGCCCATCGCCAAGTGAGAAATTTCCGCGCGGGCCGCCCCGAATGATTTCCGCCATGAAGCAATCCATCAGCGCCCGTTTGAATGCCGGTTTACTAGACGAAATGCACGCGCGTTGGAGTGTCGATCCCGATTCCGTGGATGCGCAATGGGCGATTTTTTTCGAGGGCTTTACCTTGGGTGTCGCGCAGCCACCGCCGCTTCCGGGAACCCCGGCGGCCGCGCAGAGCAGCGATCATCTTGCTCCGCAGGGCGAGTTGGATTTTCGCGCCAAGGTGACGGGCATCGTGGAAAATTTCCGTCGTCTCGGCCACACCCAAGCCCACATCAATCCGCTGGCCGAGCGACCCGAAACCAACCCGCGGCTCACGCCTGCGGCGCTGGGCTTCGACGAATCGGACATGGACAAAGAGGCGGCGTCCGCTTTTTTCCGCAGCGGCGAACGCATGAAACTGCGCGATTTTTTCCGGGTCATGGAGGAAACCTACGCCAGCACGATTGGTTTCGAGTTCATGCACATCAACAACACCACGGTGCGGCACTGGGTGCGCCAGCGCATTGAGGCACGGCCCCGCCGGGCACCGGAGACCCGCGAACAGCGGATCAAATCGCTGCAATGGCTGATGGAGGCGGAGATTTTCGAAAGTTTCCTGGGCAAAAAATTCATTGGTGAAAAACGTTTCTCACTCGAAGGAGGAGAAGGTGCGATGGTCGTGCTCAACGCCATCCTGCAGGCCTGTCCTTCGGCCAGCGTGCTGGAAATTGAAATGGGCATGTCCCACCGCGGACGATTGAACATCCTCTCCAATTTCGTGCGCAAGTCGCTGACCACGATTTTGTACGAATTCACGCCCAACTACGAACCCGAGCTCGTGGCCGGCGATGGCGATGTGAAATACCATCTCGGTTATGAAAGCGTGCGCGAGGTGCCCGATGGCAAGGTGCGGGTCAATCTGGCGGCAAATCCGAGCCACCTCGAGGCGGTCAACCCGGTTGTTGAAGGCCGGGCGCGGGCGCGGCAGCGGATTTTGGGCGACGACGGCCATCTGACCAACCGCAAGCGCGTGCTGCCCATTTTGCTACACGGCGACGCCGCATTCGCCGGTCAGGGATCGGTCGCCGAGGTGATCAACCTTTCGCAACTCCCCGGCTACCGCACCGGCGGCACGATTCATCTGGTGATCAACAACCAGATCGGTTTCACCACCATGCCCGCCGATGCCCGCTCGTCAGCTTATGCGACCGACATCGCCAAAATGATCGAAGCGCCGATCCTGCACGTCAACGGCGAAAGACCCGAGGAACTCTGGTGGGCCGCGCAGTTCGCGCTCGATTTCCGCCAAGAGTTCAGCCGCGATGTGGTGATCGACATGTATTGCTACCGTCGCCAGGGTCACAATGAAACCGACCAAGCCGCGTTCACCGCGCCGCTGATCGCCAAAGCGATCGCCAGCCGCGAACCAGTGAACCATCTCTACAAAAAAGAACTGATCGAAAACGGCACCTTGCGTATGGAAGAGGCCGAAGCCATGGAAAAAACCATCTGGGACACCCTCGAAGCGGGACACCAGAAAATGGTCGAACTCCAGGAAACCGGCGACCGCACGGCGTTCAGCGGCTCCACCGCGATCGAACAAGTCCCCTACCACCACGCGCCCGTGCCGACAGGAGTGACCACCGAGGCCTTGGCGCACATCGGTCACGTATTGACGTCGGTGCCGGAGGGATTCCACCTGCATCCGACTCTGGAAAAACGCTTCATTCCACGGCGCAAGGAAGCGATGGAAAAAGGCCAGAACATCGATTGGGCTCTTGCCGAGTCGCTCGCCTGGGGGGCGTTGCTGCAGGAGGGCAACCCCGTTCGTTTGTCCGGTCAGGATTGCCGCCGCGGCACCTTCAGCCAGCGCCATGCCGTTTTCTACGATTACGAAACCCGCGAACGCTACATTCCGCTGCAAAATCTGGCGGAAAACCAAAGCCGCTTCTGCGTATACAACTCCCTGCTTTCGGAATTCGCGGTACTGGGCTTCGACTACGGATATTCACTCGGCGCACCGAGCATGTTGACCATGTGGGAGGCGCAATTCGGCGACTTTTCCAACGGAGCGCAGGTGATCATCGATCAGTTCATCGCCTCTGCGGAATCAAAATGGCAAACGCCTTCCGACATCGTGCTGCTGTTGCCCCACGGCTACGAAGGACAGGGCCCCGAGCATTCCAGCGCGCGATTGGAACGTTTCCTGCAACTTTGTGCGGAAGACAACATGATCGTCGGCAACTTCACAACTCCCGCCCAATATTTCCACGCGCTGCGTCGGCAGAAACGCCGGGAATTCCGCAAGCCGATGATCGTGATGACTCCGAAAAGCCTGCTGACCAGGCCGGAGGCGGTTTCGAGCATCGAAGACTTCCTCCCCGGAACCTGTTTCCAGGAAATTCTCCCGGACACCCTTTCCCATCCCGACCCCACCACGGTGAACCGGGTGATTTTTTGTTCGGGCAAGGTATTTTACGACCTTGATGCCTATCGGAAAGAGCACCAGATTCAAGACACCGCGATCATCCGCATCGAGCAGTTGTATCCCTTTCACTCCGAACTCGCCTCGCTCTTTGTCAGCGAGTATCAGAACGCCCGGCAGTTCGTCTGGTGCCAGGAGGAACCCGAAAACATGGGTGCCTGGAGTTACGTCGCCCCGCGCCTCCGCAAGGTGGTGAACAAAGACCTCGCCTACGCGGGTCGCGACGAGGCCTCAAGTCCGGCCGCGGGATCGAAGGCGGTGCACTACCGCGAATTCAAAGCTTTCCTCACCTCCGCCTTCTCGATCTGATCTCTCCACTCCAACCTAACGATCCCATGCCCATCGACATCAAAGTCCCTTCCGCCGGAGAATCCATCACCTCGGCCAACATCGCCCGCTGGCACAAGGCCGACGGAGGTTCGGTGCGCAAAGGCGAGGTGCTGGTCACTTTTGAAACGGACAAGGTTTCCACCGAGTTCGAATCACCGGTCGACGGTGTGCTGCACATCATCGTACCCGAGGGCACGGAAGTTCCCATCGGCACGGTGATCGCCTCCCTCACCGAGGGCGCGGTGTCTGACTCCCCTGCTCCCGCTCCGACTCCGACTCCCGCTCCCGCTCCCGCTCCGTCTCCCACTCCGGTCCCTCAACCGGCGCCGACAGTCGTGGCCGCTGCTCCGGTTGCCACACCGATTGTTACGAGAACAGAAATCGCCCCTGTGGAACCTGTCACACCGGTTCACAACGATGGCCGGACGACCCGCAAAAAAATGTCGATGCTGCGGCGCAAGATCGCCAATCATCTGGTCAACGCCCAGCACACCGCCGCGATTTTGACAACCTTCAACGAGGTGGACATGACCGCGGTGATGAACCTGCGCAAAGCCGTACAGGACGACTTCACGAAAAAATACCAGGTCAAACTGGGATTCATGTCATTTTTCATCAAGGCGGTCGTTCAAGCCTTGAAGGATGTTCCGCAGATCAATGCCATGATGGACGGCACCGACATCATTGAAAACCATTTCCACGACATCGGCGTGGCCATCGGCACCGAAAAGGGTCTCATCGTTCCGGTGATCCGGGATTGCGATAAGAAAAATTTCGCACAACTCGAACAGGACATCCTCGACTACGCCACGAAGTCCCGCGAAGGGAAAATCGCGCTCGAAGACCTGCAAGGCGGAGTGTTCACGATTTCGAACGGCGGGGTTTACGGCTCGCTGCTCAGCACGCCGATCCTCAATCCACCGCAAAGCGGCATTCTGGGCATGCACACGATCCAGCAACGCCCGGTGGCCATCGACGGCAAGGTGGAAATCCGCCCGATGATGTACCTGGCTCTCAGCTACGACCATCGCATCGTCGATGGCAAGGAGGCCGTGACATTCCTAATCCGCATCAAGGAGTGCCTCGAAAACCCCACCCGGATGCTGCTGGAGATGTAAGCGGGCGCAGGACAAAATTAAATATCCTGTTTTTTCCCTTGCGTTCCCTGCGACGGGTCCTAGCATTCTCACATGTATCGATTATGTTTCGATACTATAATAACGGGGAAGAAATTCCCCAAATAGCAAAACCAAATAAACAAAATAATAGTATGAAAATGAAAAAATGGAATCGCAAGGGTTTCACACTTGTGGAACTCCTCGTCGTAATCGCAATCATCGTTGCGCTTGCGGCACTCGCCACCCCAGCCATCCTTAAACAAAGGAAGAAGGTGGATAAAGTACAAGCCATCAGCAATGCCAAGCAAATTTATCTTTTGCTGATGGATTTTGAGAGTGACTTCGGATCTTTTCCCGACTCAGCAACTGCCGCAGCCAGCAACAACGCCCGGAGTTTCAATGGCAACACGGCGAACTCGCTGCTGGGTCAATTGATTGCGGAAGGTTTCACCGCCTCGGAGGAGATCTTCTACGCCAAAGGCGGTAACGCGGCCAGCAACAAGAAACCCGACAACGTGATCACACCGGAACTGCAGATCCTCAGAGCTGGCGAGTGCGGATTCGCCTACACCCTGGTCACCGGCGGCGCAGGCGCCTCGCCAACCGCGCGCGGACTCAGTACCTCGGATAACGGCGGCATCCCGATTCTGACCACCCCTGTCATAACTGGCGGCTCTGAAGCGATCTTCAACCCCGCGCCCTTTGACAACCGCGGTGTTTATCTGCGCGTTGATGGATCAGCACGTGAAGAGCGGATCAACCCCAACGACAACAAGGTCAAAATCGGCGGCGGCATGACCCTTTTCCAATCGGGCCAAGGCACCGTTTGGTTGCAAGGCGATACGCAACTTAGTCCGCAAGTCATTCTACCACAATAAGCTCCGTCACCACTTGCGCTGGCAAATTCCACAGGCGACCCGCCCGGGTCGCCTGTTTTTTATTCTACTCACGTGTTAACTCGCTAGCAGCCTGTCGGACTTAGAAAGCACAAGATAAAGCCTGTCTGAGCGCCTTCGATACAGCATGTTGTGGCGGCAAGGCCCCATACTAACCGTTAGATTTCCTGATATACATTAATTTCAGAAATTAGTGAAAATCAACTACCAA
>CAMAQB010000088.1 GCA_945860285.1 Akkermansia muciniphila | reverse complement strand
GCTGCCCAGGACGGTGGAAGGCTACCCGATGCCGCGATGCAGGCACTGCGGAAAGGTTGGTATCTCGGCGAAGACACATTCCGCGACAAGCTCCTCGCCTTGCTCGAAAAAGGGGCAAAAGTCCTGAAATCGAAAGGTAGCCACAGCGGACCGGCATTGCAAAAGCACGATGAAACCACTGCCGAAAAAATCGTGCAGACCGGTCTGCAACTATGGAAAATGCCCGATGGAAAAGAGCTAGAAGAAAACGCAAGAAAAGGTGATCCCCGAAAAATAGCGATAGCGATCCTGATCAAACGCCATACCAGTGCGAGCAACATCTGGATTGCCGAACGGCTCGGAATGGGGCATGATCGATCCGTGAGTAGGTTAATCAAACAAGGAAAAGTCAATGAAACCATATCGCAACGATGCAAAGAACTGGAAAAAATGTTACAATGCGAGGACTGACCCCAAAGATTGGGAGCGGGCCGCACAAGGGTCCGGGGCGGTCTGTCGCCGGGCTACGAAGTGTGTGACGAGAGATGCCAGATCGGAGTCGGTCGCTCCCTGATACGCTGGTGAAAGGGATTGGCGGTCGGTTTGCACCAAGTCCGGGGAATTGGGAATCACGGTGCGGGTTTCCACCGTGTATCCGTGTAATTCGAAAAAACGGACCCAATCGCTGCGCAGCCAGCGGTTGTGATAGTCCAGCGTGTTTCCCATCACCTGTTGGAATTGTTCTTCCGACAAGGTATATTGAAGCAGCGGGGAGATGGTCTTGTCCGCATGCCAGCGGTGATCGCGGTGGTCCATCACATGACTGAGCACGCCATCGGGGCGCATCGATTGTTTCACCATGGCCATCCATTTTTCGAGTTCATCCGGAGTGAAATGCTCGAGGTTGCCGGTGGAAAACATCAGGCCGATGTTGCCGCGCCATGGCGCTTCCATGGCGATGGCGTGATCGGAAGAATAGGTCATACCTATTTCCTTCATCACGACATGAGCGTCGCCGCAAACAGGAAGTTTCGCCAGCAGGGATGCGACGCGGTCCGCAGGAGCGGATGACTGCACGGCCAATTCCGGACCTTTCTCAGCAAGCAGACGTTTCGACACTTCCAGATATCGTCCGGACATGCGGTTGTCCCGGTCGGTCAGCAAGCCTGGTCGGTCCGAAGCCACCGCCATGGCATAGGCGGGGGCGGGAGTGGCACCGCAGTTGAAGCACCACATGGAAGCCTCGCGGGCCTGCGGACCGAAGTGCGTCTGCATGACCTTGACGTGATTGGGAATCACGCGGAACCACTTTGTAGCCATCCCGGCCTGCATGCCGAAGGCCTTGGATGTGAGCCAGCGATAGAGGTGGTGGCCGCCGGGTACGGCGGTCAGGCTCCGGCGGATGAGGGATTTGAGTTTCCAGTTCATTTGGGTGGATGTTGGATTCCGAAGGCGACGATGACATTGCGGCCGCCCATCCCGGCAGAGATTTTAAGGACACAGGATGCCGGGTCAAACATCAGTGACGTGTCCGGCGCGGGGAATCTATCAAAATCCGGAGTCGTCAGGCCGGGCAGATTGGGCGGGAGTTGTTGTTGGCGGAGAAACGCGCACAACAATACCGCATCGATCGCCCCGCATGCACCGAGCGAATGGCCGGTGAAGGGTTTCATGAAGTGCAAGCTCACTGGTGTGCGCGAGGCATCATGCAACGCGGTGGTGATGGCCTTTTGCTCGGCCATGCCATGCGCCAGGGTGCCGCTGGCATGCGGGCAGATCGCCGAGACCCTGCGATGCCTGAGGTGCGGGTGCTTGAGGGTTTGCTCCAGCAATCGGATCGTCGGTGCGCTGTCGGCGGGAAGGCCGATGTTGTCGTATGCATCGGAGTTGGCCAGCGTGGCGAGAATCCGCGGGCCGGACCGGTCGGAAACTTCCAGTGCGAGCGCCGCGACCGCCTCGCCCGGCAGGAAGCCGCTGGTATCCGCCGAGTAGGGATTGTTCACGTTGTTGGAGGAAATGATTCCGGTATCATGATACTGGTGCAGCAGTTCCGGCATGAGCGGAAAGTCCACTCCGATGACAAGCGCCCGTCTGGCGGCTCCGGAGGATAGTGTTAGAAACGCGAGCGCAAGTGCGTCCAGACCGGAAGAACAACCGTTCGTCAGGGTCAGCCACGGCCCGCGGATGCCTAGCTCCACGCTCACGGCGGAGGCGGTTTCCGAGTGCATCGAGTTGCTGGTTGAGAGCCGCCGGTTGGGGTCGCGCGCTTTCCAGGTGCCGAACAACTCACCGGTATTGCCACGGCTGGTGCCTGAAAAGATGTGGCAATCGACCAAGTCTGTCGCCGTCCAACCTGCGTCATCCACGGCCATGCGTGCCGCCCTGACCGATGCATTCGAGGCGCCGCCGTATTTCCTGCCTGACAGCCAGCTCCGGTCATCGATCCAGCCCGCGAGCAAATCCGGATAAACACCCGCGGTTTCCGGGTGGGCGGCAAGTGGTCGCAACGGCGGCTGTGGATCATGCATCGCCGCCATTTGCGCCGCGATGACGCTACCCAAAGCCGAGGCGCCCCCCAGACCGCTGACGATGACGCCCATCCTGCTCATGCTTCCTCGCGGGTGACCAGATGTTCGGCCGGATAAACCACCCGGCAATCGTTGTCACATAACAACTCGCGGCGCGTCCCGCTGCCGTCGTCGTATTCGCGCCATAACTTGTTGCGCCTGCGGATGATTCCGGCAACCTTCACGAATTCATGGTCGGTCTCGATCATCCGGCAACGGAACGGCATCGGGCTGGCGCTGCGGATGGCGGCCTTGCAAACCGGCGGTTCCACCGCGGCTTCCAACAACAGCGGGAAATCCAGCACGTTGCGCAGGCGCAGGTCCACATAGTTGTAGAACACCGTGGCCCCGCAGCCGAATGGCGCGGTGCGGTCGGCATCGGGAAACAGATCGAGCGAATGCCGGTGGCGTTCGAGGATTTCCATCCCGGCTTCGATCCCTAACAAGACGATGAGGTTGGCCAGTTGGCAAAGTCCGCCACCGACAGCGGTGACGGTTTCCCCGTCGCGGAACTCGATCGCCGGCAGGTAGCCAAGGCGACGGGTGGACGGGCCAAGTGTGCGGGTGAAGGAAAACACCTCGCCGGGCATGATCACCAGCCCGTTGAGGCGTTGCGCGCCGAGTTGAAGGTTGCGGGTCTTTTCCGCGGTGTTTGTTGAAAGCGAGCCGGCCACCTCGCGCTTGAGTGGCGAGGATTTTTCGGATACAAGAATCGGAAAATCCGCAACCACGCCGCGACCACGGGCGATCCGGTCGTTTGAGCGGAAATCCTGCCAGTCTCGAAGCCGCCTGCGCATGAAGACGCGCAGGCCGAAGGGCAAGAACCGATGCAGGGGATTGCGTCCACCGGTGGCAAGGGCTTTGTGTGAGGGTGCTGACATGATGTCGGGGATTGTCGTTGGCTCACACTGCCGGGGTGGCGCAAACCTGTCAATTCATTTGTTCCTGTTTCCAAGCATCACTCCGCTCCCGGCAACCTCCAGCGAGATTCTGCTGCCCATCAGCAATGGATGATTCGGCAATTCGTGTCCCGCCGGGAAGCCGAAGGCAACCGGGTAGCGATAGGGTTCAACCGCCTCCCTGATGATTTCATATGCGGTTCGGCCGAAGGGTGTTTTGCCATCCTTCATACCGGTAAAGTAACCAACGACGAGCCCGGAGAGTTGTTCAAGGACATGGCCCGCTTTCAGATTCTGCATCATCCTGTCGAGATGATAGTGCTGTTCGTTGATGTCCTCGATAAACAGGATCTTTCCTTTCGGCCTGATGTCGAGGGGTGTGCCGCGCAGGCTCTGGATGATCGACAAATTTCCGCCGGCCAGAATTCCCGATGCCGTGCCTGCGACATTCAAGGGGTGCGGTGCGATCGCAATCTCCGGTTTCTTACCCGCCAGCAACTCCATCAGCTGCAGGAAGCCCTCGGTTGGTATTCGATCCCTTTCAAACATGGAAGTCATCACGCCGTGCACGGACGCGATCCGGTGGCGGGAGAGCTGCGCGTGGAAAACCGTCACGTCGCTGAATCCAATAAGCCATTTGGGGTTTCTGAGAAACGACGTCCAATCGAGTTGAAGGTGGGTGCGCAGACTACCGTAACCACCACGGGAGAAAAACACCGCCCTGATGGATTCGTCATCGAGAGCTTTTTGCATGTCCGCGGCGCGGGCAGAGTCGGTTCCGGAAAACACCCCCGCTTCGTCGAATGCATGCCGGCCCATTTGAACCCTGAATCCCTGATGCCGGAGCAGCTCTGCACCACGCTCGACGACCTGCCGGTCGATTTTTCCCGCGGGAGAGACGATTGAAACCTTGTCGCCAGGCAGGAGATCGGGTGGGAACTTCATTTCGCGAATGACAGTTGGATGTTGCGGAGCGGGCGTTGCCAGGAATTAGTACGTGGGGTGAAAGTTGTTGAAAGATCTGGTGGCTGGACCGGAGGCGGGAAAAGGGGGTGAATGAAGCGAAAGTGCAGAGTGAGCAGTGTATCAATGACCGTTTCTGGTTTTGACTGTTGAATGAATCCGTAAGGATCATAAATATTCAGGACTTTTCGTCAAGGTTTTTGCTATGATGTGTTTCCTGCACTCGCGGGTATTTGTCTTGTCTTTGCGCAATGGGGAATCAGACTGCACGGCAATGAAGATCATCGTTCATTTGTTTCTCGCGCTGATGTTGTCCGGCCTGTTGCATGCCGGGAATCCGAACATCCTGTGGATCACCAGTGAGGACAATGCCTCACAATGGCTGGCCTGTTACGGCAACAAAGTGGCGCGCACGCCGCAGATCGATGCTCTCGCAGCGAAGGGGGTGCTTTTTGAAAAGGCGTATTCCAACGCAGCGGTGTGCGCTGTGGCGCGTTCGACGATTCTGAACGGCTGTTACGCGCCGAGCCAGGGCACGCAGCACATGCGAAGTCGTCATGCGATTCCGCCGCAGATCAAGTCGTACGTTTCGCACTTGCGCGGCCAGGGGTACTATTGCACCAACAACAGCAAGACCGACTACAATTTCAAAGGCGACGACCAGGCGGTCTGGGATGAATGTTCCAACAAGGCGCATTACAAAAACCGTCCGGCGGGCAAGCCGTTTTTTGCGGTGTTCAACATCCTTGACACCCATGAGAGTACGATTTTTTCCAAGCCCGACAAACAAGTCGCTGCCGGAGTTGCGGCCAACATCCAGCTTCCGCCCTATCTCCCCGATCTGCCGGAACTTCGACAGGACTTTGCGAAGTACTACGACAACGTGGCCCGGATGGATGGCAAGGTGGGCAGGTTGATTGAGCAATTGAAGAACCTCGGACTGGAGGAGGACACCATCGTCTTTTATTTCTCCGACCACGGCGGACCGACACCGCGCGGCAAACGCTATCTTGAGGACACCGGTGTGCGGATTCCCATGATCGTGCGCATTCCCGGCAAATGGCAGCAGCTTTCCTCCTTCGCACCCGGCTCACGGGTGAGCGAACTTGTCGCCTTTGTCGATCTCGCGCCCACGGTGTTGTCGCTCTGCGGGATAGAGAAACCTTCGTACATGCAAGGTCGCGCGTTTCTCGGCAGCAGGAGGAGCGAGCCGCAAAAAGATCCGACGGTTTTTTTGTATGCCGACCGCTTTGATGAAATCTACGGCATGAGGCGGGGCATCACCGATGGAAGATACAAGTACATCCGCTATTTCACGCCGTATCTGCCCGCGGCGCCCTACAGCTCCTATCAATTTGGTCAGGCCGGCTGGCGGGCCTGGCAAAGTGCCTGGCAACAGGGGAAGCTCAGCGGCTACCACAAGGATCTTTGGGAGGTACCGCAGCAATGCGAGCATCTGTATGACACCAGCCAGGATCCCTGGGAGATCAACAACCTTGCAGGTCAGCCCGCGCACACGGAGCTTTTGGAAAAAATGCGAACCGGACTGAAAAACAAAATGGCCGAGGTGGTCGACACCAGCCTGGTTCCGGAACCGATGTGGGACGAAGTCGGTGATGGCAAAACCATTTACGACTATGTTCATAGTAGTTCATTCGACTACGCAAAAATTCTCGATCTCGCGTTTGTCGCGACCGCTGGCGATGTCGCGGCGCTGCCGCAACTGACCGATGCCCTGGCTTCGAATGATCCTCTGCGGCGCTACTGGGGAGCGCAGGGCTGCATTGTCCTCGGCGCGCGTGCCAAATCCGCGGAGGCCCGCTTGCTGAAACTGCTCGATGACGTTCAAGCGGCGAACCGGATCAGTGCCGCCCACGCACTCTATCGGATGGGCAACAGGGAAAAGACCTTCGACGTGTTGACAGCCGTGGTGACCGGCGAAGGAGACGAATTCGACAAATTGCTGGCGTTGAATACGATCAGTTCCTTGCAACTGCAGAGTCAGATTCCCGATGAATGGTGGCAGAAGGCGAAGTCGGGCAAGGCGGGTGAGTATGTGGGCCGCATGTTCCAGAAAATGAAGGGGGAGCCATGATCCGGAATTTGGCCGGCGTTATCAGGCACGCGGCTTTCGCGCTTCGAACCAGGCTTTCACTCCAGGCCGGTTGAGGACCAGTATCGTGAACACCCCGAGTGCGGTGCCGAGCGGAAATCCCACGCAGTGCAGGGCGCCGACGACCAGGCAGAAGGTCCCGTTTTTTCCTTCGCCCAGCCATTTCGCGGCAAGATAGGACAGCACGGCGCTGGCGAAACTTGTTCAGTCCGCGTCGTGCGCATGTTTGCGCTGGTGTTCGGTCAAACGCATGCCGACGAAATAAAGCACGCAAACCAGCGCCACGGCGGCCACGATCCAGGTGGCTTCATGTTTCACCGAGTGGATGAGCTGCATCAGATCCACGCCCTCACCTTTTTGCAACGCCTCCATTTGTTGGGGTGACAATGTTTTGCCCACCTTCTGGCCAAGCACCGCCAGCACCGAGCACCAGATCGCGGCACCGATCGTCGTGAGCACGCTGAATTTCAAAAATCCCATGCGGATCATGCCGGCGGGGATTGAGATCAAGTGGCGCAATACCGGCAGCAGGCGGGCGAAGAAAATGCCGCCGCTTTCATAGCGATGCAGCAGTCGTTCGGCGCGCTCCACTTTATCGGGCTTCATGAAAAAGTACTTGCCGAACTTCATCACCAGCGGTCTGCCGACAAAAAGTGCGACCCAGTAAGTGATGGCGGAGCCCAGCCAGGAGCCGACGGTTCCGGCGATGATCACCCCGGGAATGGACATGTTGCCGCCCTGCGCCGCGAGGATCGCGGCAGGGGGGATCACCAGTTCACTGGGCACCGGGAAGATCGAACTTTCCATGGCCATCAGGACAACCACACCGGCGTATCCCTGGTCATGTACCCACTGGAACCATGTTTCTATCATCTGCTGCATCATAGTCGTGAGCACGATGAATGCGCTGTCGCATTTCGCAAGATTTTAATCGCGAATCTTCCGCCACTTTCAATCCGCCGCATGCAGGGAAGCGTCGAAGGCGAGGATCGCTTCGTCCCAGTCTTTCCAGACCGAATCCATGTTTTTGCCGCGCAACATCGTTTCAATTTCAGCGGCGCTGCGGGTGTCGTTGATCTGAAATTGCTCGGTGGCTTTTTCCACGCCGGATTTTTGATCGATCTCCACACGTCGACCGCGGGTCGTGAGGTGGAGGTCTTCGCGACCGGCACCGGTATGGCCTCCAGGTTCCGTTCGCGCGCCGGCCGACATGTGGGTGACTCCCAGCGGTACCAGGGCATCGCGCAATGCGGCGGGCTCGCGTGTGGAAAGCACGATCCCCACCGTCGGGAAACAGATCCGGAACGCACAGATCAAACGCAGCAGGTCGGCATCGGGCAGCAGCAATGAGGCATCGGTGCTGTATTGATAATTCCCCGCGTAGGGCCGCATCCGTGGAAAGGCGACGGTGAATTGTGCCTTCCAGCAGTGTTTGAGAAGGTATTCGAGATGGGCGGCGAGAGCCAGCGCTTCCGATTTCCAGTCCGCCAGTCCGAACAGCGCACCGATGCCGATGCGGCGGAATCCTCCGGCATAAGCGCGCTCGGGGCAGTCGAGCCTCCAGGCAAAATTTTTCTTCGGACCCGCGCTGTGCAGTTTTTGATAGGTCGGCAGGTCATAGGTTTCCTGATAGACGACCAATCCTTCCGCGCCGTGAGCGACGATTTCCGCATACTGTTCGTCCTCCATCGGACCGACTTCAATGCCGAGCGTCGGGATCAGCACTTTGATCCGATCAAGGCATTCCTGCAGGTATCCCTCGGAGACAAACTTCGGGTGCTCGCCTGCCACCAGCAGCAGATTCCGGAAACCGCGGTCGTGCAAAAATTTCGCCTCCTGATAGACCTGCTCCGGCGTGAGCGTGGTGCGGAAAATCGGATTGTCGCGCGAAAACCCGCAATACGAGCAGTTGTTCACGCATTCATTCGAGAGGTAGAGCGGTGCGAAAATCCGCATCGTCCTGCCGAAATTCCGACGGGTGATTGCGGCGCTTTCGGCGGCCAGTTGTTCCAGTTCGACATCCGGATCCAGTAAATTGACCAGACGCTGCATCTGCCGGGTGGGCTGATTGATCAGGCTGTCAAATCGGTTCGAGAAGCTCACGGCGGCGCAATCAATCACATTTCCCGGTGTTTCGCCACTACTATTCCCACCGGCAGGAAATGCACCGGCCGACTCAGCTAATTCTTGCCAGAGTAGTAATTTCCATTCATGGTGTGACGCGATGAACGACATCGCAGTGATTGTTTGCAAGCCGACAAAGTGGTTTTTTCTCCGCGCTGCCGGAATGTTTGCGATGTTTGCTTTTCTGGCAGGCTGGTTTTACAAAGATGCTTCGGTCGGCTACCGGAAGGGCAACGAGGTCTATCAGATGGAAAAAGCATTTGGCACCGCCGCGCTGGAATTTTTGGAGCAGAGCAAGCCCGGCACTCTGACTGCCGAACAGTGGCGGCAATACGCCGGCACCCAAAGTGTCGATTTCGGCGGTCACCCGGTGACAAGCACGGAACGGGTGCCCTGGCCTGAGGAACTGCAGGATGCAAAACTGCTCGCCAAAGGACCGGCCGATGCCTGGGATGCCTACACGGAAAGAATGAAGCTGAATCGCAAGGCACCCGAAAAGATCCACGATCAGCGATCCATCACCGAGCAATGGTGCTATTTTTTCGTTCTCACAGCCCTGGCACTCTTCACCCTGTTTGTATTGGTGCGCACCTCCCGCCGCAAAATCTCTGTCGATCATGAAAAAATCACCACACAGTCGGGCAAGGTGGTTCGATTTCACGAACTGAAGCAGTTGGACCTGCGCAAGTGGCAGACGAAAGGTCTGGCATCCGGAAAATATGTCACCGGGCAAGGTGACAAAGGGTCGATCCGGTTCGATGGCCTCACTTATGGAGGCTTTAAAAAAGAAGAAGGCGAACCGGCGGAAGCCTTGATGAACCGGGTGCGCGAGCATTTCAAGGGCGAGTTGATCGAATATGTATCCGCAAATTCAGGCGATGAAGAGCAGGCAGCGGCGGGTCATTCCGCGGCGGAATCGCGCGATTCCCCGCCGTGATGAATTTTCCCGAATATTCGCTATTGCCAAGTGCCTCTTGCCGCGCTATGCCTTGCCCGGATAACAACCAAAACAACACCGAACATGTCAGACAAGAGTACCGAAGATCGTGTAAAAGATATCATTGTGGAGCAACTCGGCGTGAGTGCAGAGCAGGTCACCATTGACGCAAAATTCATCGAGGACCTTGGTGCTGATTCCCTCGATACCGTCGAGTTGGTCATGGCCTTCGAAGAGGAGTTCGGCATCGAGGTGCCCGACGACGAAGCGGAGAAGCTGCTTTCGGTGGGCGATGTCGTTCGCTACATCGACGCGAATGCGTGATAACGGGAAGTCCGCCCGTTCACCATCTCCGCTGAGGAGAGCGTGACGGTCGCCTTCATTCTGCTGGATGGGCGGTTTTCCCTTGCGAAAATCGTCCTTTTTTTGCGCCGAATCGTTTGCAATTTCCCTCATCCCTGCCACTCTGTCCGCAGCATGAACATCAGCCTTGACAACTTCCACTACGCCATGGAAACGAGCAGGGTCATCCACGAGCCGGACCGGAGAATCGCGACGTTTGGCGAGACGAGTTTCGAGTTCCAACTGGTCAGCGAATTGATGGACAAAACCGGCGAGGTGAGGATCCGCTCGGGTGAAATGGAGGCGTCACGGCCGCTGCTGATTCGTCCGAATCCCGACATGGAGATGGAAGGTTTTGATCAACAGGCCCGCGAACGGCTAGACCGGCTGCTGGAAAACATGAGCGATCAGGGGATGAATCTGGCATTCCTTCAATACGGATTCCGTTTCCGCCGTTCCCAGGTGAAAGAGCAAGTCGTCCACGAACCCATGGACCAGGTCTGCCAAAGGCTGCTCAGTGACGTGAGAAAGTCGGGTAATCCCATGCTTGCGATTCTCGAAGGCGTGGACGATGCATGGGAAATCGCACTGATGAAATTCTCGCTCGAGATGATCATGCAGTCGCATCAGATCAACACCTTTGACCTGCAACGGAAAAAATTGCTCTGAACCCGCCTTGTCATGCGACTTTGGACCATCTTCAAGATCATCTGCGCCGTCATCGTCATCGCCGTGGTTGTCCTGTCGGTTTTCTTCACGATGCATGTGATGGGCAAGGAAACTCCCGATCCGGTTGCACGTATTTTCGGGCGCTGGATGCCCGAACCGGGGCAACTCATATCCAAAACCCCCAGCCACGAGGATAAAGTGCTGGAGGTAGGTGAGATGATCGACATCGAACCCGGTGACAAGGCTTTTCAAAAAGCCGCCGAAATGCTGGCCACGGGGAAAATCACCGAGGCCAGGGAAAAACTGCTGTTCCTTATCAACTACTACCCCTCCTCCAACGCGGCACCCGAAGCCCGGCACATCCTCAGCGAGATGAACATGGATGATTTCCTCTCTCTCCGCAACAACCCGCACCTCGTGACCCACAAGGTGGTGCGCGGCGATTCGTATCTCGCCATCGCGACAAAAAATCAATCGACGCTGGACTGCATCATGCACTTCAACGGACTGATGGAACTCAGCCCGCTGCAACCCGGCGATGAACTGCTGGTGATGCCACTGATCCTGCGGATCACGATCGAACCGAAGCGCGAGGCCCTCACCCTCTGGAACAAGGGCACATTTCTCAAGGAATACCGCGTGCTCAAGAGCGTCGGTGTGCCGCTCGCCGTTTTCAGCACGAAAATTGAAAGCAAGGGCGGGGTTTATCAAAACAAAAAAATCGCCCCCGGCATGAAGGACTATCGCGCCTCGGAAAAAACCATCACCCTCGGCCGTGGGCTGCACATTGTCGCCGACACCGAGGGTTCCACTGTTCACGGGTTTCACCTCGATCCCGCGGACACCGAAGAACTGGCTCTTTTGCTCCGCGTGGGAAATGAGGTGGAAATCCGTCCGTAATTCCTGTAAACTTCCGCACACCAATAAAATGATCCAGCTGTTAGATTTTGAAAAACCCATCGCTGAAATGGAACGCGAGCTGGAAAAACTCCTCGCCAAATCGTCTTCGCAGAACATCGACCTCTCGGAGCAAATTGCCAACATGGAAATTAAACTCGTTGAAACGCGCGCGGCAATCTATGAAAATCTCAGCCCCTGGCAGCGTGTGCAGATCGCACGCCACGTGCAGCGACCCTATATGTTGGACTACGTTTCCCTAGCTTTCACTGACTTTTTCGAACTCCGGGGCGACCGCCGCGTCGGTGATGACAAATCGATGCCCGGTGGTTTTGCGAAACTGGGCGGGCAGCGGGTGATGGTGATCGGCCACCAGAAGGGCCGCGACACCAAGGAAAACCTGATGCGCAATTTCGGCAGCGCCCACCCGGAGGGCTATCGAAAAGCGCTGCGGCTGATGCGCCTCGCTGAAAAGTGCGGCATTCCGATCATTTGCCTCATCGACACCCCCGGCGCGTTTCCAGGCATCGGTGCGGAAGAGCGCAACATCGCCGAAGCGATCGCCCACAACCTGCGCGACATGATGCTGCTGAAAGTGCCGATCGTCGCCGTGGTGCTCGGCGAGGGCGGCTCCGGCGGAGCGCTCGGCATCGGCGTGGCCGACAGCGTGTTGATGATGGAAAACGCCTACTATTCCGTAATCAGTCCGGAGGGCTGCGCCGCGATTCTTTGGAAACACCGCAAACACGCTCCGGAAGCGGCCGAGGCGATGAAGATCGCCGCGCCCGACCTGAAGAAACTGAAACTGATCGACGAGGTGATCCCCGAGCCCCTTGGCGGAGCACATCACGATCATGCCGCCGCCGCGATGGCACTGCGTGCATCGATCAGCGCCCAGCTCGAAGAACTGCTGCCGCTTCCGGTCGCGGAGTTGCTCAGCCGCCGCTACCAAAAATTCCGCCAATACGGCGATTGGACGGAAAAATGAGCGGGGTGCCGGGTTTTTTGCACATCGGACACCCTGCGGAACGCTTCCCACGTGTTGTTAGAAAAGCGCATCGCCATAGCCGGGCAACTGCTCGAGCCGGTCATTTCGAATGATCGATAGAAATCACACGAATAACCGCCGCGATGCCGTATAAACTAAAATCCGACCGCGGGCCGAAGCAGGAAGATCCCGATGATGCATCGACAAGGTTCCATCAGCTTGTGAAAAGCGTCGATGCGCCAGCGCGCGGATCGTGCCTCAAGACGCTGTTGGTCTGGGCGCTTCCTTCGGTTGTTGTTCCGCTCATTCTCTGGCTGTTCCTCGTGACCTTGCGTTCTACGCAGTTGGGTATTTTCATGGCGTTGGGGTTTGTCCTATGGATGGGAGCCATTCATGCCAAGGATTCCTCTCCAATCCCCGGTGAGGAAGAAAAGCCGAAGTGGCCGGGTGTGCTTTTGTACTCGGTGACTCAGCTAATATTCATGCCCTTGTTTTGGGTCACACTGCTCTGTGGCGTCTGTGCTTATTCGGGAGGCGGATCGTTTTGAAAAATCAAGAACGGAAGAACGAACAATCGACGCACATGGTGCCGTAGCTGTGACACGAGGATTTCCATCTTGTGTTGAGTCATGTGATCAGGCGCGGCCTCGCAATGAATACGATACGAATGATTTTTCACGATCCGGGGATAAACGCGGACACTTGTCACCTTCGGCATTTCCGGCGGTGCCGCGGCCGTTGCGTCACCGTGCGGCGTTTATGCACGCTAACGTAATCAGCGCTGATTGAAGCGCGCCATCTCGCGTTGGGCTTCGCGGAGTTCCACCCGACCCTTGAGGTCCTGACGCTGGTCGCCGTGGGTTTTGCCCTTGCCTACGCCGATTTCCACCTTGACCTTGCGGTTGTGCCAATACATCCGCAGCAGGGGCAGCGAAGCGCCTTTGATGGAACTGGCTTGTTCCAGCTTGAAAATCTCGCGCTTGTGCAACAGCAAACGACGCGGGCGTTTCGCTTCGTGCTGGAACCACAGCGACGCCGTTTCCCACGGCTGGATGTCGCATCCATAAAGGAACACCTGGCCTTTTTCGACCCGGGCAAATGCATCGGACACATTGATCTTCCCGGCGCGGATCGACTTCACCTCGGTGCCACGCAGTTCAATGCCGGCTTCGAATTTTTCACTGATATGAAAATCCCTGGCAGCTTTGCGGTTGGTGGAGATATCAACATTCATCTGCGGGATTCCTGAGTGGTGGCACTCAACAATCAAGCAAGCTCGACAGGATCTTCGGCGATTTTGATCTTGCCCTCGATGATCTCGGTGAGGGCGATATCGGCGGCCCCCATGCTGGGAACCGTGGGGATCAGGGGGGAGCGCCCGCTGTTGAGCTGACGCACTCTTTTGGAAACGAGATTGATCAACATTTGTGGATCGTCGATGATTTCTGCAGCTTTGTAAACGAGCTCACTTTTCATAGGGAGTGATGGGTACCGCTTGTCTGCCTTCGATTGATCAAAAGGAATGATGTTGTCTGGTAACATGACTCGAATTATACAGGAAGACCGCGGGGCGGCTGAAAAAACACAAATTCCCTGCTTTGGCAAGACCAAAATTGCAAACCGCAAAGATTTCCTGATAAATTCCGCGTGGATCTTCGTGTGACGCTGTGAATTCGGAAAAATGACACCTTGGCAGAATGCGGTTCTGCGGCATAATCACCGCATGGCACGCCCCGCAGATGACAAAGGTCGATCCCCTTTCGCCGGTTGCACTATTTTGCTGATTCTCATGGGCGTGGCTGTTTTTCTGGTTTCGGTCTCGATTTACTCGCTGATCCGGCAGGACCGCGAGATCGCCCGGTTCACTTCGCCCACGGCCGCCAACATCGCCGAAATTCCCTTGGAGGGAAAGGAAACCGAGCTGAATGACCTGCATGCGCGGCTGCAAATGTTCCGCGATGATCTCGTCAGCATGCCCGATAAAACTTCGTCGCTGGCGCTGGGGGTGGACGATCTGAATTTCATTTTGGCCACGATGGAACCGTTGAAGGATTACAAATCCCTTTTTCATGTGTCGGCGATCCGCGATGGCCGGATCATCGCGGAACACACCCGACCGATGAACGGGCTGCCGGGATCGGGTTCCGTCCGACATCTGAATGCGGTGGCTACGCTGCGACCGGTTCTCGCGGAAAAATCGCTGGTGTTTCAGGTCGAGGCGCTCGAGGTGCCGGGTTCGGTGGTGCCGCGTGAATTCATCGCCCAGATTCCTCCCTATCGGCTCGGTTTGGATTTGCAAAAGGACCCCGTGCACGGGCCGGTGCTGAATGCCATGACCGCCATGGAAGTCAGCGGCGACAAGCTGGTGCTCCGACGCATCCCCGGCGAGACCATCTCCACGCACGTCACCAACAATCAGGTGGACTCCTCGTTCCAACGGCTGCTCAAGGTGCTGGTCTGCGGGTTCCTGGTGATTGTCGGCATCGGTGTTTTCCTCGGCTTGCGCGCCAAGGCCTGGAAGAAAAATGCGGACGCCTAACGAAATTTTCACGACATGGAAATCACCCTCAATGGAACCAGCCGCACGATCGAAGCAGGATCGACGGTCTTTACGCTGCTGGAACATCTCGGGCTCGCCGGCAAACCGGTGGTTGTCGAACTGAACCAGCGCGCTTTATTCTCCCGCGAATTTGCCGGCACGGTCATTCCCGATGCCGCGGTCATCGAGATCGTCACGCTCGCCGCCGGTGGTTGATCATTTCGTGGCGGTATACATGCTGACCACGCCGAAACTCATCGTTTCGACCTCGGCCTCACGGAAGCCGTTGGCGCTCATCATTTCGCACATCGCCCGGCCCTGGGGAAACTGCTCGATGGAGGCGCCGAGATACTCGTAGGCATCTTTTTGTCCGGTGATCAAGCCGGCCAGTTTCGGCAGGATTTTGTGCAAGTACCAGCGATAGGGTCCCTGGAGAATTCCTTCCGGCATGGAAAAATCGAGCACCACCAATCGACCGCCGGGTCGCAGCACTCTTGCCATTTCCTGCAACGCCGCAGGGTACTCGGCCATGTTGCGCAGGCCGAACGCCACGGTGACCACGTCGTGGCTTTCACTGGCAAAGGGCAGATTCAGGGCGTCGGCGACCACTGTTCGCGACAGTCCGCGCGACGAAGCATGCTCGAGCATTTCCGCGCAGAAATCGGTGGCGATGATTTCCGTTTCCGGGCAGGCATCCTGGATTTCCAGCGCCAGATCGCCGGTGCCACTGGCGACGTCGAGCAATTGCCGGGGTTTCCATCCGCGGATTTTCCACGCAACCCGTTTCCTCCACCAGATGTCCATGCCGCCGCTCATGACGTGGTTCGCCATCACATAGCGGTCGGCAATCCGAGCGAAGGCATCTTTGACATAAACAGCATCGGGCACGCGGACCGATAGTCCAGTTCCGCCGAGTTGGCAACTGCGGAAAAGCGAGAGACTAAGTCCCCTCGCGGCACTGCCAAGTGCGCCATGGCATCAAAAAGGTGGGGAACGATCTCCGAGCGTTCCGGTGGAGGGCGGAAACTTCACGCCATAACGCATCCAACCTTCACCTTGTGGCCACGTTCGCAAAAAACGCCGGTGAGTCAGGAAGGACCATCTTGACGAAACCACCCCATCCCCACCGGAACTTTCAAAGAAATTTCCCTTGTATATTCTTCTCGCCATGTCATTACCGAGGCGAGAATATCGCTTTTGGAATGACCCGGAGAGGTGTTGCAACACCTCTCCGGGAGTGTGAGATGAGTTTGTATCTTTCCCTAATCCTTTGAGATTGCTGGCAGTTCAAAC
>CAMAQB010000087.1 GCA_945860285.1 Akkermansia muciniphila | reverse complement strand
ATCTTGATTCTCGCGGGACCGTTGCCGATTTCCACGACACTGCTACGGCGTTTGCGTTTCCGGGTCATAGACCCCGGCTTTCGAGTCAACTTGTCAGAAAAACTGTCAGGAAAATCTGTCCCGGTTTGCTCTGAAGGCTCGCAAGTTGTTGATGGCGTATCAGTTGCGTCGATTGAGCAACCAGATGGCGGAGCGAGAGGGATTCGAACCCTCGGTGAGGTCACCCCCACGTTCCCTTAGCAAGGGAGTACTTTAGACCACTCAGCCATCGCTCCTGATAGTTCGGTCGGGTGTTTAAAACACATTTCCCCTGTTGCGTCAATCTTTAGCGGGATTTTTTTTTTCACTTTGTCACCGACCGTTCCTGTCGCTTGTCCGTTCTTGCATTTGGATGCCGATATGCTTTGTTCCTTGCCGTGTTTCGCCACCTGTTCCATGTTGCAATCTTGCTTGTCCTTGGCTCATGTGCCGCGGAAAAAAAGGAGGAGGCTCCGAAAACCAAACCGGAGACGGAAGCACCGCGTCTTGTCGCGCGGATTCAGTCGCGCCCCGGCGGCAAGGACTTTGTGCTGCTTGAGGCCTATGGGAAATGGACCTTGGAGGAAGGGGTGAATCTTTTTTCCACGGGCAGCGATGGCAGCACAGCCGCGTTGGTTACCAGCGGGGAAAAACTCGGGCAGTTTGTGGCCGCGGATCTGATCTCGGGGCATGTGGAAATCGGTGACGCGGTGTATTTCCGGCCAAAGCAAACGGCTCAGGCCGCGGGTTCGACCGAGGAACAAGCCAAAACGAGGGCGACAGGTGAAGCGGCTCCGGCAAAACCAGCCACGCCAGCAAATGAAATCAAACCTGTGCCGCCTGCGGGCAAACCGCTCTTCGAACTGCCGAAGTGGTAGTTCTTCAAGGGAGCAGTTTTGTGACCAGGCGGGCGTTGGGGATCTGGCAGGTATCCGCATGGCCGAACCAGGAAATGCGGTGGTCAGCGATGAATTGATAAAGCCGGTCGCGCAAGGTTTTCGGGATCAACTGTCCGACCAACAACAGCTTCCAGCAGCCACCCAAGGCGCGGAAAATCTCGAACACGGCCTCGGATTGCAGGAATACACGGCTGTCGCTCTCGCGCATCACCACCATGCTGCCGTTGTTTGGAGAGGCATGTGCTCCCAACTGGTGACGCGCGGATGTTTCGCCCTGAAGGGCGGCAAAAAGCAGGTGATCGCGGCTGTCGAGGGAGGACAACATTCGAATGGAGCGCGAACACAAGCCGCAGTCGCCATCAAAGAACATGATCCATTTCATTCGACGCGGGCGGTGGATTTCGGGCGAGGCAACGTCACCACGTCATCCTGCCTGAGGCTGGAAAAATGCCTGCATGCGATGATGGAGGTCGTCATAGAAACTTTTCTTCATCGCCTCCAGCGCGGCGATCTGTTCGGGCGATGCGTTGTGGCGCAATTCCTCTTCCAGGCGGATTTTGTCGGCGAAGGACTTCTCCATTTCGATCATCGAATCGAGAAATTCCCTTGCCGCGCGCGAGTGTTCGATGCCGTCGATCAAGGCCGATTCCAGACGTTTGTTGCGGGTGACGGAAATAAGGCTGTTGTTGGCCGACTTCTGGGTCATGTAGCGGCTGTGGTTTTCCAGGAACGATTTGTGCTCGCCCTCAAAGCTCACTTCATCGCGATCCAGCAGCGAATCATAAGGTCCGGACTTGGTGAAAAACTTCACGATCAGCGGGATGGTGTCGACGAGCATGAACAATGCGGTGAGCACGCAGTAGGTGTAAAAGGCGAACTTGCCGCCTTGATTGCCGGCTTCGAAAAGCTGGTGCAGCGCCAGGGTTTGGGTTAGCACGTCGCGTCGGGGTTCCGCCGTGATGTTGTCGAGCGTCGTGCGTTCATCGCCCGCCACCCGGGCGAGTTCTTCCTGAGTGCGTGCAAGTTCCTTCAACCGCGTATCGATCTGTTGTTTGATCGTCTGGCGCAGCTCGTTTTGCTGGCTGGTAAACGACGAGGCCTGATCGTTTTCCACTTTGCGCTTGAGGTCGTTCACGCGATCCTCCTCCGCTTTGTTGGCGACTTCGATCTCCTTCAGTTTGTTATCAAAAGTGGCGATCGCGCCCGACTCGGCATCGCGGATCTGGGTTTCCAGGGCCTTTTTCTCGGCCGTCAGGTGCTCGAGAAGTCCGCCCATCCGCTTCGATTGCTCGCGGCGGGGCTCCAACTGGTCGGAGCGGATCGAGCGCGCCCGCGGACCTTCGCCGGAAAGGCCGGAACGCTGGCCGTTGAGTTCGCGTTCGAATTCCGCCTGCCAGAATCCAAGTTCGGTTTGCAGCTCGGTGTATTGCGGGGTGAGTTCCGCCGATTGTTCCTCGATCGCCTTGAGTCGGTCGGTAAACGGCTTGGTCGCTTCCGCGGTGGCTTTTTTCAATTCATCCTGCTGCTCCGCATTCAGCCCCGGGATCGCGCTGTCCGCATCCTCTTTTTTCTGGATGAGGAATTTCGCCTGGAATGACTCGTTCCATTTGATCCGTTCTTCGGCAATCGATTCTTCAAGTGCGGTGATGTTGTTGCGGACTTTTTCTTTTTCCACCTCAAAATACGCTCGTTTCGTTTGGATCACGGCGGAGCGATCCGCCTCGATGACGGTGCTGATGGTGTCGCGGAACAGCAGCAAGACCAGCGGGTGGGCGATAGTGATGCCCATCAGCATCGCAACCAGAAAGCGCAGGCCGAACTGGCCGAGCTTGCGGAATGGCGACATGAACGGGCGGTAGGATGCCAGCAAAGCCCGGTCGATCGTCAGGATGATGAATGCCCAGACGGCTGCTACGCTGAAAATGACGTAATTGTTTTCGGTGAGGGTGGACAAGGCATAAGCGCAGGCGATGAAGGCAAATGCGCAGGGAACCAGCACCGTGCAGCCGAAGGCGACGTACTTGCGCTGTTCCCAATTGGGGCATTGCTCGAGAGTTTCCGTGCCCGCTCCGGAGAGCCAGAAAAAGAGCCGTTTGATCGGGGAAGATTTCATGTTGTTGTTTCGCCGGACAGCTACGCGCCGACGGTTCGCAATAATTCAAAAAAACGCCAGTTGCTGAACCGTGCTGCATATTGCCATCGGCAAAGGCAAGCATGGGAGAGAGCCAGCCGGAAATGGTTTGAAATTTTCAAAATGGGAATGGGACTTACGGCCCTTCGTTTTTGATGGGTAGGAAGAACTTTTCACTTGCCATCTGGAGTGTTGGAGCGCCGGCTTTAGCCGGCATGTCGTTTTCACCGCTCCGTCCATGCCGGCTGAAGCCGGCGCTCCATCGGGAGTGTTGGAGCATTGGCTTTAGCCGGCATTTTCCTCGCTTGCGGACTCTTCCATGCCGGCTGAAGCCGGCGCTCCGTCGGGATTCCAACCGCAGCCAGCGGATGAGAATGGCCAGTCTTCTGGCTTGTCGCAGAGTCCTGCCTTCACCGGATTGTTGCGAATATAGATCTGGCAGTCTTGAAAGTGATCCATGTCCCGGACGAAGCGATCATAATAATCGCGCTGCCAGAATGGACCTGTCCGACCGAGCAGGCGGTTGATTTCGAACCCGCTCGATCCTTTCCATGCACGGACGGTGTCAGCCAACAGGGTATCACCATCCATGCGAAACAATACATGCACATGGTTCGGCATGATGCACCAGTCAATCAACCGATAACGGCAGGCGTGTCCTGAGATGATTTTCGTTTGGACAATCGCGGCGCAATCGGGCCTCTTCAAAAGAGACTCACCGTGTCCGGCATCCTCGTATTTCGAGATCCTGCGGTGGAGTTCCTTCCGTCGGGTCAGATCATCCGGTTCGGTCTCCAATTCCTTCCACCAAGCCTCGATCACTTTCCGAGGCACCGAGTCGGCCAGGCGGAACGTAACGGCCTGCACGGATCCCGAGAAATCCCAGTGGGGCAGGTAACCTCGGGTGTAAATTCCTTTTCCCATGGTATTCGTAACTTATGGAGCGCCGGCTTCAGCCGGCACCTTCCTCGGTGGTGGATTGTTCCAAGCCGGCTTCAGCCGGCACCTTCATCGGTGGTGGATTGTTCCAAGCCGGCTGAAGCCGGCGCTCCATCGGCAGAATTATCTCCACGGTGGTCAGCGGGGCTATGAAGGTGATTTCCATGCGGTCAGGCTATTGCCCATCGTGTTGATGAGCAATGGGAAATTCATCAGGCGAATGCGCGCCGAGATAGCGACCCGCAATACCCTGAACATGAGCCTGCTGTGCTTCTGCGTGGGGATTGTGGGGGCGCTGGGGGCAGGGGGCTTCGGCATGGTGGTGGAACAAGGAATCTCGCTACGGTGCATCCTTCACCGCGCTGATCACCGGCCAGCAGCCGCGCAGGCTGCCGTAGTGGATTTGTAAATCCGGGTTATCACCGATCCAGCCGGGTTCTCCTTTTTCATTCACGAAGGCGATGCCAATGGGCATGTCGAGCTGCGTGTCGGCGAGTTTGATGATTTCCTCCTCGGCCTTGTCGGAGATGGTGATCCATTCCATTTTCATCTCGACGGGATTGATTTCCCGGGCGCGGATTTCCTCCATTTTCAGCGGATCGAGTTTTGCGAAACGCTTCATCATCTTGAGCAGGAACAGTGGGCTGAACCCCTCGTCTTTGCCGCAGGCCGCCCAGACGATGGCCTCGAGTGGATAAATCCGGGAGAGTTCCAGGATGTCGATGTAGTCGCGGGTCTCGCTGCGGGCGCAGAGAGCGAGGGCTTTGTTGACGGCCATGTCGAACAAGTGAAGCCGCCAGCCGAGTTGCGGGTCGGGGACGATGGGGAAAAAGCGGAAAGCTGAGTCGTGTGCCCAGTCCAATTCGACTTTTTCCCCGTTCCGTCGGACCACAGCTTTTCGGAAAGACTCCGGTTTTGACCAATCGCCGTATTTGAGGACTTTCGCGACCTCGTAACCGTCGGCTTCCAATGCGGCGACATCGCGCAAGCTGTGCTGGTCCAGATCCACAATCGCATCGTGGAACATGTCGAAGTCGTTGGAGAATCTTGCCGATTCCTCGCTCGCGTCGTGAACAAGCCCCCTGGCGAAGCGGCTTTCCTCGGAGCGGTTGCCGACGATGACGGCGAGGACTTCGGTCTGGAATTGCGTTAAAGGCATCGTTGCAGTTCTTGGGCGGCACGCCAAGCACGCCAATTTCCATATTCGCGCAGGTGCTCGACGACCAGACGCACATCGCCCAAGCGGCTTACTTTAGCATCAGGATGTCGAAACCAGAAGCACTGGGCGTCATACTCGCGCACCAGAGCCTCCGCCTTCGCGATCAACTCGGGAGGTGCGGGCGAATGATCCAGTTCCTTCGTTGCGGAATCCATAGTGGAAAAACTTTGGCATATCATGCGGGCGAAGGCAAGTCGATGATGATAGCGATTTTGGTCCGGCTGTCTCGGCGGCATTGCGGGTGATCATTTCTGCTCCCCGCAATAGGCAGATGGCTGGGATTCGTGAGTCCACCTCTTACTACGGGAAAATTTGCATCAGCAAGGGAGAAGTTTCTCTGCCAGCGATCACCTGATGCGGGATGAAATCGATGACCGTCATGCGTTTTGAAGATAGCAAAGTTCTGCTTTATTCCATCCGCACGCAGCCGGAAAAAGCGGATAAAGCCGCAGACGACGGGAAAGGCACAGGCAGCGGTTATTTTTCAAACGAGTGCAGGTATTGCCAGATCGCATGGAACTGGTCGGCGGCTTTGCCATTGAGTGCCGGATTGGGCGACTGACCGCCCGGTGCATACTGGGGCATTTTGGTGCCGGGGGTCACACTCGCGGGGTTGTCGATCCAACGGTCGAACCACTCGCGGCGCAGGCGCGGTGCGGTCAGTTCGAAATTGAGACCCTGCACTTCGAACACCGCTGTGGGTGGGGTGTTCTTCAATCCGTGGCACGTGGTGCAGCCGAATCCTTTGTCGGTAGAAACCAGATCCGCGCCGATGGCGATCATCGCGGCATCCGTCACCACGACGTTTTTTTCCGCAGGATCAATGCCGTGAATGCGGGCGAAACCGTCACTCAGCGATTTCGCGTGGTTGGCGTAGGCCGGCATGCGCATCTGCAACCAGGGCCGGGCTTTTTGTGGCAGGGTGCCGCCGATGACCGATTCCATGTAGGCAGGTTGCAGCATTTCGCCGATGAAAGTCATGTGCGGTCGGGTTTGGTCAATGATCTCGTTGGCCCCGACGATGTGACTCGTCAGTGATGTCGTTTCGCCATGGGTGCTGTCGAGCAATGCCGGGATCGCATCGCGTGCGTGGCAGGCATCGCAGCGCAGCGAATGGAATTTTCTCTCGGCGGCTTCGGCCTTGTCGTTGTGAGCGAGCGAGTCGGTGCCGCTCGCCGCGAAGGCGATGAGCGCGGCTTTGTCTTCGGCAGAGAGGTGCAATTGCGGGGCGATGCCGCGTTTGGCATCGTCGGCCACACAGCCAGAGGCGGACCAATCGACCGCGAAAATTTTCCGCAGGGTGGGGGTGGTGACTTTCTCCGCGACCGGCAGCCCGGCGTGGCAACTGAAGCAGTGATGGGTTTTGGCTACCTCCATGCCGCGCTGTGCATCGCCCTTGAGATCGGCGGCAGCGGGAACTGCCGGTTTCGATTTCGCAATCAGAAAGGCACTCAGCGAGGCGCATTCCTCTTCGTTGAGTTTGAAATTCGGCATGCCGCGATGCGGCGCGTAGGCCGATGGGTCCTTCAGATATTCCGTGAGCTGGCCGGTCTGGAACTTCGCGGCCACATTGTTCAAAGGGATGCGTTTGCGTTCGGTGTCGGCTTTTTGCTGGTCGGGCGTGGTGTGGCAGGCCACGCAGCCGAGTCGGTGGAAATGCGCGCCGCCCTTGAGAACTTCCGCATCTGATGGCGATGGCACAGCCGCGGCAGGAGATGGAACCGGGGTTTTCATCGATCCCAGGAAGGCCGCGAGGTCGGCGATTTGTTGGACGCTTTCCTTTTTGTCAGGATCAAAAAGCTGTGGCATCGTCGTGCCGGGTCGAAGCGTCTGAGGGTCGCTCAGCCAGGCCCGCAGCCATGATTCGCTCAGACGATTGCCCGGATTGATCAACAAGGGAGCAATCTCTAACATCTCCTGCATCGGATCCGGCCCCAAGGATGACTCGCTCAGGTGGCATTTGCTGCAATGATGAAGAGCGAACAACTCGCGACCACGTCGCTTTAACGACGCGGCAGCGGTCGCTTCATCGGGTTTGCTGATGAATGCGGTGGGCGGAACCGATTGCCGCGGGAAACTTCTTTCCTCCCAGAACAGTCGGAAGCGCGCCGAGCCGTCGGGTGGGCTGGTGTAGCGGATGACGACATCGTGCTCGCCGGAATTCAAGCGTGTCTGCTCCGAGCGGGCTGTGCCGAGTTTGCCTTTTTCGTTGAGCAACTCCGCTCCATCAATGCTCAGGGTTGCTTCGCCGTCGCCTTCGAAGGAAAAGATCAGCCGTTGACGGCTGGCGAGTGTGAGTTTTCCCGTCCAACTGACTTGGAACGGCCCCGGCTTGAGAAATGCTGTGGGAGCTTCACCGGTGTTGAGGAAAATCGCCGGCAGACGGTCGATCCGATGGTCGTTTTTGTCACCCGATTGGAAACTCGCATTGAGTTGCGCTGGCACCGGCAGCATCGACAGGGCGAAAAAGGTGATCAATTTCATAAGGTTTGCAGGAGAACGGGAAAAATATCGGGGATTTGCAATGTCTGCTTTGACCTTTGAGCCGCTTGCCGCTAAAGGAGCGCGGGGATTTCAGTATGAAGGACGAGATTTTACGAGTACAAAATGACGCGGTGGCGATGATCCGGGCGGCTGCGGACATACGCGCTCTGGAAGAGGCTCGTGTCGCGACCCTGGGGAAGAAAGGCTCGTTGTCGGCGCTATCGATGGGCATGAAAGATGTCGCCAAGGAGGACAAAGCGGAAGTCGGTCAGTTGTTGAACGCGGCGCGACTGGAGATCGCGACGTCACTGGATGAAAAGCAGCAGGCCCTGGAGGAGATCGCTGACCGGGCGGCGCTGGCGGGCATCGATGTCACCCTTCCACCGCGGGTCCTGCATCCGGGAGCTACGCATCCACTTACCCTGTTGCGGGAACGCGCCGTGGGAATTCTGCGCCGCATGGGTTTTGCCCTTGCCGACGGCCCGGAGATCGAGGACGAGTTTCATTGCTTCGACGCCCTGAACACGCCTGCCGATCACCCGGCTCGCAATGCCAAGGATACTTTCTATTTTGATTCCGGGAAACTGCTGCGCACGCACACCTCGTCGGTGCAGGTGCGGACGATGGAGAAATGCCGGCCACCCCTGCGGATCATCGCGCCAGGCACCGCTTACCGACGCGATGAGATCGATAGCACGCATTTGTCGGCATTTCATCAACTGGAAGGGCTTTACGTTGACAGCGATGTCTCACTTCCCGACTTGAAAGGCACGCTGGAAGCATTTCTGCATGAGCTTTTTGGTTCAGGGACCGCCGTGCGTTTCCGTCCGCATTTCTTTCCCTTCACCGAGCCTAGTTTTGAGATCGATGTGAAACTCGAGATCAAAGGTCAGGCGCCCCGCTGGATCGAAGTCGCCGGCTGCGGCATGGTCGATCCCGCGGTGTTCGAAGCCGTGTGCGGGTCCCGCAAGGACCGCGTATATGATCCGGACGAAGTGACCGGTTTTGCGTTCGGCATGGGCCTGGAACGGCTCGCGATGATCCAGTGGGGAATCCGCGACATCCGCCTGTTGATCGAAAACGATGTGCGGTTTCTTCGCCAGTTCGCTTGATTTTTTGTTAGAAAACCTATGAATGTTTCTCTGAATTGGTTGCGTGAATATGTTGATCTTGCCGGCAAGTCGGTGCAGGAACTGGATGATTTGCTGACCTTCGCCGGGATTGAGATCGAGGCGATCCATCAAAAGGGCGTGGCATCGGACCGTATCGTGGTCGCTCAAGTGGTCGAGGCCGTGCAGCATCCGAACGCCGACCGACTCAAGGTTTGCCAGGTGGATGCAGGGGAGGGGAGTCTGCGCCAAATCGTCTGCGGTGCCCAGAATTACAAGGTCGGCGACAAAGTCCCCTGCGCCCTGCCCGGCGCGGTGTTGCCCGGCGGTTTTGCGATTGGCGAAGCGAAAATGCGCGGTGTCGAGTCGAAAGGCATGCTCTGCTCCGCATCCGAAATCGGCCTGGTCGACAAGGAAAACGGCCTGTTGATTCTGGAAGGCGATCCGGTGATCGGCACTCCCTTGCAACAGATTTTTGCATCCGATGTATTGTTGGAAGTGGAGGTCACGCCAAACCGACCCGATTTGCTCAGTCACCGCGGGCTGGCCTACGAACTCGAGGCCTTGTTGCGGCAGGATCATCGGAACCGGGAACTGCCGGCCCTGCCGTTGCGTGACGGCGGTGACATGATTGCCAATGACGCGCCGTCCGATTGTCCGCATTACACTCTAACGAAAATTTCCGGGGTCGTGGTCGCCGACAGCCCGGAATGGCTGAAGCAGCGTCTGATTTCGATCGGCCTGCGACCGATCAACAACATTGTTGACATCACCAACTTTGTTCTGCACGAGACCGGTCAGCCGCTGCATGCCTTCGATGCCGCGGAAGTCGGCGAAAAAATCCATCTGCGCGGCGCTGTTGCCGGCGAGTCGTTTGCCGCATTGAATGGCGGCAGTTACGAATTGCGCGACGGTGACCTGTTGATCTCCGATGCACGTGGTCAGGCTCTCGCCCTGGCGGGAATCATGGGTGGCTCTGCCAGCGGCGTGACCGGAAAAACGGTCGATGTCTTGTTGGAATCGGCGTATTTCGATCCGCAAAAAACCCGTGCGACATCGCGCGCTCATTTGCTCAGCAGCGATTCCTCGTATCGATTCGAGAGAGGCGTCAACCCCCAAGGGGTTCTGCCCGCAGCGGCACGCGCGCTGCAATTGATTCGGGAAATCGCCGGCGGTCGCGTCGAGGGTGAAACATACCAGACGGGAAAACCCGTTGAATTGACAGGCGTGGTGGAACTCGATGTCGCACGTCTCGATCAACTGATGGGCGGCAGCATTTCCCTCGCGGAGGCCGCGGATATTCTACAACGTTTGGGGCTGGTCGCCGAGGGTGATAACCGATGGCGGATTCCCGCCGCCCGCGCGGATCTGCAAAGACACATTGATTTGGTCGAGGAAATCGCCCGGGTGCACGGGCTCGAGCGCGTCCCCGGAAGGCTGCGCGCGACCTTTGTTCCCGCCAGCGAGGTGGATGCCGCGGCAGACATCGACATGGCATTGCGGCGCACACTGGCAGCACTGGGTTTGTATGAATCCCAGACCATCAAGTTGATTTCCGAGAAACAGATGATCGATGCATTGCCGCTGCGACCCTTGCAGGAAGGCGATGTCATCCGGGTCAGCCATCCCTTGAGCGAGGACCATGCGATCTTGCGCCCCAGCCTGATCCCCGGATTGGTGGCGACAGCAGAGCGCAATGTGCGCCAAGGCCTCAAGGCGCTGCGGTTTTTTGAATTGGGGCGCGTGTTCCGACACAGCGGTGGTGGTAAATCGCGCGACAATGAGTCGGATACACTGGCGATACTTCTCTCGGGACCGCTCGCTCACGAAAGCTGGGCCGCGATGCCGGGTCGGTGCGAGATCCATGATTTGAAAGCAGTGATCGCCCGCTTGTTGCCGGGAAAAAACGTGCGGTTCAGTCCGCGGGAACGACCCGGTTTTGTGCTTGGCTGCGATGTGCTTTTCGACGGTGTCAACCTGGGTGTCGCCGCGCGCCTGCTGCCGTCGCGCGAACGGGCGCTGGATTTCACCGCGCCGGTATGGCTCGCCGAGCTTGATCTGGCAAAACTGCGCAAGCTCATCGGGCAACGCATTGTTGTCGAAGAACTGCCGCAGTTTCCCGGATCATCGCGAGATGCGGCGATGGAAATGCCCGCCGATCTCATGGCCGCGAAGGTCGATGAAGTCATCGCGGCGGTCCGCCAGCCATTGCTGGAGCAGTTCCATTGTTTTGATGTTTTCTGCGATCCCACCGGGCAAAAGCTCGATACATCCCGGAAATCGATGGCCTATCGCTTTCACTACCGTGCTGTGGACCGGACCCTGAAGGCGGAGGAAGTCGATGCCGCGCACGCGATGATTCTGGAGAAGCTGCTCAAGGAGTTGCCGGTTCATTTCCGCTGATTTCAGGGAAAACGTCAAAAGATTGATTTACCTGTTTGACAAGGCAGGCGATTTGCGATTTCCTCATCGGCAGACACTGAAAGATCCATCAGATGAGCGACGAACAAAACGAAATACCATCCAAACAAACTTCGAGCATTCCCCTGAAAAAGGAGACTGTGCGTGTTACTCTCAAGGCCGGTGATGCACAGGGTGCCCCTGAAGCGACCGCGCCTCTGGCTGCTCCTGTGATTCCCAGGCCGCCCACTCCCACTGTTGGGCCGCCCCGTCCGACTGTTCCCATTTCCGGACTTGCTGCTCCGGGCGTTCCAGGTGCGCCTGCCCCCACGTCTTCCGCACCTCCACCCGCACCAACAATCCCGCTCAAAACCGCTGGACCACCCATGGCGCGTCCTGTTGCTGCGCCGACGATCAAACTGAATCCCGGAACCGCGACCGGTGCTCCCACGGTGCCACTCAAAACCGCGCCACCTGTTCCTGCGATTGGAGCGCCCTCACTGCCAGGGAGCGCACCCACCAAAGCGCCGCTTCCTGGTCCCACAATCGCCCTGCCCAAGGCAACGGTTCAACTTGCACCGCCGACACAGCCGTTGGGAACCGGCTCGGTTGCCTATACCCAGATGGCAACATTCCAGTCCGAGGAGGAAGAGGAGGAAAAACCGCAAACCCTGATCACGGTTTTGTCCATTTTCGGGTTCCTTGCCGCCTGCGGCGTTCTTGCCTTCCAGTGCATGTCGATTTCCATTTGGGAAGGCTGGGACAAGTTGTTTGAATAATCCACCTTCATTGATCCATCTCTAACAATTCATCATCATGGCCCTTCCCATCATCAACATTCTTATCGGCGCAACCGCTCTTACCATTGCCATCCTGACTTGGAACGCACCGATCTAAGCCTCATCGGCTTGATCGGCATGGTTTCTCACATGCGTGGTTTTCTTCTTTCCATCGAGCCGTGCGGATTTTTTTCGCGCGGCTCTTGACGTTTGGTGGATATGCATCCATGTTCCGCCCATGGCGATTCATCTCTCTAATACAAACTTCCAAGAGGAAGTCATCGATTCCACAGTTCCGGTTCTCGTCGATTTCTGGGCGGAGTGGTGTGGTCCCTGCAAAGCGATTGGTCCTCTTATCGAACAACTCTCGGAAGAGGTTTCAGGTCAGGCCAAGGTGGGCAAACTCAATGTTGACGAAGCACGCGATCTTTCCGTGAAATACGGTGTGCGCTCCATCCCGTTTCTGTTGTTTTTCAAGAACGGCGAAGTGAAGGATCAAATCGTCGGTGCCAATGTCACCAAAGATCAACTCAAGGCCCGCTTGCTTGCATTGGCCTGAGTTCGCGACATTCGGTTGGTTCGATTCATTTTTTATGGAATCGCTGCTTGCCAGTGTCGTCATTCCGCATAACAATCCCCTCGCGCCGGGATGGCGGAATTGGTAGACGCGCCTGACTTAGGATCAGGTGAGCTAGCTTGTGCAGGTTCGAGTCCTGTTCCCGGTATTCATCATACTCAATCAATGTCAGATCATCGAAGAATCAGGCTCGCGGCTAACTCCAACCGGCTTGTCGCCTGCCGCAGTGAATCTGCCAATCCCTCATCCGCGGCTGGTGCCGTGTTGTTTCGAGTTTCCATGGAAAAAGGGAAATTCAAATGCCGTTTTGATTTCCCGTGAATTTTCGGGCTGCGAATTACGTTAACCAAAGTAGATTTCCTTATGAAGCTTTTGCCGATTCGATTTTCCACAACGGCTGTGGGAGGGATGCTTTTCACGGCTTTGGCCGCCCTGCTCTCCCCGTCCTGCAATAATGCCACCAGCAATACCGGAACGCATCCTGGGTACGGGCCGTTCGACAGCCGGGGCAACTACGTGGAGGAACTGGCCGATTCGCCCTCCCGCTGGGGACGTGCGGCAAAGTCACCGCCCCCTGTTCCGCAAAACGAGCAGGCATTGCTGGCTGGCAATGACAATCCGCCGGCCAACTTGACCCCGCTTTCCAGTGGCGGCAGTTCCCGAAAGCCCTCTTCCGGTACTGCCGACCTTGCGGTCGCAGGACCTCCTCCGGTTGTGAAGCGATCTTCCGAAACCGTGAAGTCCTCTACGACCAAGCCCAAACCTGCCGACGCGCCGGTCCGCACGGTTTCCAAACCGAAGCCTGATCCTACGGTGGTGAAGGCCACGCCCAAGACCAAATCGAAGCCTGGACCTGTGGTGGTGAAGGCCACGTCAAAGCCCAAAACGAAATCGAAAACAGTCGCTTCCAAACCCCGGCCCTCATCTTCGACACGGGTTGTAGTGAAAAAAGGAGACACGCTCTATGCGCTGGCGCTTCGACACAATACAAGCGTGTCGGCCATCCAAAAAGCCAACGGCATCAAGGGAAGCAACCTAACGATTGGCAAGTCGCTGACGATTCCGCGCAAGTGATTCCGTCGACTACTGGGCCTTGGTTGATTCCGACTCCGCGGGTTTGGATCGCGATGCGTGAATAAGGAATGCCACGCCGGCGACAATCATGAACAGCGAGTAAAACTGGCCTTTGGTCAGTCCAACAATCAAGCTGGAATCCGGCTCGCGGTAGAGTTCGACAAATGTGCGGAACGCGCCGTAGAGAATGAAAAACACCCCGCATATCATCCCGTGCGGCGCTTTGGGATAGCGGAACCGCAGAACCCACATGACGGCGAACAATACCGCGCCCTCGAGCAGCGCCTCATAGAGTTGCGACGGATGTCGGGCTGTTAGATACTGTTCGGCGATATCCCTCACGGTGGCGGACTCGCGGACCGCGTAGGTCAGCCCTTCCGGTGTCGCGACCATTTCCTGATACATCGGCGCCCGCTCCGCGCAGGCAGCCAAGAGCTTGTCCACTTTTTCAACCGGTTCTTCCGCCAGCGCGTGGGGAAATTTCATCGCCCAGGGCACTCCGCTCGCCGCGCGTCCATACAGCTCGCCATTGATGAAATTGGCGATGCGTCCGAACATCAAGCCGAGCGGCGCGACGATGCAAATGCCGTCGCCAATTCCCGTCCACGACACCCTGTATTTGCGGGCGTAAAAGTAAGTGAAAATCGCCACTCCCAAAAATCCCCCGTGACTGGCCATGCCTCCTTCCCAGACTTTGAAAATCACCAGCGGATCTCTTGCTAGAACGGACCAGCCCTCCTTGGGAATCATGTAAAACAACACGTACCCCAGCCGTCCTCCGAGGAATACACCCAGCATGGCAAGCAGGGCGATGAAGTCGCCGATCTTGTTTTCAGCGATCACCCAAAGACCTCTGCGTGACAGATAGCGCAACAGGTAATAGCCGGCCACGAAAGCCAACAGATAGGCGAGTCCATACCAGCGAAGTTTGACGGGGCCCCAAATCTCGAAAATCACCGGGTCGATGCTATGAACCATTGCGATCACGCGAGGGATCAGACAGAAATTCCCCGAGCAGGTCAAGCACTGTCCGGTTTGCCCCTGCAAGCAAAGCCCGGCGACAACATTGCCGGCTCCGCTGGCCCGTGAATTCCGCTCATTAGGCAATTACAGCCCGCGGCAAAAAATATTTGTTCATTTTTTCTTGAACAAACCGCCTGCCCAACTATCCTTGCCCCGGATGTTACAATCCTTTGTGCCATAAAGGTTGCCACCTCTAGTCTGCTGAAAGTTGTTCTCGGGTTTTGCTGCGCAAAAGCGGCTTGCGACCAAGGGCGGCAGCGTCTTGGAAAATCTGAAAGCGTTGCCGCTGTCCGGTCGCGTGATTTCCCGATACGGCTGGCAACATCATACTTCAGATGAACATCATGCCCCAAAGGCAGCAAACGGATATCTTGATCATCGGTGCAGGCTTTTCGGGTTTGGTCGCGGCCGAGCGCTTTTGCAACGCGGGTTTTTCCTGCACGGTGCTGGACAGAAGGAATCATCTCGGTGGCAATGCGTATGATTGCATCGATTCAGCGGGCGTATTGATTCATCCTTATGGACCTCATTATTTCCGCACCAACTCCCAACGCATCGTTGACTACCTCTCCCGTTTCACCGACTGGCATCAGGTTGCCTACGAGATCAAAAGTTTCACGCAGGAGCGCTATTGGAGTTTTCCCATCAATCTGAACACCTTCGAGGAATGGCTCGGGCGCTCGTCGACCGAGGCCGAGTGGAAAAGCTGGCTTGAGGAACACAAGATCGCGATCGACATTCCGTCGAATTCCGAGGAAGTCATCATCAGCCAGGTCGGCTGGGAATTTTACCGGATCTTTTTTGAGCAATACACCATCAAACAATGGCGTCGCCACCCGCGCGAGCTTGATCCCTCTGTTTGCGCCCGAATCCCGATCCGGTTGAACCGCGACAACCGCTATCTTGTGGATGAGTTTCAAGCTCTTCCCGCCCAAGGTTACACAGCGCTGTTTGAAAACATGGTGCATCAATCTTCCGGGCTGGAGTTGAGGTTGGGCGTGGATTTCTCCAACGAAAAAAACAACTGGGATTACAAACATCTCATCTACACCGGGCCGATCGACGCCTATTTTGACTATTGCTACGGTGCCCTGCCGTACCGGTCGCTGCGCTTCGAACATGAAAGTTTCAGAGGCGAAGAATTGGTCGAGCGGGAGAAAATTTCCGGGAAGCCTGGTTACTGGCAGCCGGCGATGCAGGTGAATTATCCCGATCTCGATGTTCCTTACACGAGGATTTTGGAAATCAAGCACGCCACGGGACAGCGGATCGATGCGACGACCATCGTCAGGGAATATCCGCAGGACTGGACCAGGGAAAACGAGCCGTTTTATCCGGTGCCGACGGAAGACAGCGCCATGCTTTACAAGCGTTACAAGGAACTGGCCGATAAGATCGACAATGTATCGTTCATCGGTCGACTCGGAACGTATCGGTATTACAACATGGACCAGGTCACCGGCATGGCTTTGGCCGAGGCCGAAAAATTGATCAAGAAATACGGCGCGGTTGCTTGAGGAAGCGGACACGGCGATCAAGCTAGGGAAAGGATTGACAAGAAATGTCGCAATCAAAAGGCAGGGAACGATCCCCAGCGTTCCGGTGGGGACGGTCGCGGATCCCCCTAACCTGATCTCCCTTCACCCCACGCCCTCGTGCGCCAAAAACGCCTATGAGTCAGGAAGAAAGATGACCCGTCAACCATCCTGCCCCCACCGGATCGCTAGCAGCCTGTCGGACTTAGAAAGCACAAGATAAAGCCTGTCTGAGCGCCTTCGATACAGCATGTTGTGGCGGCAAGGCCCCATACTAACCGTTAGATTTCCTGATATACATTAATTTCAGAAATTAGTGAAAATCAACTACCAA
>CAMAQB010000086.1 GCA_945860285.1 Akkermansia muciniphila | reverse complement strand
CGCCGGATCGCTGACCATGCCCGCTCTAACAGGATTGAGATCGATGTAGGCCGCCATCGTCCGCGCCGCGATACCGCTTTCCACGATCACGCTCTTGAAGCGCTCCTCCCACAAAGTTCCCTTGCGCTGATGGCTGAGATTGTACCAGCGCGTCATGCGTTGCAGCACGGTCTTCATGAACTGGCTGAGGTCGTGCATGCGGTAGGTATAGCGCTGGTGGATTTGCTCCGCGTGGTTCGTTAGCCCTTTCGCACGAGCCTCCGCCAACTCTTTTTTCACTATGCTCACCACACCATCGCTGTAAATCGCCCGCAGCCGCTTGAGCAATTCCTCATCGCTGATTCCCCCCTCCGGCATCGGCGGCACTTCCAGCAGGATATGGAAATGATTCGACATGATGCAATAGGACAACAACCGGCAACCGGTGAAATTTTCATACATCCGCAAAAAAATCCGGAACTGCTCCCGCTCCGCATCCCCAAACACAAACCGCCGATCCACCACCCGCGAAATGCAGTGGTAAATCGCCGGTTTCACCAACGACTTTTTCCAAGGGACCAACCATCTAGAACGACGCACGCCCCCACCCTATCCCAATCTCCTCTGATGGCAAGAAGAATTTTAATAATTTGTCTGTCCCCATCTCATACTTCCAAAGGACAAAGAGCCAATCGGCTAACTGATGAACCACTTCCTTTAAAAAGACTAGCAGATACTTCGCCGCTGACAGCGTCAAATTTGTCCGAACAAATGGCCTTCGCTATGTCCTCCGTGGCGTCGATTGGCATGGTCATTTTGCAGAAAAATGCTTGGCAATCACTTCACCCAGCAAACCATTCGGGTGAGTTTCCTCGATACCCGACTCCTCCATAAAAAGTTCAAACTCTGTTGGACCGAATTCCATCTGGACGGACTTGCCCGCCTCATCGCGCCATGCCAACTCAAAGTGGCCGTCATCGGTCAGAAACAAGCTGGGCTTTACTTCGGACGGAAAATGAAGCGATTCGAGAGCCCTTAGCAAAGATTGCTGTGAGCGGGGAGAAACGGGACACTGCCCCTCGTCACCCCACCTGCCGGAAAAATGCTGACGAAAATACTGCCAACGCTTCCAGCCATTGACTCCGAGCTTGCTTGCCACGAGTTGCTCCCGTGCCACGTCGCCTGGAGCGGCAATGCGATGACGGGGCAGAAGGGATTCCTCCGTGCGGGAGGACAACCATGATGCCGTTTTGTAAGGAAGAACGGAATTACTGAATGTCATGTTTCAAGAGTTATTCGTATTGGGGAGCGAGTCTGTCGAGGAAATTCGTCTTTAAGAGCCCGAAAAAGATCTCCTTGTTGCAGCGATGAGCCTCCTCGAATTTCTCGACTGCATCCACGAAAATGTCGAATCCAGAAGCTTCCAACCATACATCGAGGTCGAGAATGCTGCCACAAATGACGACGTTGTCTCGCGTGATCATCGCACCGTTATTCAGGATCAGGCGCGCGATAAGCTCCCCCCGGCGGAAAACGGTGGAAAAATTCATTTCCACACCTGTGATACTTTCGCCGCCGGAACGAACATCAAGCACCAAGTGGGAGAAAATGTCCTCCTCGAAAAAATCAATATAGCGCATACCAAGGCGCTCTCCCTCATGGACGAAGCCCGCGAGCTGGAGTCGCTCAAGGAGCCACGAAAGCTCATCATGGATCTGCTGCCAGCCGGGATACTCACCACTGGTCAGCAACGATACCACGCGTGGGCCGAACTGGACGATAAAGCCCTGTCCGATGAAACGCATCCTTGGCATATACGTCAGAGTTGGATCATTCCGAAAAAGCTCTTCGGGCATTGAGGCGATAGTGAGCTTTTCGGATCGGGGGTATCGGTCTTTGATCTGGGTGTAGAGCAAGCCAGGAAGAAGCGCCCAGTCCACGCCCGTTACAAAGCGGATTTCCATCACCGCTTCAAGAATCGGGCATGGTGAAATGCGGGTCGGCAACTTTTCGAGCTGAGGAATAGGAAAGTTCATGAGTGACTGATGGAGAGTGACAAATGATACGGGCGAGCGCTAGGCGAATTTTCTAGGTTGTGAGCTCATAGGCCGTATCGCTCATTTTAGCGCGGACGACTTCAACACCAGTATATCCGCCCTATGAGATAGGGACAGACTATGAGATAGGGACAGACAAATTATCAATAGTGTTCAATTACGGCGCATCGTTTACATCAATCCCGAGGATGACGTGACCTACACTTACCTGACCAACGACTTCACCATGCCAGCCTTTCTGATTGTACTGCTTTACAAGCACCGCTGGGATATCGAGAAAATATTCCACGAACTCAAAAGCAAGATGAACGAGCGCAAATCGTGGGCCAGTTCGAAAGAGTCCAAGAAAAGCCATGCGATCTTCGAATGCCTCACCCACAATCTGCTGCTGTTGTTCGAAAAGCATATCGAAAAAACCGAGGTAATTCGAGACGAGGCGGAGGAGAAAAAGCAAAAAGGTCGCATCAAAACGCAAACCAAGAAAAGCGTAGTAAAAAAGGTTATCATGCATGTGAAAAACTTCATTAACTCTGCCCTCACAAGAGCCACTCAGCGCACGCAAAGATTTATTCGATGGGTGAGGGTGTGGATTTACAAACAAGCTCCCTGGAGCGAATCCATCCTCCGCCTCAAGGAAATCTGGGGTATCGCAGCATCATAGTTTTCCACACCGATCCATAAGTGGCTAAATTGTTGGAGCTTGTGGAAGATACGCAACTGCTCGCAGGATCGGAGACCTACATTGCGGCCTTGGAAGTGTAAAATTCGGCGCACCGGACCGGAAAAGGCTCTGGCCTGGATGAGCTCATTGATCAAGTAGGCAAACGCTTTGCGCGCCGCAGAAAAGATGACAAGGAAGCCGGGACGCCATAAGCCACCGGATCAATTCTTGAGCTTGTCTACAGCACCAGCGGAGAAAAATTTTCGACTGGTGCTGCTCTTTTCTCCGGAGATCGGGCTTTTTTCTCGGGAGATAGCCCTGCTGAAAAGGGGGTCTCCGCACCGCCATCATCGTGCCCCAGGTGGACTGCATCTTGTTTTTTCCAAGAGCCATCGTGGCGTCAATCCCGCCCACAGAAGCGCCGGCACCGAGATCAACCCGCCGCCACCAGAATGGCGTCGATGAATCCGGCGCTGAGACCAGCAAGGAATAGAAGCGAGAGGGTTTCCCAGCTCATGATTTTCTTCCAAGAATTCGATCCAGCGAATCGGAGGTCTGCCAGATCAGCGCCTCGGGGTAATGCGCATACGGATGGAAGTATTCGAAGGTCAGAAAGCCTTTGTAGCCCGTGTCAGCGAGTGCATCGGTGACGGCGGGCCAGTTGGTGGTGCCATCGAGCAGCGGACGAAAAGTTTCGAGACTAAAGTCGGTGCCTTTTTTAGTGAACTCCTTCAAGTGGACGTTCTTCGTGCGGTTGCCGAGCACTTTGGCCCAATGCTCGGGAAACTGGAACATGCTGATGTTTCCCGTGTCGAAGTGCACGCGCACATGGTCGCTACCGATACCATCCACGAAGGCATTCATCTCCATCGGTGTCATGAGGTAGCCGTTGAAGAAGATGTTTTCGATGTTCAGGCAGACTTTGAGTTTCTCCGCCTGCTTCGCGAGCTGGCCCACGGCCTCACGAGCACGCGCATCACAAACATCATTCGCCACCGGTTCATGATCGGTGCGCCACGGAATGTGCACCGCGCCGGGAACAACGAGCACATTCTCCACACCGAGGTCATGAGCACATTGCGCGATCTTTCCAGCCAGCTCCATGCCCTGCGCACGTTTCGCGGGATCATTGCTCGTTAACGGATACGGCCAGAAGAGGAAGGAGCACAGCCCGCTGATCTGAATGCCGATCTCGTCGGCCATTTTGCGGATCTTCACATAATCCGCCGTGCCGTGTCTCGGCGAGAGGTCGTTATCGAGGTCGTAGTTCAGCTCAATGCCGTCGAATCCAGCGTCTTTGGCGAGTTGCAGACACTCGCGCAGTGTCATGCGCTCAGGATACGGAAAAGCCCAAAGGTTGATGGACTTGAGCATGTCGTATTTCTTCGTCGAACCACGTCGCACATCCGGCGCTGCCGCAGGGGCGGCACGCGCGGGCTCAAAGGCCAGCGCACTGAGGCCAACAGAGGCGATGGTGGCTTTGAGAGCATCGCGGCGGGAAAGAGAGTCATTCGGCGGGTGCATGGTGCAGATGCAATCAGAAGCGTGGCACGGTGGCAAGAGAAAGTAAGAGGTCTGGCCTCACCAAATTGAGAGAGCAGGATGAACTTGCCTTCAACTGCTGGGAATTTGCTTTTAGGGTTGTTGTGCATGGGCAGGAAATGAGAGGCTCGAAGAGCGGGGGAAAAGGGGGGTGGATGAAGTGAAAAGTGCCGAGTGAGCAGTGTTCAGTGAAGAAAAACGCGACGCAACAGCACTGTTGCGATGGCCGTTTCTGGTTTTTCCGGTCAATTTTATTTGTCGCGGGCATGGCTTTCCAGACCGCTTCAGCAAGATTTTATTGCAGTGGTTATTCGGATTGGAAAACAGTCTTGATGCCTGAGATCCTCTCTCAGGTGGATTAGATTACCAGAGTCCGAACTTCGTCCAGTTTGCTTTGAGGTGCCAGCCATTTTCTTGTCACCGTGGAGGGTCTGATGGATGAAAGCATCGGCTGGATGAATGAACGGAAGTGCATTTCCGAGGAGATGAATCCGCTGATCGAATTGATGGGTCACGGCGATTTCAACGACATCGAGGGAATTGGAAAGTCCGACAATTGAAAAAATGAGCGCGTGGTTTTGAGATCGCGATCCACGAATCACCAACCGCCCGTTGCAGCTTCCGCGGCGGTTTTTGAGGGCCGGGGAAGGTCGAAGTGCGGCACCGCTGCCCTTGTTCCCCGCTTTTGCCGCGACTGCCCGGCTTTGCAGCGGTTTCCATTTGCGTTTTGAAGCGGTTGCATCAGTATCGGAAAAGTTGGGGCAGTCGCTCGCATCTCTATCAGGTCGGATGCCCAGGGCTATTGCGGGCGGTCTTGTGCAAAAAAAAGGCAGGTAGAGCATAATGTCACTTGCCGCCGGTCAATCGCGCTTCATGTTGTCGCCATGTCGCGGACAATATTGATGATTGGCGGAAATTCGGGGATCGGGCTGGCGACGGCGCGGTTGCTGAAGGGGCAGGGGATATCACTCGTCGCTGCGGCGCGAAGCCCGGGACCGCTCGCGGAGCTTGGCATCACAGTGCTTCCCTTCGATGCGCGTCATCCCGCCGCTCTCGAACTTCCGCCAGTGCTCGATGGACTGGTCTATTTTCCTGGCAGCATTACCTTGAAGCCGTTTCATCGGCTCACGGAGGAAGATTTTCTCAACGATTTTCGTATCAATTGTCTCGGCGCGGTGGCAGTGCTTCAGGCGGCACTGCCGGCACTGAAAGCCGCGCCCACGGCTTCGGTGGTGCTGTTTTCGACCATTGCCGTGGCGCAGGGGCTATCGTTCCATGCCTCCATCGCCGCCGCCAAGGGCGCGGTGGAAGGTCTCACGGTCTCACTTGCCGCCGAGCTCGCCCCCAGGATCCGCGTCAATGCCATCGCGCCTTCCCTCACCGACACGCCACTTGCCGGAAATTTACTGAATTCCGATGTGAAAAAAGAAGCCGCTGCCAAACGTCACCCGCTGCAACAAGTCGGCGCCGCCGAGGATGTCGCCCAGCTCGTTTCTTTCCTGCTGTCGGACGCCTCAAAATTTTTCACCGGCCAAATCCTTCGTCCCGATGGCGGGCTATCCTCGGTAAGAACATTTTGACATGCAAACATTCACCGACCAGGACATCGCAGCCATGGACAAGCTAACTCGCGTCCAATTCGCGACATCACTTCCGGGTGCCAAACCGATCAGCCTCATCGGCACGACCGACCTTGCAGGGCAATGCAATCTCGCTCCGTTCTCGAGTGTGCTGCACCTCGGCTCGTCACCGTGTCTGCTGGGAATGGTCAGTCGCCCCGATCTCGTTGAACGCCACACTCTGGCAAATCTAACAGAAGTGAGGGCGTGGACGATCAATCATCTCCATCCTGCGATACTCGATGCCGCGCACCAATGCTCCGCGCGTTATCCGAAAGACGTTTCAGAATTCGCCGCCACGGGTCTCAGCGCACATTTCCATCCCGGGTTCCTTGCGCCCTTCGTTGCGGAGTCCCGCTTCCGCATCGGCCTTGAACTCGAGGACATCATTCCCATACCAGCAAATGGCACCCGCTTGATTGTCGGACGCGTGGTGCTCGTGCAAGTGGCGGAAGAAAACATGTTGGATCATGGCGGCATTGATCTGACCGGCGTTGACTGCCTGGCATCCACAGCCCTCGATACCTACTTCCAACTCCGACCTCTCGCACGTCTGGCACACGCCATGCCGGGCCAGGATCCTCAGCGCATCTAACAACTCTTCGCATGTCCTCCGCGATCCTCATTTTTCCGCATCAACTCTTCGCAGATCACCCGGCAATGGCTCACGGTGGCGAGGTTTATCTGCTGGAAGATCCGCTGTTTTTTGGCAACGACGCCCATTGGCCTACATCAATGCATCAGCAAAAAATCATGCTTCACCGCGCATCGATGAAAGCCTACGCTACTGAAATCCAAGCGGGGGGGAGGACAATCTACTACATTGAAGCGCCGGAAAATTCTGCAACGGATAGTGTGCAATTGCTGAATGCAACAATTCCAAAAAACATTGCCATCGTTCACCTCGCCGACCTCAACGATGACCTGCTGATGAGACGTGTGAAGCGCTTTGCCGCGGCGCGCGGTGTAAAAGTAGTGGTTCATCCCACGCCGAATTTCATTACGCCGCCAAACTTCCTTGAAACCCATCTGGCTTCCAGAAAAAAGCCCTTCATGGCAAAATTCTACGAAGAGCAACGGAAACGAATGGGCGTGTTGCTCGACGCCGATGGCAGCGCCCTTGGCGGCAAATGGTCGTTCGATACCGAAAACCGCGCCAAGCTGCCCAAAGGCCATGTACCGGCGCGTGAACCTCTCAGTTCCCGCAATGCCTTCACGGAAGAAGCTGCCACTTACATCGGCCGCAAATTTCCCAACAATCCCGGCTCGTTGAAAAACTTTCGATGGCCTGTAACCCGCAAGGATTCCGAGGCCTGGCTCGATCAGTTCATCGACGAGCGGCTGGCCAACTTCGGCCTCTACGAAGATTCCATATCCACCCGGCACGCCTACATCTATCACTCCGCCATCACTCCCATGTTGAACATCGGCCTGCTCGATCCTCAAGACGTGATCGACCGTGTGCTCCACAAGGCTTCTCAAAGCGAGATTCCGATGAATTCGTTAGAAGGTTTCATCCGCCAGGTCATCGGCTGGCGCGAGTTCATGCACGGCATCTACCACCATCGCGGCACCGAGATTCGCAACGGCAACTTCTGGAATTTCACACGCCCGCTGCCGCAGTCATTTTACGATGGCAGCACTGGCATCCCGCCGGTCGACCGGGTGATCCGTCAGTTGCTCGATGACGGTTACTGCCATCACATCGAGCGACTGATGGTGCTCGGCAATTTCATGGTTCTTTGCCGGATCAAGCCGGACGACGTGTATCGTTGGTTCATGGAAATGTTTGTGGATTCCTATGACTGGGTGATGGTTCCGAATGTGTATGGAATGTCGCAATTCGCCGATGGCGGCACCTTCACCACCAAGCCATACATTTCTGGATCCAACTATGTTTTGAAAATGTCGGATGAGCCGAAAGGCCCGTGGTGTCGGATATGGGATGGACTTTTTTGGAAATTCATCGGCGACTATACGCCGTTTTTTCGTAAAAACCCACGACTCTCGATGATGGCTCGAAGCTGGGAAAAGCAATCCCCCGAAAAACAAGAAGGTCACCGGAAAATCGCGGATGATTTCCTGGCGAACCTCAGGTAATGATTCGCAGCTGATTGTTAGGAATTTGCTTTTGGGCTTGATGTGCAGGGGCGGCTCGCTGTTGTGCTGGGTCGGGGCCTGCGTAAATCGTCATCAGACCAAGGACCATGCGGATCATCTGCCCCCTATGGGTTCTGCTGAGAATGCATTTGTTGCAATTTTTTGCTTGGAATTCATCAGCGGCTTTGTTGCCTCGGCAATCCATAAATTTCCCCCATGCCTTGTGGCCCGGTGCCTGCCGGGTCATGGCTTTGCCCCTGTCGATCACATAAAGCGGTCGAGAATCCTGCGGCTGGCCTTGTCCAATTTTCGCGGGTCGCGAATCAGGAACTGAATGCCACGGCTGTCCACTATCTGTAACGCCGACGTAGACAAGCGTCGAATGTCCTCCTCGGCTTTCAGCACGAATTCCGTATCCCCCCGATCCGTTTCCACCTGCCATGTGCATGGCGTCGCATATCCGGAAACACCGCGAATACTCTTGATTTCCGGCATGAACTCCCGGCTTTGCAGCTCTTCTTCCAACAAGCGCCTGATTTCCCGGCTTGAATCGTCCAGTCGCGGAATCCATAAGAGTTCGCGGCCATTCTGATCCAACATGGAAATCCCATCCAGCGGCGCGGAGATCGGAAAAGCCCTCGCCAGTTCGACGTTCACATGTTCCCTGCCTTCGGAATCCCTGAACACGAGCTGCCCGAATGCGTTGCGATGAAGTTGTATATCTCCGGCCATTGATCGTTAGATTTGTTTCATGGTGGTCATTTCGACAGCGTCATCATCGCCGGAACCCGCAGCCGGACCACCATTGAAAAACTCGGTCTGAGCCCGGTCGAGCCGGTAGTAGGCGCCTTTGTTGGCAAGCAGGGCCTCGTGGATTCCCTCTTCCACGATCTGACCGCGATCCATGACCACCAGGCGGTCGGCACGCCGCAAGGTGGAAAGGCGGTGGGCGATGGCCAGCGTGGTGCGACCGCGGATCAAGTTGTCGAGCGCTGCCTGGATTTCCAGTTCGGTCTCTGTGTCGACGGATGAAGTGGCCTCGTCAAGGATCAGGACGCGGGGATCGATGAGCAGGGCGCGGGCGATCGAGATCCGCTGTCGTTCTCCACCGGACAATGCTTGTCCACGCTCGCCGACGAGTGAATCGTAGCCCAGCGGCTGGCGCAGGATGAATTCATGGGCGTGGGCCGCGCGGGACGCAGCCACGATCTCGTCGCGCGTCGCCTCGGGTTTGCCGTAGGCGATGTTTTCCGCGATCGTGCCGAAAAACAGAAACGGCTCCTGCAGCACCAGGCCAATGTTGCGGCGGTATTCGGAGACCGGCAACGAACGGATATCAACACCATCAATGCGGATCGAGCCTTCCGCGACATCGTAAAACCGACAAATCAAGTTCACCAAGGTGCTTTTGCCCGAGCCGCTGTGTCCCACGAGACCAATCATCTCGCCGGGGTTGATCGTTAGATTGATGTCCCGCAGGATGGTCCTTGTTCCGTATCGGAAACCCACATCACGAAGTTCGATCGCACCACTCACTTTTTCCAATCGTACCGGATGCGTCGGCTCCGGCACACTCGAAACATGATCGAGGATATCAAAAATCCGCTTGGCACCGACCGCCGCTTTTTGGGTAACGGAAACAATCCGACTCATCGAACCGAGCTTGGAGTAGAACCGGTTGATGTAGGCGAGGAATGCCACCAGCACGCCCACCGAGATTTCATGTTTGGAAACCTGCCAGATTCCGAATCCCCAGACAACCAGAAGTCCGATTTCAGTGAGCGCCGTTACCGTCGGCGTAAAGAGCGACCAGACTTTATTGACGCGGTCGTTTACGGCGAGGTTGCGTGCATTGGCATCGCGAAACCTCTGCGCCTCACGATTTTCCTGTGAGAACGCTTTGACCACCCGGATTCCGGGAATGGTATCGGCCAATACGCTGGTGACCTCCGCCCAAATCCGATAGACCTGATCAAAACCGTGGTGAAGCTTATCCCGAACCACATGGATCAGCCACGCAATGAAAGGCAGAGGAACCAATGTCACCAGTGCCAACTTCAGGTTGATCGAAATCAGGATCGCCGAAGTCATCAGGATCATCAGCAGGTCGGTCAGGAAATCCAGCAGATGCGATGAGAGGAATACGCACAAACGGTCGCTGCCCGAGGAAATGCGGGTCATGAGATCGCCCGTGCGTTTGCCGCCGAAGTATTCGAGCGAGAGGCCTTGCAGTTTCTCGTAGGTGGTGGTGCGAAGGTCGGAGCCGATGCGCTCGCTGACCAGGGCGAGAATGTAGGTTTTCGCCCAATCGAGGATCCATGCGAGGAACGCCGCGCCAAGCAGGCCACTGAGCAGCAGCATCACTTTGGCGGTGTCAATGGGCACGCCGTTCTGGAATGGGATCAGAACCTTGTCCATCAATGGCATCGACAGATAAGGGGGCACCAGCGTCGCGGCGGTGGCTAACAAAGTCAGCAGAAAACCCGCCAACAAGCGCCCCTTGTGGGGTTTGGCAAAGCGCCACAAACGGAACAATGTCCATGCCGAAGGCGATGCATTGACGGTTTTCGCGCATGCCGGACAGTCGTCACCGCCCCCGGCAATCGGGGAATCACAAATCGGGCAAATGAGATCCGCGGCTCGGATCACTTCGCGCTTTCCGACCAAGGCATCTACCTGTTCCTGAAATTGTTCGAGGAATCGTCTGACCGCCAAGTCACTGCCCAGCGTATGCCGCCAGCGTGCAAGCAAGCCGTTTTCGTGCAGCAGGTCCAGAGTGCCGACGCCCGCGCGGTCGCGGTGTTCCAAAACCATCTTGGCCTGTATGTCCCAGCTTTGCCATTGGGAGTCACTCAAGGCCTTGGCCAGCAATTGGCGATCGGTTAGAACGACAATGCCCGGTTCGAAGCGCAGTTGTCGGTTGAGGTCCAGCTCGAGCCAGCCGGTGACGGTTTCTTGATCCACGGTCGCGGCGACGATTCCGCTGCGCCAGGATTCGGGCAGGGCCGTGATGGCGTTTTGAGGGCGCGAGAGATCAGCTGACGTCATCGGGAATGGCCACGGATTTGAAATCGTTCGCGCCAGGCGCGGCGGTAAGACACAGCGGGTTTCGCCCTATTTCACCGCGCTTGCAATCAAATTATCAGCAATTTTGCCCTACTTATTGAAAAATTTAAGACACTTTACTTGATTTGAATGCAGGAACCAGAAATAAAACCCGTCGTCACCGCAGGGCGGGACGTCAACGACATGAAACACCGCGATATTCGGTTCCTCAATTTTCTTTACCTTCGCGGACCTAACATCTGGACCTATCACTCCGTTCTGGAAGCGTGGGTGGACATCGGAGAACTGGAAGACAGCCCTTCCAACACCCTCCCTGGCTTCGTGGATCGACTCTGCGCTTGGCTGCCATCCTTGGCCGAGCACCGCTGCAGCTATGGCGAACCGGGCGGTTTTATCAGGCGCTTGCACGAAGGCACATGGACGGGGCACATACTGGAACACATCACTTTGGAACTCCAGAACCTGGCGGGAATACCCGGTGGATTTGGCAAGGCCCGTGAAGCAGGGCCGCGGGGTGTTTACAAGGTTGTCGTCAGCGCTCCGAATGAGGTGGCCACTCGTGCGAGCATGGAGGCCGCGCGATTGCTGGTCCTCGCGGCCATAACAGGTTCGAGCTTCGATGTGGAAGCCACTCTGCTGGGCCTGCGTGCCTTGGCGCTTCAGCACCTGCTGGAACCCGATGCCGCATGCATCGTTGCGGCGGCCACCGCCAAAGATCGTGGTATTCCAGCGATCCGATTATCCACCGGTAATCTGGTGCAACTCGGTTACGGTGCCCGTCAACGCAGGATCTGGTCGACACAGACCGACCGCACCGGAGCCATCGCACATGGCATTGCCCGATATCCCGAACTGACAAGGACGCTATTGAAGTCATGCGGGTTGCCAGTAGCAGAACCCGATGAGAGCCACTCTCATGATGTTTCGGGAAATCACCGCCTGCTGGTGATTGGAGGACAAATGGTGGCTGCCGCTCGCATCGATACCGGACTCGCTCCCGTTGATGTCACCGACGAGGTCCACCCTGAAACCGCAAAGGCGGTTCGCCTGGCTGCCCGGGTGCTTGACCTCGACATTGTAGGGGTTGATGTGCTGGCCGATGACATCCGCATCCCTCTTGCCAAACAGGACGGTGTGATCACCGCTATGCATGCATGCCCCGGTTTAACGCTTCACTTGCAATCCAACAAAGGGGAACCCCGTCCTGTCGGCAGGGCGATTGTCGATCATTTGTTTCCCAATCACGATAACGGGCGAATTCCCGTAGTCGGCATCACCGGATCGAGCGGCACGTCCGAAGTCGCACAACTGGTGGCGGAACTCTTGCGACTTTCGGGGAAATTCATCGGCTTGGCTTGCTGTGACGGCATGTTTCTCGATCGGCGGAAAGTCGAAATCGGTGATTGCGGCAATTGGAAATACGCAACACGGGTGCTGATGAACCGCGCGGTTGAAGCCGCAATATTGGAAAACGGTGCGGATGTGATTCTCGGACAAGGCTTGGCCTACGATCGCTGCGAGGTCGGCGTGGTGACCCGAATCAATCCCGCGAGCCATTACGGGCGATTCCACATCGAAGAGCCCGAGATGGTTTCCCAAATTTTTCGCACGCAAGTGGATGTCGTCCTGCCGGACGGAGTGGCGGTTCTCCATGCCGCGGACCCGATGGTCGCTGAACTGTCCCGCTATTGTGATGGCGAGGTGATATTCTTCGCCATTGATCCTTCCTCGCCAGTTATCACGCAGCACCGTGCAAGTGGCGCTCGCGTGGTGTTTGTCCGCGAAGACAAGTTGATTCTGGCCACCGGCAGCAATGAATCATCGCTGATGGCTCTGTCCGCGATCCCGCTCATGATCGAAAACCCAGACCACGAAATTATGGAAAACATATTGGCAGCAGTGGGTGCCGCCTGGGCGTTGGGAATTCCCCATCACGTCATCCAAACCGGCATCATGACTTTCTCCTACGATGCGGATGAGGCCACACAAGTTTTCGATCAGTCCCCTGTTTTCAACTAATTGATTCGATTTACAACATGAATATTCTTAGCATCAGGGCGCTTCGTGGACCCAATATCTGGAGCCTGCACACTTCAATCCAAGTAGTCGTGCAATGCGTCGAAAAGGATATCCACTTTGACAAGCTCCCTGGCTTTGAACAGCGCCTGCGCGAACGCTTTCCTGAAATCGAACCGTTCGAACCGGGTGCCACGATGATTTCCGCACTGGAACTGGCCGCCCTTGGATTGCAGGCACAGGCGGGCTGTCAAGTCGCCTTCAGCCGCTCGGTCGTCACCAGCGAACCCGATATCTATCAAATCGTCGTCGAATACACAGAGGAAGACGTGGGCAGGCTCGCTGTCGAATTGGCACAGGAACTCTGTGTCGCAGCACTCGAGGACAAATCCTTCGATTTATCCGCCGCCCTGAGCCGCCTGCGCGAGCTCGACGAAGAACTGCGCCTCGGACCCAGCACCGGCGCGATCGTCGCCGCCGCTGTCGCCCGTGGCATTCCCTATCGACGCCTTACCGAAGGGAGCCTCGTCCAGTTCGGTTGGGGCAGCAAACAACGGCGCATCCAAGCGGCGGAAATGGACAGCACCAGCGCCATCGCGGAGTCGATCGCACAAGACAAAGAACTCACCAAACAACTACTTGAGGCCGCCGGAGTCCCCACCCCCAAGGGCCGCTCCGTGACCGATGCCGAGGACGCGTGGAAGGCAGCCTGCGAGCTCGGAGGCCTCGTAGTCATCAAGCCACGCGATGGAAATCAAGGCAAGGGTGTGGCATCCAACATTGAAACCCGCGAACTCGTCCTTGCCTCGTACGCCGCAGCGCGTGAAATCAGCGCCGATGTGATGGTTGAAAAATATCTTCCGGGCCATGATTTCCGACTGCTCATGATTGACGGCAAGCTCGTAGCCGCCGCGCGCCGCGACCCCCCGCACATCATCGGCGATGGTGAACATTGCATCCGCGACCTTGTCCAACAGGTCAACAGCGACCCCCGGCGCAGCGAGGGACACTGCAACTTCCTTTCCAAGATCCACTTTGACGAGATCGCCATGGCCGCACTCGCGAAACAAGGCTTCGATGCCGATTCGGTTCCGCGCAAAGGGGCATGGGTGATTCTGCGCAACAACGCCAATCTCAGCACCGGAGGCACCGCCACCGATGTCACCGATGATGTCCACCAAGATATCATCGCCAGCGCCGCGGCTGCGGCACAAATCGTCGGCCTCGACCTCTGCGGCGTCGATGTCGTTTGCGAATGCGTCCTTAAACCTCTGGAAAGCCAATCCGGTGGGGTGATCGAGGTCAATGCCGCGCCCGGTCTGCGCATGCATCTCCAGCCCTCGTTCGGCAAAGGCCGCCCTGTCGGCGAAACAATCATTTCCTCCCTCTTTCCCAAGTCTGAAGACGGTCGCATTCCCGTCGTCGCCGTGACAGGCACCAATGGCAAAACCACCACAGTCCGTCTTATTGCCCATTTGCTCCATCAGACGGGCAAGCGTGTCGGCATGGCCAATTCCGATGGCGTTTATATCACCGGCCATCGCATCGATACCGGCGATTGCAGCGGTCCCCGCAGCGCCCGCAACGTTCTCTTTCATCCCGATGTGGATGCCGCAGTGTTCGAAACCGCCCGCGGCGGTCTTCTGCGCGAAGGCCTGGGCTTTGATCGCTGCAACGTCGCCGTGGTCACCAATATCGGCATGGGAGATCACCTTGGAATCAACTACATCGCCAGCCTCGAGGATCTCGCCGCCGTCAAGCGCGTCATCGTCCACAGCGTCACCCGCAACGGTGTCGCGGTGCTCAACGCCGCAGATCCCGTCGTCGCCGCCATGGCGAATGTCTGCCCCGGCTCTGTCACCTACTTTGCATTCGACCGGCACGAACGCGTCCTCGCCAAACACCTCGCCCAGGGCAAACGCGGCGTCTTCGTCGAAGACGGACACATTGTCGCCGCCAAGGGCAAGCTCCGATTCAAGATCGCCCTCAAGGACATTCCTATCACCCGCAACGGCAGCATCCGTTTTCAAGTGGAAAACGCCATGGCCGCCACCGCCGCTGCATGGGGCCTCAATCTAACCTGGGAACATATTCGCCAAGGCATGGCCACCTTTGTGAACGACGCCGAAACCGCGCCCGGCCGATTCAATCTCTTCAACTACCACGGGGCTACCCTCATAGCAGATTACGGCCACAATCCCGACGCCATCCGCGCCCTAATCCAGGCCATCGAGAGCATGTCGGCACAACGCCGCATCGTGGTCATCAGTGGTGCGGGTGACCGACGGGATTGCGACATCCGCATGCAAACCGAAATACTCGGCCACTCCTTCGACGAGGTAATTCTTTATCAAGACGACTGCCAGCGAGGCAGGGCCGATGGCGAGATCACCGCCCTCCTTCGTGACGGACTCACCCACGCCAGCCGCACCACCCACATTGAAGAAATCCGCGGTGAATTTGTCGCGATCGACGCCGCACTGTCGCGCGTCAAACCCGGCGACCTCTGTGTAATTCTCATCGACCGTATCGATGAATCACTCGCCTACATCGCCGAGCGATGCACCGGGTGATGACTCCCAGGCAGTCATTACGCTCTAACGGCTCACAATTTGCCCGGCAGCGCAAACAGGACCGGTTTTTGTCATTTTGAGTTTCCGCATGGGTAAATTGCCAGGAAATGCCTTTGAGGTGAAGGCCGTTAAGAAAGCGCATGAGTGGCCCGGAGTGAGGGGAAATAGGGGTTGCCCGATTTCGCATGTTCATCCTTGAATCCGCAATCGTAGGTGAATGCCGAGTAGGGCAGACCCAGTGAATGCGGGAAGCGCATTTGCCGGAGGAAAGACAGCCGGTTCCCATCACCAGTTCCAAAAGCCGCCGTGCTCCATTCGACGGCACCATCAATAGTCAGGAAAGCCGCCCGATCAATCGGGCTGGGAAAAAGGCATGGCTGCGTGACACTCGTGGTGCTCGGTGAAAACCAGCTTTGCGCGTGTCGCTCCGGGCACAGTCTTGCGCAGCACGCGACTCAGGTGCAGTTTCTCCTTCAGGCAAAAGGCGACCGCCTCCGCGGGAAACGCGGCATCATGCTTCCTGCGCGTAAACCGCTCCTCCTGCGCGGCTGCCACGATGTCACCATCAAGCACCAGTGCGGCGGCACTGTGATGATAAAACGCGGAAATCCCCAAGATGGATGTCACTGCCGCGATGATGATGGAGAATCTATCGGAGACAAGCCGGGTGTTGATTCTTTCATGGAGACCCTGCGAATTCTAATTGCTAATGCAACGGCTGTCAATTTGTTTGAAATTTTGTTGGTTGAATTCGTTCGGGGTTAAAAAATTGTGGCGTTTTCTGGGGCGGTTGTTGAGTGCTTCTTGTGTTTATTTGATTTGTTTTGCTGTGATGTTGACCGCCGCCTAAAAAACTGGTCCAAGTTGAGTGAAAGGATTTGAATCAAATCAAGTCCGAAACCATGAAGCAAAAAAGACACACACCGGAAGAAGTTATTCGATTGTTGCGCGAGTGCGACAGCAGCCCATTGAGTCAGGAAAAG
>CAMAQB010000085.1 GCA_945860285.1 Akkermansia muciniphila | reverse complement strand
TTTTGTGACCTTCGGGGCTGTTGGCCACATGATCCAGGCCTTCGATTCCATGGATATCGAGTCGTGCTTTGCAGACATCGATGCCGATGTATTGGATTTCGTTAGTTTTTTTGCTTGTAGTGGATGATGGTTGGTTCATATTGGTTTCGGTTTGGTTTTAGGTCTGAAGGCTGCTTTGCATCTTCCTTGTCATGCGAGCTCTAGGGCTCAAGTAACTGTCCGATCTGAAGCGGCCATGGTGTGAGAGGTTTGAACTGCCAGCAATCTCAAAGGATTAGGGAAAGATACAAACTCATCTCACACTCCCGGAGAGGTGTTGCAACACCTCTCCGGGTCATTCCAAAAGCGATATTCTCGCCTCGGTAATGACATGGCGAGAAGAATATACAAGGGAAGTTTCTCCGAAAGTTCCGGCGGGGGCAGGGTTGTTTGGTCTCAGATGGTCCTTCCTGACTCACCGGCATTGTTTGCGAACGGGAGCGTGGGGTGAAGGTAGTTCGCGTTAGGATGACATGCTGCCGTCCCCCACCGGAGCGCTCGGAGATCGTTCCCTGCCTTTTGATTGCTGCATTTCCTGTCAATACGTTCCCGAGCTTGATCGCCTTGACCGCCTAGCGAGGCCCCTTCGGTGCAACGATTTTCGGCGCATCAAAAATCAGCTTGGTCTGGGAAACCGCCCTGCCGTTTTCCGGATTCAAGCTGCTGACATTCATTTGTTTCAAGGTGTAAACTTCATTGCCCGATGCATCCTTGCCGATGTTCATTACGTCGGTTACCTCAAAGCGCTTGAGCGACCTGCCCTGGCGGTCGAAACCCTCGATCTTCATGAACGCTCCGTATTTCTGATGAACCCACACATACATCACCTGATAGGCCCCGCCCTTGCCGGGATTGTTCAAGCGGATTTTCCAACAGTTGTGAACACCGACGCGCTCCTCGCCTTCGAGAATCGGGTTTTTCCAATAAAAAAACCTCATCGCCAGATCTTCGTATGACAAGTCCGTGCCGGCGATCGGCTGGGCGATGCGCGAAGCCGGAAAGTCTTTCTGTTTGCCGCCGACCATTTCAAACAGGTCGCACGAATCATCATTCATTCGCATGTGGAAACCTTTCCATACCTTGTCCTCCCAGACCTGGAACTGGATGTTCTCCTTGCGCAGAAACAAGGCCACGGGCACTTTGCCGCCGCCGCGGGTCATGTTTCCCGTGAGATCCGCTTGCTGCAGGGCCGCAACCACTTTGGCGCCGCCAATGATTTGCGCCGCTGTCGGTTGCTGCTGGGCATGCCCGATCGCGCCGGAACAAACCAACAAGGCGAGGAGTGAAAAAATACGCTTCATGATCATGGCGACAGTCTAATCGCCGCCTAGACCTACGACAAGGGATCAGTGGAAATTATTCGAAAAACATTTCCGGCTGATCACACCTTCTTTGCCGTGGTCTGGATGCGCAGGTCGCGCAGTTGTTTCGGATCGACCTCCGCAGGCGACTGGCTCATCAGGTCGTTGCCTTTGTTGTTCTTCGGAAACGCGATGACTTCACGGATCGAATGCTCCTCGCAAATCATCATCACCAACCGGTCGAGCCCGAGTGCAACACCACCGTGGGGCGGAGCGCCGAAACGGAAGGCATCAAGAATGTGCCCGAACTCTGCGGCGGCGTGCTCGTCGGAAATGCCGAGCGCCTTGAACATCGCCGACTGCAAGGGCGCCTCGTGGATCCGGATCGAGCCGCCGCCGAGTTCGGTGCCGTTGAGAACAACGTCGTAGGCATTCGCCCGTAAATCGTTCGAAAGCGCGCCGCCTAACAGTTTTCCCTCGTCTTCGACAATCGGGCGGGTGAAGGGATGGTGCACGGCAACGTAGCGGTTCGACTCCTCATCGAAGGCCAGAAGCGGAAACTCGGTGACCCAGAGAAAATTCAGCTCCTTGTTGTTTTCTAACAAATTTTGCATGTCGGCACAGGCCAGGCGCACCCGGCCGAGAATTTCGCACACCTGCTCCCAAGGACCGGCACCGAAGAGAATCAGGTCGCCGGTTTCGATGTCCAGCGCCTCCACGAGCGCGGCGATCTCCTTCTCGGTGAGAAACTTGGTCACCGGAGAACGCCACGTATCGACTGTTTCGCCGCGTACCTGGATGTAGGCCAGGCCTTTGGCACCGTGCTGAATGGCGAGTTGGGTCAGCGCCTCGACCTGTCCGGTGCTGATGTTGGAAAATCCTTTTGCGTTGATGGCTTTGACCACGCCACCCGATTGCAGCGCGCCCGAAAACACCTTGAAGGTGGACTCCGCGAACACCCCGCCGAGATCGACGATCCGACTGCCGAAACGGCGATCCGGTTTGTCCGATCCATAGGTGTCCATCGCGTCCCGCCAGGTCATGCGCTCAAAGGACAAGGGGATGTCCACGCCTTTAGCTTCCTTGAAAATGCGGCCCAACATGCCCTCGATCAGTTTGATGATGTCTTCCTGACCGACAAACGATGATTCAATGTCGATCTGCGTGAACTCCGGCTGGCGGTCGGCGCGCAGATCCTCGTCGCGGAAGCACTTGGCGACCTGGAAATACTTTTCGATGCCACCGACCATCAGCAACTGCTTGTATTGCTGTGGTGCCTGGGGCAATGCATAAAAACAGCCTGGCTGGAGACGCGAGGGCACAAGGAAATCGCGCGCGCCTTCGGGAGTGGACTTCGAAAGAATCGGCGTTTCAATTTCGCAGAATCCCTGTTCGTCGAGGAAATCGCGCGCGCTCTTGGTGACGCGGTGACGGGTGCGCAGGTTCGCGGTCATGCGTGGACGACGGATGTCGAGGTAGCGATATTTCATCCGCAGGTCTTCGTTGGAAAGCTCCTTGTCGAGCTGGAAGGGCAGCACGTCGGCCTTGTTCACGATGGTCAAGGCCGTGGCGATGATCTCAATCGCACCGGTGGCGATTTTTTCGTTGGCGGTCCCTTCCAGACGCGCGGCAACGCGTCCGACAACCTGAATGACATCCTCCTCGCGCAGCGTGTGGGAAAGTTCGGCAAGTCCGGCGTTTTCCTCCGGACGAAAAACCAACTGGGTCAGACCTTCACGGTCGCGCAAGTCCGCAAAAATCACCCCGCCGTGGTCGCGGGCGGAGTTCACCCAGCCAATCAAGGTCACGGTTTGATCGATGTCTGAAAGGCGGAGTTGATTGCAGTGATGTGTGCGCATGGTTCGATAGGTGGACGGGTGTTAAAGACTGAAAACAGGGAAAAATCAATGGAATTTTCGCACGATTGCTTGTCCCCGAAATCATGGATTCACGCCAGCAACGGTCCGTCGGGACGATGGATGCGCTCGATCATTTCCTCGACAATTCCTTCCGCCGTCAGTGTTGCTTCACTGCGCGAGGCGAGGATTTTCAATTTCAGCTGGGGAAAATCCTGTCCTACGATCAAAGCAAAGCGAGCGCCGGTCTGCTCGGCACGCTGCATTTGTTTGTTGAACTTTGTCGGGGTCAAAGGGAAATCAACCGAGATTCCTGCTTCGCGCAGTTCGGTGATGAGTCGCAAGACCTGCTCGCGGCGATCCTCATGATCGCAGATCACATAAATGTCGCAGCCCGCCTGATTGCGCTGCAACCAGACTTCCATCTGCATCAACGCGTGGGGTGTCTGCTCGATCAAATGACGGATCACATAGTCGCCCATCGCAAAGCCAGTGGCGGGAAGATCGACCTTGCCATCGGAAATCGTCGCGACCAAGCCGTCGTATCGACCGCCGCCAGCCACGGCGCGCAAGGACGCGCGGGCATCAAAGACCTCGAACACCAGACCGGTGTAATACGCAAGACCGCGGACAATCGACAAATCCCAGCGCACGAAGTCGCCGAGCCCGCGGGCGCTGAGATTCGCCTGCAAGCTGCGGAATTTTTCCGAGGCATTGCCGGGATGGGCGATGAAGTCCCTGACCTCGGCAAGGTTCAATCCCAATGCCGCCAGTTTTTGTTCGAGCACCTCGCTTGTGTCGCGTTCGAGTTTGTCGACGATTTGCAGAAACTCCGCCAACTTCGCATCATCAAGTCCCCGTTGGTGGGCAAAATCCGCCCAAGCCTGGCGGTCGGAGACGCGCAGTTGATAATCATCCTTGGTGAATCCAAAGGCACGCATGGTATCGATCGCCACCGCCAGCAACTCCGCATCCGCCTCGACGGCGCTCTCACCGAGAATATCGACATTGAACTGGAAGAACTCGCGCCCCCTGCCCTTCTGCGGTTTTTCGTAGCGAAAACATTGACCGATTTCGAACCATTTCAACGGTTTGGGAAAATCGCGCTGATGATCCGCCGCCAACCGCGCCAGCGAGGCGGTTACTTCCGGCCGCAGAGTGACATCGCGGCCACCCTGGTCCTGAAAACGAAACAACTGGGTCGACAATTCACCCGCCGATTTTTTCAAATAGAGACCGGTGTCCTCCAGCAAGGGCGTTTCATATTCCACAAATCCATGACGACGCGCCGTGGCCCGCCAGGTCTCGTGAAGATACTGGCGCACCGCAAAATCGCGCGGCAAAAAATCCCGAAACCCGGGCAGCGATTGAAAGGAAGAAACAGCCATGGGACCGCGAAGCATGCACAAAGCCCAGGTGCCTGACAACCGTGGAATGAGGGGAATTCTGCATACGGTTTACAACACGATAGCGAACACCGATGATTTCCCACTCACAGCGGATCACCGGAAACCTTCCCGCCGGAACAAGCGCGCGGAGCGCCAGGAAATTCCCCTACTGAGCGAAGATTTCTTTACAAACCCCGATTCCTCCCGTAAAAAACCCGCCCGGCAACAATCAGGAGAGGTGGCTGAGTGGTCTAAGGCACCCGATTCGAAATCGGACGTGGGGTAATACTCACCGTGGGTTCAAATCCCACCTTCTCCGCCGGTTTTATATGGCTTCCAGCCGGTTTCCTAACTGATATTTTTCGATAGAAAAAAAGACGGTGCCTCTAAAGTGACTTAATTATTTTCCCTGCAATTTTTTTAAAGTGACAAGGCACAATAAAACCAGAGGCCTTATATTGTCACAAGCAATACAAATGAAACCAGAAACAATACTAGCACGTTCACCTGTAGCGCAATCGACACAAGTTTTTGTAAATCAGCCAAAAACGTCTGCGATCCTTGCGGGATGGGTGATTCTTTTTTTCGGATTTATTTTAGCTTTAGTGCCAGGGCTTGGCCTTTCCATGATGTTGATTTCATTTCCTGTTTGTATCGCAGGTTTTATTTTAGGGTTAATCGGCGCTGCTAATTCCAAGCCATTTCATGGTGTATTTCTTATCATTTCATCTATTGTTTCATTTCCAATCTTCTGGATCATACCGTGGTTTTCTGCGATGATAGGACTCGCCGGAGTTCACCCCCATGAGGTGGATAAACCGATCAGTCAACCGATCACTAAGCCGATCGCGCCTCTGACCACGAAGCCAGTCACGCCTCCGATAACTAAGCCAGTCACGCATCCGATAACAAAACCCAAAGCAGAAACACCTCAACTGCCTGTCAAACCACCTATCGACGAAATTAGAACATGGACGGATGCAAGCGGAGGTTTCAAGACCAAAGCGACCTACAAAGGCATTGCCGGGGGCGATGTTAGCCTGTTGAAAACCTCGGGTGAGACCATTACGATCCCCTTTGAAAAGCTGTCACCAGATGACCAGAAATGGGTGAAGGCGGTAGAGGGTGAGCCGTAACTTCGTCTCTCAAAATTGAGAATAAATTTCAAAACCACCATTTTCTTGATCCGATCGCACTGCCGATGACGTATTGTTTGCGCATGCTCAAGTTCATTTCCTTCATTTTCCTCAGTATGGCATTCTCGGCTGCGGTGCTTGCCGCGCCCCGACCGACTGATCGTGCTTTTGCCAAGGCTGACCTGGACAAAAGCGGTAGTCTTCAATTGTTCGAATTCGCCCGCTTGATGGGCGACACCCAACCTGGCTACGACTTGTTCCGCAAGACAACATTTCGCGAATTTTTTCGCGCGGACCTCAATATCAACGGCTCCTTGAACACCGAGGAATTCTATCTCTGGATGCGTGGACCATACCAAGACCTCGCTGGGGAATTTATCGAACGATTTCCCAGAGTGGATCGAAATCGCGACAATGCGTTAAACGCCGCGGAACTCACGCAATTGTATCGCCCCAAATTGTCCAAAAAAGCCGCCCTCGCTGAAATCAGACGGCTTGACAGCAATGGCGACGCGAAACTTACCAGAGCGGAGTGTTTCCGATACATGTCTCTGGATTGTCGGACTTTCTTGGGCATGAAGCGAAGCGATGCAGAAGCATTGATACAATTGGTGAACGTCAGCGCCTTTGTATGGCGCGAGGACGACATTGCCTATCCTTTCGACCCCGTAATCGGGCAAGTGCAGCCTTTGTTTTTCTGGGGAACCAGCGGCGGCATCATCACGGATTGCACAGTCCGACTGAATACCCAGTTCTACATTGGTCAGACAGCCGAATCCGCGATCGCGGCGGCCGCAACATTCGGACTTCAGGCCGCGAAGCCCATGTTCCCCCGTTTTGTTGACTGCATGACCTCGATGATGCCTGCCGACGTCATGCCCTTGATCTATTGCCCTCCGTATGAGGACCACGGGTTCCCCTACCCTATCAATGAAGGCGGTACTTTGCCCACCGGACTATTTCTCGAAATCGGTTCGTTCGATGGCAAAGTGGAATACATTTCCCTAAGTCGCGGCGGACCGGCGCTTGTCTTCATTCAGTGAGAGTTTTTCTGCGCGACGAATGCTTTGCCGCATTTACAAAAATCATGTTTGTCCGATTGATCGCAACATGGGAGCGAACACCAATGCAGACTTGCCAGAGCTACGACGGTTCAGCACACTGCGCACATGTTTTTGATCTCTCTGGCCGCTCTGAAGCGCAATACCGCCATCCTGCGTGAAGTGAAGGAATCCGCCGGTTGCCATCTGGTGCTGGCATTGAAGGGGTTTTCCTGTTGGAAATGCTTTCCCTACATCCGCGACGATCTCGATGGCTGTTGCGCGTCGGGTCTATGGGAGGCGATGCTGGCACGCGATCATTTTCAAAAACACGTGATCACCTACTCCCCCGCTTATCAGGAGGAGGAAATCGAGAAGCTGCTGGAATTCACCAATCATCTCGACTTCAACTCGCTCTCGCAATGGTACCGTTTCCGCGACAAAATCACCGCGCACCAGCGCTATCGGTCGGGCGAACTTCTCTGCGGCCTGCGTATCAATCCGCAACACTCGACCGGCCAAACCGCCCTCTACGACCCCTGTGTCGAGGGATCGCGGCTGGGCATCAGCGCCGAGCAATTGCAGAACGCCGACCTAACGGGTCTTTCGGGTCTGCACTTTCATACCCTTTGCGAACAAAACTCCGACGACCTGGAAAGCACCCTTGCCGCCGTGGATGAGAAATTCGGCCATCTTCTGCGCCTGCCGCAATTCCGCTACCTCAACATGGGCGGCGGCCACTGGATCACCAAACCATTCTACGACCGCGAGCGGTTGATCCGGCTCGTGAAGGAAACGAAACAACGCTACGATGTCGACGTCTGGCTGGAACCGGGAGAAGCGATCGCCATTCATACCGGAGTATTGCGCGCCACGGTATTGGATGTTTTCGCCTCGGACGGTCACAACATCGCCATCCTCGACGTCTCGGCCACCGCGCACATGCCCGATGTGTTGGAAATGCCGTATCGACCCGAAGTCTTTCTGGTTGATCCGGGATTGCACGGGTCCTCCTCACAACCCGCCGTGATGCTTGCCGGAGAAAAGTATCTTCAGGCGGGAAGCGAATCGGAGCACGCCCATGTCTATCGGCTCGGCGGCCCGACCTGCCTCGCGGGCGATCTCGCCGGAGACTATTCCTTTTCCCGCGCGTTGAGGGTCGGGGACATCCTGGTGTTCGACGACATGGCCCATTACACCATGGTCAAAACCACCATGTTCAATGGTGTGCCACATCCGCCGATCTGCCTGCTTCATGAGAACGGCAGCATCGAAACCCTGCGGTCCTTTCATTACGAGGATTTTCGCGACCGGCTTTGTTAGTGAACGCATACGTCCGCGAACATCGCTGTAAAATTGATGCGGCGCACCGACCAAAACCGCCGATTCCATCCAGGCACCATATAAAAAAGCCGCACGCTGACGTGCGGCCCAAGTATCAAGAACGCCTGACTTGAATCAATAGTTGACCTTCAGTTTGCCACCGAAGACCGCCTCTTCTCCGAGTTCTTCTTCGATGCGCAGCAATTGATTGTACTTGGCAATCCGGTCCGAACGGCTCATCGAACCGGTCTTGATCTGTCCCGCGTTGGTGGCCACAGCGATGTCCGCGATGGTGGCATCCTCGGTCTCACCCGAGCGGTGGGAAATGACGGACGTATAGCCATTCTCCTTGGCCATTTCCACGGCATCGAAGGTTTCCGTTAGGGTGCCGATCTGGTTGACCTTGACCAGAATCGAATTGGCCACACCGAGTTTGATGCCTTTGGAAAGGAAATCCACGTTGGTGACAAACAGGTCGTCGCCGACCAACTGCGTCGTCGATGCGAGTTTGTCGGTGAGCAGTTTCCAGCCGTCCCAGTCGTTCTCCGCGCAGCCGTCCTCGATCGAAATGATCGGATAGCGCTTCTTCAGGTCGGCATAGTAGTCTACCAATTCGGCAGCACTGCGCACCGATTTGTCGGACTTCTTGAACACATAGGAGTTCTTGGCGGCATCAAAGAATTCGGATGAAGCAACATCGAGCGCAATACAGATGTCCTTGCCGATCACATAGCCGGCTTTCTCGATGGCCTGGGCGATCACGGACAGCGCGTCCTCGGCGCTGTCGAGCTTCGGAGCAAAACCACCTTCGTCGCCGACTGCTGTGGAAAGACCGCGGTCGTGCAGGACTTTTTTCAAGGCATGGAAAACCTCCGCGCCATAGCGAAGCGACTCGCGGAATGTCGGCGCGCCGACCGGCATGATCATGAACTCCTGGAAGTCGATCGGAGCGTCCGAGTGCGCGCCGCCATTGATCACGTTCATCATCGGCACCGGCAACACCTTCGCGTTGGGACCGCCGAGGTATTTGTAGAGCGGCTGCCCCAACTGAACCGCCGCGGCTTTGGCCACAGCCATGGAAACGCCGAGGATCGCATTCGCTCCAATCACTTTTTTCGTGCTCGAGCCATCGAGGTCGCGCATGATTTTGTCAATCGCCGCCTGATGGGTGGCGTCAATGCCGCACAATGCCGGTGCCAGGCGATCGTTGACGTTTTCCACCGCCTTCAAAACGCCTTTGCCAAGGTAGCGGCTCTTGTCGCCATCGCGCAACTCACAGGCCTCGTGTTCACCGGTTGAAGCGCCCGAGGGAACCGCCGCACGACCCGTCGCACCGCCTTCCAAGGTCACATCCACCTCTACGGTGGGATTGCCGCGTGAGTCAATCACTTCACGCCCGCGAATTTCAACGATGCTGCTGTATTCAATCATAAGTTCTTTGCTAAGTGCGCGCGCCATATGGCAGCTTTCCCGCTCTCTGGCAATGCCCAAAAGAAAAAATTATCCGTCCAGCCAGCAAGCGCTGAGGGAAATCAGCCGACACTGCGGCGGAAAAGATCCCAACACGCGACGAAACCCGACGCGAAATCCTCCGGATCCCGGGCCAGCCAGTGTTCGATGATCTCCATGGAAAACCATTGCACCGTGTCGATTTCCGAACAGGGAAAGCGCAATGCACCGTCGTGCCGGGTGGCGTAAAGCGTCACGTGCTCCCAGCCTGTTGCCGGCGATGGAGGAAGCCGGCCGACCTCGACCAGCGATCGCTGTTCAATGCCCATCTCCTCCACCAACTCCCGCAACGCGCAGGACTCGTAACTTTCCCCGGCATCGAGATGCCCCGCAACGCTGGAGTCCCAGGTTCCCGGATGCACGTCCTTCCAGCGCGATCGCTGTTGCAACAGCAGATCGTTTTTTTTGTTGAACACAAAAACATGGATCGCCCGATGCAGCCATTGTTTTTCATGAATTTCGCCGCGCGTCGCCTGCCGCAGCACCGCGTCGTTTTCATCGACGACATCGAAAATCTCGCCGCTTTTTTGCGGAATTTCCTTCAGCGGATGATTGTCAAACAAATGAGTGAGCTTCAGCCATTGAAACAAATCGAGTTCTTCCGCGCGAACCGTCGCTTGCACACCCAACTCCTCAACAACCTGAGCCCAGGACACAGTGTCCGGCAGCAATTTGTGCAATTGCTTGCGGCGCTGTCCGAAACCCCGGCGCAACAGTTCGTCGAACAAGCGACGATCAAACGCGGGCAGGTCGTTGCGACGGGTCAACAACGCCACACTCGAATCCACCTGCGGCTGCGGATAAAACACCTCCGGCGGCACCTGCATCACAGTCTGGACGTGCCACGCGCTTTGCATGCGCAGTGAGAGCAGACCGTAGTCCTTGTTGCCCGGCCCGGCACCGAGGCGATCGATGACTTCCTTTTGCAGCATGATGACCGCGCGATCAAACGGATGGGGCACCGACAAAAAATTCTTCATGATGGCGCCGCCGCTGGAATAAGGCAGGTTGCCCAGAAACTTGATAGGCCGCTCGGCAAACAAGCGGCGGATGTCGAAATCGACCGCGTCTTGATGCACGACTTCAACGTTATCGCAGCCCTGGTATTTTTCCCGCAGTGCCGCAGCCAATCGTGAGTCGAACTCCACCAGGATCAATTTGCGAACTCGCCCGGCCACGTGCCCGGTCAGCGCCCCGGTCCCGGGACCCACTTCGATCACCGCGTCGCCAGGTGTCAGTTCGAGAAAATCAACAATACCACGCGCCACTGCAGGGTCGGTCAGGAAATTCTGACCTAGTTGACGACTCGGAAGAACACCATTCTGGTCCAATACCCGGCGAATGTCGCGTTCGATCATGTGCAGGGAATCATTGCTGGATCAGGCATTTTTCCAAGCACCAAAAAAAGGAAACATTGTTTGAACAAAATTGTCACAATCCTGTCGAAAATCTGAACACCGCAACAATCGTTGCCGTTTTCATGTGTGGGTGAACAGCAGTTGCCGGAAACTTGTATGGCAAGGTCCGGTAGCTTGGCCGGAGAGCGTGGGTGCGCTCTCCGGTCATTTTTTTGCAGAACTTCCGTGGCTCCGCCTCGAGTAACTTGGACTACCATGAGGCAATAAAACACGGCGATCAAGTTAGGGAATGCATCGACAAGAAATGTCGCAATCAAAAGGATGGAGGTAGGCTATCCGAGCGTTCCGGTGGGGGGGCGGTCTCTTCACGGGCTGACGCAACCTACCTTCACCACTCTTTTTCGTTCGCAAACCAAGCCGGTGAGTCAGGAAGGATGATTTTCCCGTCAACCACCCTGCCCCCACCGGAACGCTCGGAGAAATTTCCCTTGTATATTCTTCTCGCCATGTCATTACCGAGGCGAGAATATCGCTTTTGGAATGACCCGGAGAGGTTTTGCAACACCTCTCCGGGAGTGTGAGATGAGTTTGTATCTTTCCCTAATCCTTTGAGATTGCTGGCAGTTCAAACCTCTCACACCATGGCTGCTTCAGATCGGACAGTTACTTGAGCCCTAGAGCTCGCATGACAAGGAAGATGCAAAGCAGCCTTCAGACCTAAAACCAAACCGAAACCAATATGAACCAACCATCATCCACTACAAGCAAAAACACTAACGAAATCCAATACATCGGCATCGATGTCTGCAAAGCACGACTCGATATCCATGGAATCGAAGGCCTGGATCATGTGGCCAACAGCCCCGAAGGTCACAAAAAAATCCTCCAAAAACTCAAACCCAAGCTTCATCAAATCGCCCTCGAAGCTACCGGCGGCTACGAGGACAGATTCATCTTCCAGCTTCACAGCAAAGCCATCAAAGTCAGCCGAATCGAGGCCTCCCGCGTGCGCGACTACGCCAAAAGCATGAGGATGTCATGGCGGATGGAGGCGTGGTGCCGAACAAGTCGTGACGCACCTACGGGCCATAAGATTATCAATTTCATTTCAACATACCTTCAACCGCGCTGGTAGGAGCACATCCGACGTTCCTGGCTTTTTTGACGTGGCGCTGTAAAAATCCTATATTTTGCAATGGTTTTCCGTCATGTTGTAAAATTTTATTAAATTTCTAAAAGAATTATCTTGCCGTTAGGGATTCTGTCCGGTAATTGGTCGGGGTCGTTTCTGTCCGTCTCTATTCCGAAGCCATTTCCAACACACATTTCGCATGCGTTTCTTTCTTCTCTCACTCAGTCAGGCCCTCATCGCGGCGTTCCTTTTTTCCAATTGCGCCCCGGATTCTTCCGTGAAGATCGTCAAAGCTGACTCCTCCCGTTATGCGAATTACGGGACAGCGAACGTCAATACCTCCGCTCCTTCCTCCGGACTGATGGCTGCGGCGAACGCGAAACCCCGCGACCGTCACAACATGCCGGTTTACACTTTCGGCGAAAGAAATCGCATTGTCCGCACCACTGCCTACACCTGCTCGGAGTCGGACCACCTGAAATACGGCTCCAGCAATGCAATCGGCACGCAGTTGAAATACAACGACCGCGTTCGTTCCGCCGCAGCCGACTGGTCGTTTTACCCGCTGGGAACGGTTTTCAAGATCAAAGGTCTTCCTTACCTCTATGTGGTCGATGACTACGGCTCGGCATTGACCGGAGCGGGCACTATCGATATCTACCAGCCATCGCGCGACATGATGGACACGTGGGGTCGGCGCAACGTGGAGATCAGCGTGGTTCAGTGGGGTTCTTTGGAGCGCAGTGCTGCGATCCTGTCGAAGCGCACGAGCTACGATCATTGCCGCCAGATGTATGCGAACATCCAGCGCCTGCGCGGTGGTTCGACGGCCACGGCATCGCGTTGATCTGGGGTGCCCGCCTTCTGGCTCAGAGGTCTTTCAATCCATTGAGCGACTCCGGCTCGTCCGGCCAGGGTAGCTGGTCGAGCAGTCGGCGGTAGTTTTTTTCGTCAAAAAGTCGGTGCAATGCGAGCATTTCATCGAGTTCTTCACCCAGGCAGTCGGCGATTTCCTCGCGAATCCGGGCATCATTGAAACCCAAGGCGCTCAAGCGCTCGTAGGTCGTCCGCACATAAGCGGTTTGCGGGGATTGCAACTGCTCACCGACAGCCTGGATCAAACCGGATAGAATTTCGGACATGGCGGTTTCAGAGGAATGATTCGATTTCGGCATCGAGCCGCTGCAGCCACGGGGTGAATTCCGGCGGAATCGGCGCGGTGAAATTCATTCGTTCCCGGCTGCGCGGGTGATCGATGCCCAGCTTCCAGGCATGCAACATCAGGCGTCCGGTGTTCACGGTCTGTCTGGGGATTTGCGCGTAAATCGGGTCGCCGATCAGCGGCGTGCCCTTGTGTTTCATGTGCACCCGGATCTGGTGGGTGCGGCCGGTGTGAAGGTGGCATAATACCAGCGCCGTTCGCGTCGAGGCATCGGCGCAGATGACTTTGTAATCGGTGATCGAAGCACGGCCCGACGGCGGTGTCACCACGGCCATTTTCTGGCGATTCCGGCTGTCGCGTCCGATATGGGTGAATATGGTCTCGGCCTCGGGAACAGGAATGTTCTGGGTGACGCAGAGATAGATTTTCTCATTGCTGCGCGAGGAAAACTGACCGACCAGATGCTGATGGGCTTTGTCATTTTTCGCCACGACCAGGCAGCCCGAAGTGTCCTTGTCGAGTCGATGCACGATGCCCGGTCGTTCGACCCCGCCGATCCCGGAAAGCTGGCCTTGGCAGTGGTGGAGCAGGGCGTTGACCAGCGTGCCGTCGTGATTTCCCACAGCGGGGTGAACCACCATCCCGTGTTCCTTGTCGATGACGATCAAGTCCTCGTCTTCGAAGAGGACTTGCAGGGGAATCTGTTGGGGCTGTGCCTCGGCGGGAACTGCTTCGGGAATGTTGATGCTGATATTGTCGCCTTGCCTGACCGAATCCCTCGGCTTGGCGGGGTGGTCATTGCAAAGAATCCATTGCTGGCGGATCAGTTCCTGGATGCGGGAACGCGACAAATCCGGCAATCGGCTGGCCAGCCAGGCATCGAGTCGCTCATTGCTCGGCTGGTCAACAGTGATCATCATGGCTTAAATTTCATGCACGGCAAGGTTCGCGCATTCCTCGCGCAATTTCTCGGCGAGCATGGTGCTGAGGTAGCGTTCCGAACTGGAGCAGCCGATGGTGACAATGCGTTTGCCGGCAAATTCCGGGCGTTTCGCCACCTGCATCGCCGCCCAGACGTTGGCGCCGGTGGAAATCCCGGCGGGCATGCCTTCTTCACTGGCGAGAAGCCGTGCTGTCTCGAAGGCATTTTCGTTCGACACCTGGATCACTTCATCGACAATCGCAACGTTGAGGTTTTTCGGGATGAAGCCCGCGCCGATGCCCTGAATCATGTGCGGACCGGGGGCACCGCCGGAAATCACCGGGCTGGCCGTGGGTTCGACGGCGAACGTTTTCATATCGCAGCGTGACTTGATCACTTCCGAAACGCCGGTGATGGTTCCGCCGGTGCCGACGCCTGCGACAAAAGCGGCAATGTTGCCTTCGGTGGCCGCCCAGATTTCTTCGGCGGTGGTCTCGCGGTGTACTTGAGGGTTGGCCGGATTGTCAAACTGTCCAGGCCCAAAGGCACCCGGCGTTTCTTCGAGCAATTTTTTGGCCATCGCAATCGCGCCACCCATGCCGCGGGCACGGGGGGTCAGCACGATTTCCGCACCGAGCAGGCGCAGCAGCACGCGACGTTCCACCGACATGCTTTCGGGCATCGTCAGGATGCAGCGGTAGCCCTTGGCGCGGGCGACAAAGGCCAGCGCAATGCCGGTGTTGCCCGAGGTCGGTTCGATAATCAGGCCACCTGGTTGCAAGGAACCGTCGCGCTCGGCGGTTTCGATCATCGCCTTGCCGATCCGGTCCTTTACGCTGAAAAGCGGGTTGAAAAACTCGGCCTTCACGCAGATTTCGGCATCGAGTCCCTTGGTCACGTGATTGAGCCGGATGAGAGGAGTGTTGCCCACGGTATCCACCATGCTGTTTGCGATTTTCATAAGATTTTTTTGCTGTTGGTTGATTGCTTGCGGCGTTGCGCGTAATTATCTTAACATGTGGAGGAGTAAATTCCCACCCTTTTTTACTCACAGCATTCGGTCGCGGAGTCAGCTGGTTTTCGCAATCGCCAAGCGACGCCGGTAAGGTTCCGGCAATAGCCTGGTGATCATTTTTTACTTGGCCGCGAGATCGCGAGGAATGCAGGCCGTAGTTTCCCTGTCTAAGCTCCTTCGCTTCGGCGGTAACTTCTTCGAGCAAGGCAGAAGGAACCATCAGCTTGGCGGAGGCAAGGTCTATTCTACAATAAGTGCCACCGGCCGGACTCGAACCGGCACGCCCTTGCAGGCAACGGATTTTAAGTTTGCCACCCTTCCCTTGAAACCTTGATATATCAAGGTTTTGATTTCTCAAAAGTGGCAATTTTCACGAAATACCTTGCAAATAGTGGCGATAGTGGCGACAATTCGCGCATGGCCAGAACAGCAGAATACAAGATAAACAAGGACGGCGATTTGTGGTGCGTGAGCATTCCCGCAGGTATTGCGGAAAGCGGCAAACGTGAGCGCAAGTATTTCAAAACGCAGATACTCGCCAAGGCATTTCAGAAAACTCTCAAGGGCAACTTGCGCGACCACGGCGCAAAGAGCGTCACGCTATCGGCACGGCTCACGATGGACGCGCTGGAAGCGGAAAAGCTCCTTTCCAAGATACCCGGCACCACGCTTGCGCAGGCGGCAAAGTTTTTCATCAAGCACCACGACGAAGCCGCCAAGTGTCCCACGTTCGCCCAGGCTTTTGACGAATCAATTCAGCGGCGGGAAAAACTATCAGTGGCTTATCATCGGGACATGAAATCACTGCGAAAGAGATTACCAGCGGATTTTCTCGCAACGAACATTTTCGAGCTACAAGGCACTGACATTGCCGCCGCACTGGATTCCTGTTGTGGCGGTGTCACGCACTGGAGAAATGCGTTTCGTGTTGTCCGTGTGATATTGAATGACCAAGTGAAAAACGGCACCATCAAAACAAACCCTTGCGACAACTGCCATCAGCCAAGGCAACGGCGCACCGCCGAAGTTGTGATTTACACGCCGGAGCAGGTGCAATCGGTTTTCGATTGCTGCCGTGAATACTCGACAGGCTCTAACAGAGATTGCAAGGCTTGTGCCGTGCCGTTCGCCGTTCTGTTTTTTGCTGGAGTCCGTCCGATTGAATTAACTCGCCTGCACTGGTCAGACATCAACGGCGATTTCTTGCGCCTTTCGGGTGAAATAACCAAGACAGGACGGACTCGCACCGTGCATATTTCACCAACACTCAGAGCATGGCTAGACATCGTGCCCGAAGATCAGCGCGAGGGGAAGCTAGTGCCTGCCGATTGGGAGGACAAAGCGCAACGCGTGAAAAGAGAGGCGAAGATATGCGGCCGGAAATATCAGGACGCGGCACGGCATACGTTCGGCAGCTTCACAGTGGCACTAGAGGGCATAGACTACGTTCGCGCCTCTATGGGTCATGGACACACTCAAACTTTCGAGAGCCACTATCACAACTCCATGACAATACCGCAGGCGAAAAAATACTTGGAAATCTTGCCGCCGACAGCAGCGGAAAACACCGAAGCGCAATCGGCATAATCGGATAAAAAGCGTTCACGCATCACCCGTTTCCTGTCATGGGAAGCGGGTTTTTTGTTGGAAAGTCGCCAATCTAACTAAAAATATTTCGGTATTTTTTTCGCCGTGCAGTGCTTGTATAATAAGACATTTTTGACAATCTAACGGAATTGCAAAGCGATTCACAAGATTATTATTTAGGCACTAACAGAAAAATACGTTAGAATCTCCGCCGTGCAGAATCTAACGAAAAAAACAGTTGGCGAGCCGGGCGTTT
>CAMAQB010000084.1 GCA_945860285.1 Akkermansia muciniphila | reverse complement strand
CCACTTCAGGACTCGCTCCGCTCGCCCTTCAGTTCCATCCCGCAACACCGCGAAAGAACCAACGAAACAAAACAACCAATCAGACGAAACGACTCCTCGCCGAGATATTCGCTAACAATTTGAATCCGCCCCGGAAAGATACGACTTTGCATGATGCCAACAACCGGCTTATCTAACATTTTTTTTTGACATTTTAAAAAATCAAGATCCGGATCGGTTCGAATCGTCGCCGGCAGATCCCCACCGGGAGCTATTTCCGCCCCAGTCCGAATTCGCTGCCCACGGCAACGACCTTGCCGTTGCGGGTGTGGACTTCGATGAATTTGGAACTGCTGACCAACGCGCCGTGCTCATCCTTGAACTCGCCGATTTTTTGTTTGGTTTTCGCATCAAAGATGTCGGGCGTGTGGCAATAGGCGAAACGACCGTCCATGCTGAATGTCACCCAGCCGTGACCGCCGACGCTCAGGTCGACGCTGGCTTTTTGTTCCGGCGGCTGACGGGTGGCATCGAAGACAAAAAGTTTCCGTCCGTCCTGATCGCTGATCCACAATTCGCTCTCGTCCGGTGTTAAAGCAACACCGTGCGTGCGGTGGGCGATCGGCTGCGGACCCGCCATCACCCGCCCCGTCACTTTTCCCATCGGCACATCCACGATGTTAAAACCAACATGCGCGCCGAGGCAAACGTAGGCGAATTTGCCCGCATGATCGACGGTGAACGGAAATACTCCGACTTCTCCCACAGGGGAAATGGAATGGATCACCGAATCATCGCGGGCATCAAAGATGGTCAGCTTGTTGTCGGTGCCGAGCATGATGTATTTCCCGTCGAGCGTCGCGATGCTGTTGTGCGCCTTCGGACCGACGTTGATTCATTTCATCAATGTGCCACTGTGCGCATCCACCACAAGGAATCCGCCCTCGTCATTAGCGGTACACCAGCCGGTCGGCGCGTAGATCCGCTTGCCATCCAGCGACACACAGGAACGGTCGCATCCGGCGGTGAATTTTTTCTCCCACAGCACCTTGTCGGTCTCGAGATCAAAACATCCCAGCCCGAACGAGGTTGTGGAAAAATACAGACACTTGCTGGCCAAACTGCCGGTCAATCCGCGCAGACCTTCACCGAATATCGCGATGTCGATCCGCCGGACAAACTTGTGGCCGTTGTCGATATCGAAAACCATCAATCCCTTGCCGGATCAGCCCTCGGTCTGCGCCGCGTCGGGCGACGAAACATGCAACGGCCGCCGAATGGAATCATCCTCGGCAAAGGTGGCATTCGCTGCCAGCAAGAGGCACGCGAGTGGAAAAACGGTCGCCTTGGTCAAAGAAAAAAAACGCATGCAATGGATGTGACTCAAATTGCGGACTTTGGCGACGTGAAAATTTCGGGATCAGCGGCCCTTCTGTTTCCCAACTTGTTTTCTTTGGGGATAGGGTTTCACATGAGCGAGCAAGGCCCAGGCCTCCCAGCGGGCGGCGAGATCCACGACCTGGTCGGACTGTGATGCCGCGAGGTTGGTTTGCTCGGTCCGGTCTTTTTTCAAATCGTAAAGTTCCCACGCCCCGTTGCGGCCCGTGCGCACCAGTTTCATGTCGCCGACCCGCACCGCCGCATTGCCTTCGTGCTCCCAGAACAGGGCGTCGCGCTCGATGGGTTTGTTGGAAAACGCCGGAACCAGACTGCGACCCTCGAGAGGAATCAAGGCCTTGCCCTTGAGTTCCGTCAGCGGTTTCGCGGCAGCCACATCGAGACAGGTGCTCATGATGTCGATCAGATGCGAGGGCTGGTCACGCAATTCGTTTTTCGCCGCGATGCCCGCGGGCCAGTGTGCGATCAACGGCGTGGCGATGCCGCCTTCATGGTTGTAGTGTTTGTATCGGCGGAACGGCGTGTTTTGCAGGAAGGCCCAGCTTTCGCCGCAGTACCAGTCCGACTTGGCATCGGTGGGATCGCCCTCGGTTCTCCCCTTCGGACCGGCCTCCGCATTGCCGCCGTTGTCACTCATGAAAAGGATGAGTGTGTTGTCGAGCACACCGCGCTTTTCAAGGCCCTGCCGGAGGTCGCCGATCGCACGATCCATGCGGGAAACCGTTGCGGCATAGACTGCCATGATCGAATCAAAGCGTTCCTGTTCCTGATCGCTCAAACGGTCCCAGTCCTGGATCTCCGCGGGCCGGGGTGCCATCGGCCATTGCTTGTCGACAATGCCCAGCTCCACTTGTTTTGCATGACGTTGCACGCGCAGCTTGTCCCAGCCCTGACGGAACTTGCCGCGGAATTTCGCGATCTCCTCCGCAGGTGCCTGCAACGGGAAGTGCGGAGCGTTGTAGGCGAGATAAAGGAAAAACGGCTTCTTCGCGGCGAGCGATTCATCGATGAACTTCAATCCGAAACTGGTCCACAGGTCCGTGGAGTACCAGTTTTTCGGCAGTCGTTCATCATCGTTTTTCAGCGCCTCGCCGTTGAGAAAAAGTTCCGCGCGCGGGCTGCCGGCAAAGTAAAATCCACCAGCTTGCGCGTTGAGGCTGCGATCAAAACCGCGGCTTGCGGGAGTCACGCCGTGATTCTGGCCGACATGCCATTTTCCGGTCATGGCGGTGAAGTAGCCCGCCGGCGCGAGCCTTTCGGCGATGGTCGCGCACTCGTCGTTCAGCCTGCCGCGGTATCCCGGCACGGCGTTGTCCTCGACCATGTGCCCCACTCCGGTCTGGTGGGAATACAGGCCGGTCAGCAGCGACGCACGTGTCGGACAACAACGACCGGTGTTGTAGAACTGGGTGAAGCGCAGGCCGTTTTTCGCCAGGCCGTCGAGATTCGGCGTGGGAATTTCCGATCCGTAACAGCCGATGTCGGAAAAGCCCATGTCATCGACGAGAATGACCACGATATTGGGTTTTTCGGCCGCTGGCAGACTCGCGATGCCGAGGGAGAGAAGGCAGGAAAGGAAATGTTTCATGACCGTTGGGAAGGATGGGCGCGGCAGCAGGCGGGATTTATTTGTTAGACGGCAACAGCGGGGCAAGTGTTTTTCGATAGATTTCGTAGCCAGCCTCGTTGAGGTGAACTCCGTCCACGAAGGCCGCATTGTTGATCGTGCCGTCGGCTTTCAAAAAAACGCCGTAGGTATCGACGCGGGTCACGGATTCGAGCCCGGCAAGCTCTTTGTCAACCGCCGTGTTGAATTCTTCGATCACCTTTCTATCGGTCTCGACATTCGGCATGATTTTCAAAACCAAAACCGCGATCTTGGGGAAACGCGCATGGATCGAATGACAAATGCCGCGCACGTCTTTCGCGGTGCCCGCCGATGTCGCCTGCGGTTGCATCATGTCATTGGTGCCGCAAAGCAAAACCACCGCCCGGGGTTCGCATTCGAGCACGTTGTTTTCGAGCCGATAGAGCATGCCCCGTGTCGTGTCGCCCGAAATCCCGCGATTGGCGATGGCCATGCCGGGGAACAATTTTTTCAAATCCGCCTTCTCGGTGATCGAGTCGCCGAGAAAAAAAATGGCGCCTTTCTCCGCATCCCGGCTAGCCGCGAAATCCTGCTGCCGACGCTGCCAATGTTTGGAAAAACCCTTCCAGTCGGTATTGAAATTGCCCGCGCCGGGAGCGGTGCCGACATCATAAAATGGCAGGGTCTCCGCCGCACTAACAAAAAATATTGGGGCAAAAAAAGCGGCAAGGCAGCGAAGGAACATGCGGCGTCAGGGTTTGATGTTGAGCACGAAATCGACGATCGGCGCGGGGTCGGGCAGGCTGTGCGGATGATGTTTGCAGCCGGGTTTGCGAATCACGGTGATCTTGCCACCCAGGGCGAGGTAGCGTTTTTCCAGGATGTCGATATTTTCCGCAACCGGCACCACTTCATCGGCATCGCCGATGACCGCGAGCACGGGGATTTTCGCTTTGGCCAGAGGCTCAAGATTATCGATGGGGTTCTTGTCATAGGCCAGCGCCTGTTCCTCGGTGAAACCATACACCTTGAGCAGGTTGTTCCAGTCGCCGCGCGACCCGGGCCCCTTGCCCTTGCCGCCGGGCCAGCTTTTGAAGTCGCACACCGGGGCATCGGCATAAATGCCCGCAACAAACTCCGGCCGCAGCGCCGCCCAATTGAAGGCGAACAATCCACCACGACTCATGCCTTCCAACACGGCTTTCTTGGACAGGCCGTAGGTTTCCGTCAGGTGCGCATGATAGTCATCCATGCCCTTCATCGCGATCGGCGCGCCGTATTGGTTTTGCAGGTCGATGTAGGCCACGTGGTATCCTTTTCCGAGCAATGCGATGTCGGCCTGCGGTTCATGACCGAAAAACTCGGTGCGCCAGATCCATGGTTTTCCGGGAGCCGCGGTCTTCGGCCTCACCAGCAGCGCGGCTTTGCCGGCCACAGTGAAATCCAAACGCTCGTAGCCATTCCACGCCGAGGTTTTCACCTCTTCAGCCCACGAAGCCAATGGAGCAACACATCCCAAGGCCAGCATTACAAAGATACGCATCATACAGCTCGGAGGACTACGCGACATTTCGAACGATATTTCAATTCGGTAAATTCCCACGTCGGGAAGTGGAGGAGGCTTTCCCCTTGGATCTGCGACAAAGATGCCGCCCCTACGGGGCTATGATTTCTTTTGGCTGTGGGTTTCTACAGAGATGTCGCCCCTACGGGGCTACGATTTCTTTTAGCTGTGGGTTTCTACAAAAGATGCCGCCCCTACGGGGCTACGATTTCTAACGCACCGTAGGTGCGACATCTCTGTAGAACCATGATCAAAACGATTTCCAAGCACCGTAGGTGCGACATCTGCACCTCAAGCCGAAAAAATAAAAGGTGCCACGATGCTCTCCCTCAGCAAAAATGGCGGTGCATTTCCCCATAGACATCCTCGGCTTTGCAAATTGGCGATTTCGCGCCGATCACCACGGCTTGTTCGCTGACGGGTACTTCGCTGCGTCCGTGCGAACCTCTAACGAGTGATGCATCGAGCGGGATGACCTCCAACAAGGCGCGCAGGCCGATTTTTTTCTTCAACAGAAACGCCGCGATGTCGAGCTTGGGAAATTTGATCGCGGGATCTAGAAAGAGTTCGACGGGGTCGTAGCCGGGTTTGCGGTGAATGTCCACGCTGCGTGCGAAGTCGGGCGCCCGTTGATCATCGTCCCAGAAGTAGTAGGTGAACCACGATCCCGCCGCTGCAATTGCGACCAAATCACCGGCGCGTTCGGTGGCGATGCCTTCGTCCCAGATTTCGCTGGCAGGCAGAACTTTTTCCACGCCGGGGATTTTTTCGAGCAACTCCCGCACGGCGGCGAGGCGCTGCGTATCCCTAACATAAATATGCGCGACCTGGTGATCGGCAACCGCAACGGCCTCTGATTGAAAGAGGTCGAGCCCATCGCGACCCAGTTCATCCTTGATCGACAGCAAGCCGGCCTTGCGCAGCTCGCGGTTGAGGTGCACGGGATGATCGACCGCGGAAATGCCATACTCCGAAACGATGAGCACGCGCACCTGGTGTTGCGCATAAAAATCGATGAGTTCACCCGCAAGAGTATCGATGTCCCGCAGTTCCCGGGCCATCTCCGCGGCACCGGGGCCATATTTTTGCAGGCCGTAATCGAGGTGCGGCAAGTACACCAGGCTCAGATTCGGTTGATGTTTTTCTTGAATCCAGCGCGCTGAATTCGAAATCCACTGCGAACAGGCAATGCCCGCCGCCGGTCCCCAGAAACTCGGAAAGGGAAACTCGCCGAGATCCGCTTTGATCGTCTCGCGCAATCCCATCGGCTGGGTGTGGATGTCAAACGACTTCCTGCCATCCGCCAGATACAGCGGTCGCGGGGTGATGGAGATGTCGGCTTCGGTCGCCATGTTGTACCACCAGAACAAATTGGCGCAGGTGAATCCGGGAATCTCGCGGTGCAGTTGATCCCAGATTTTTTCTCCGCGCACCAGTCGGTTGCTTTGTTTCCAGAATCGGACCTCGCACGATTCGCGGTCCAGCCAGCCGTTGGCGACGATGCCGTGCCCCGAGGCATCGGTGCCGGTGAGCATGTGGCTTTGCGCCGTGCAGGTCACTGCGGGAAAGGCCGGCGCGAAGGATTGCAGCCCGTTACTAGCGGCAAAGTCGCGCAGACGCGGGGTGTTCTCACCGAGCAGACCCGGCGAGAGTCCCACGATGTTGATGACGGCCAGTGCTTGCACGGCGTGACTATCGGCTAATTTCCCGCGCGAGGCGATGGAAAAAATCAGCAACGGCTCTGAAATCAGTGGCATTTTCAATGGGCATTCACTAGTGTCCGCCCATGTCGCAACCGCACATGGATGTCCGCCGCATCGCCACCCTCGCCCGCTTGGAACTTTCGGACGAGGAGGTGATTTCCTTCAGCGGACAGCTCGACGCCATCCTCGGCCACATCGAACAGCTTTCCTCGCTCGATGTCACCGGGATCGAACCCACGGCCTATACGTTTCCCATCGATGCCCCGATGCGCGAGGACACTCCGTGGCAAAGCCTGCCGCAGAGTGCCCTGCTCGACAACGCGCCCGACCAAGCCCAACTCCAAGTGCGCGTGCCGAAAGTTGTCACCGACGCCTGAAAATTTATGAGCCTTGCCCGTCAATCCGTCAGCGCCCTGCGCGCGCTTCTGGTCAAAGGAGAAATCAAACCCTCGGACATTCTCGACGACCTGTTCGCCGAGGTCGGCTCCCGCGAAAAGGACATCGGTGCCTTTCTCTCGCTGGACCCCGGGCGCATCCGTGCCGCCGCCGACCTGGCCGATCTTTCGCGGCCGCTCGGTGGCATTCCGATCGCATTCAAGGACAACATCAATGTGCTTGGCGATCCATGCACCTGCGGCTCTCGTTTTCTCGCGGAAAATTACCGCTCGCCCTACGATGCCGGCGTCACCCGCCGGTTGCGCTACTCCGGCGCGGTGTTTTTCGGTCGCACCAATCTCGATGAGTTCGCGATGGGCTCGGCAACGGAAAATTCCGCTCTGCAAAAAACCAACAATCCCGCCGCGCCGGGACACATCCCCGGCGGATCTTCGGGGGGCTCCGCCGCTGCGGTGGCCGCATCCTTTGTGCCCGCGGCACTCGGGTCCGACACCGGAGGCTCGATCCGCCAGCCCGCGTCCCACTGTGGCGTTGTCGGCATGAAGCCGTCCTACGGCCGGGTCTCGCGTTACGGCCTCGTCGCTTTTGCCTCCTCGCTCGACCAGATCGGCCCGCTGACCCGGACCGTCGAGGACGCCGCACTGATCCTTCAATGCATCGCCGGTCACGACCCCCTCGACTCCACCAGCCTGCCGGTCGAAGTGCCCGACTATTCCGTTGATTTGAAAAAAGGTGTTAGAGGATTGCGCATCGGCATTCCCCGCGAATACTTCGCCGATGGATTGGATCCCGCCGTGCGCGCCGCGACCGAAGCCGCCATCCAACACCTGCAGGAACAGGGTGCCGAAGTGATCGAAATCACACTGCCGCACACCGAATACGCGGTCGCCACTTATTACATCATCGCCCCCGCCGAAGCCTCTTCCAACCTCTCGCGTTTCGACGGCGTGCGCTACGGCCATCGCGCCTCCCAGCCTGCGGACATCCTTTCGCTCTATCAACGGTCGCGGGAGGAAGGCTTCGGGCCGGAAGTCAAACGTCGCATCATTCTCGGAACCTACGTGCTGTCGTCGGGTTACTACGATGCCTACTACAACAAGGCGCAGAAAGTCCGCACGCTGATCCGCCGCGACTTTGAAAACGCCTTCACACAGGTCGATGCCATCGTTTCCCCGGTGGCTCCGTCGCCCGCTCGCAAAATGGGTGAGTGCACAAATCCGCTCGAGGACTATCTTGCCGACGTATGCACCATCCCCGTCAATCTCGCCGGTCTGCCAGCAATCTCCGTGCCGCTGCCGGTGGCCGGATTGCCGATCGGTCTGCAAATCATCACGCCCCACCTGCAGGAAGCACTGATGCTGCGCATCGCCCACGCGGTGGAAACCCGCTGAGCCTACCTCATTTTTTTTGCAAATTGGAGTTGCCTTATTGAGAACGATTCTCAATAATGACCACCCGACACGATGAAATCCGCCGTCACGCATGCATTGCAAATCGCCACTCTCGCCGCCTGGGTGAGCAGCGGCATTGGTGCGGTGGTGGGATTTGCCGTGCCGCAGCCATGGGTTGTACCGGCCCGGGAAAAACCCAGTGTGCTTGCCGTGCAACGGTTTGTGGACCTGATGGATCAGCCCGAACAGGAGAGCCCGGCGGAGTCGGTTGAGGAACCTGCCGAGAATCCTGAGCCCGTTCCCGTTATTGCATCTCCAACCCCTCCGCCGATGCCCGAGGTACTGACAACAACCGATCTGACGGAAATTCCCGAGTTGCCTGCTCCGGAAATCCGCAAAACCGCGCAGCAAATCGCACCCCGTCCGCAGCCGAAGACCGTTCCTACAGAAAAACCCAGCGCCAAACCTGCCGCCCCGCCATCCACCAAACCCGCCGCCGCTTCGGGCAACGCCCCACCTGCGGTCGCGACATCGCTGTCGTTCGGCAGCGGCGCCGGTCGTCAACCTGCCCCTGCGTACCCTTTGCAGGCGCGCCGCAGCAACCAGCAGGGCACGGTGGTGGTGGAATTTCTCGTCGGCACCGATGGCAAGGTGCTCAGTGCCTGGGTGAAAAGCCCCAGCCCGTTTCCCGCGCTCGACAACGCCGCGCTGTCGACCGTGCGCAACCGCTGGTCGTTTCCCGCCGGGGCGGCGCGGCGCTATCGCATCCCCATCGTTTTCCGCCTGAACTAACAGAAACCATCGCCATGTTTGCCCAGATTCTCGTTGAGTATTTCCACAAAGGCGGCCCGATCATGTGGCCGATGCTCGCACTTTTTTTTCTCGCCTTCACCGTGATTCTCGACCGCGCGATCTGGTGGATGCGACTTCGCAGCCGGATCAATGCCACCCGCCAGGAGCAGGCGCGCGACGCGCTGGGCCAAGGGGAATTTGCCTCGGCATGGCAATGCTGCGCCAACGATGCCGATCCGTTTTTGGAAAACCTGCGCGATGGTTTGTCGCACGCCGGAACCTCGCCGCTCGCGGCCATGCAGTTGCACGCCAGTAATTTGTTGGAAAAATCGGAGGAACGACTGTGGGTGCTCAGCACGGTGATCACACTCGCGCCACTGCTGGGATTGTTGGGCACGGTGGTCGGCATCATGGGCTCGTTCCAATTCGTCGGCAACGACCAACTCGCCGTCACCAAGGTGTCCGGCGGCATCGCCGAGGCCCTGATCGCCACGGCCTGCGGACTCGGCATCGCCATTCTCTGCCTGCTGCCCTTCAATTTTTTCCGCAAAAAAACCGCCATGCTGCGCGGCAAACTCGAATACTGGATCAACCACGCCGAGTTGCTGGCCGGTGCCGCGAAATCCCACGGACACGACCTTTCCGAATTCAAGGCGCCCGCGAATTGACCCCCATCCCATGCCGGTAAAACTCTCCAGCAGCGCCGAAGGCGACGGGCACGACGAGGCCCGCATCGAGATCGTGCCGCTCATCGACATCATGTTCTTCCTGCTTGCCAGTTTCATGCTGGTCAGCCTGAGCATGACCCAGCTCAAGCGCGTGCCCATCGAACTGCCAGACTCCTCGGCGGCACTGGCGGAGAACAGCGCGCCGCCCTATCATTTCGCCATCGACGCACAGGGCGTGATCACCTTGAACGAAAGCATTCTCACGCCCACCGAAGTCACCGACAAACTGGCGGCCTTGGAGCATCGCGACGAAGTCAACGTGCTGATCGCCGCCGATGCCAATACCCGCCATCAGCAGGTCATGCGACTGCTCGACGCCGTGCGCGCGGCGGGGATCGAACGCGTGAGTTTCGAAACCAAATCCACGCAGCCGTGAAACATTTCGTCATCACCGTGGTCAATGCCGTGGGTTGTTTCGTGCTGCTCGGTATCGTTGTCGTGCAATGGCGGCAGAACGAAAACCAGCGCCAGCAATTCCGCGACTTGCAAGTGCGGCAGCAAGCCGCGGAGGAGGCGCGCGATGACGCGAACAAACGTGTCGAATCGCTGGGTCGCGATTTGGAAGACCTCAAAGCCTCGCTGGAAGCCACCCGCAAGGCGGCCGAGGAAGCGACCAACGCGGGCAAGGAGCACACCGATGAATTGAGCGCAGCCGCAAGCAGCCGTGATCTCGCGGTGGCCGAGCGCGATGCCCTGCGCGCAAAAATCGTCGAATGGGAGACCGCGATGAAACAGCGCGATGAAAACATTGCCCGCCAGAACGAAACGATCAGCGGGCTGCGGAATAAACTGGACGAAGCCATCGAGCGCCTGAAAAAAGCCGGGGCCCGTTAGGCAAGGAGTCCGCAACCAGGAAAACGCAAGGTTGGACCGACTTGATGAAACCACTGCTGCCAGTGAGGACACTGATTGATTTTTTCAGTGGTTTCAGCGGATCTCAGTATTGCCAGTGGTCCTCTTTGCCTGAATCGTTGAAAAGCAACACACTTCTCACAAGCCAAAGACTGGTGAGTAGGCGGCGGTGAACTTCATGGACGCGCGGAGGGCGGTTACGAAAAAAACCTGATCTTGGAAACCGTAGGGAACTGCGCCCGGGCCATCGCCGCGTGCTGCTCGTCACTGCACGACGCATTCGTCGGAGCATCCGCTTCGACATCGGTCTTCTCGACCAATCCGTTTTCGACCATCCATGCCTCCACCTCGTCACCGGAAACATCCGCCAGCATTTGACCGTTGATTTCCACACAGGGTGACATCCCCTGACCACTGCGCGTTTCCATTTCCCAGCGGAATGCCGGATTTTTGATGATGTCCTTTTCCTCAAAAGCCAGATCATACTTGCGCATGACCGCGCGGACTCCCTCGCTCCAGCCGCAGAAGGTTTTCAAATAGGCGGTGATTTTCGGTGATGTTTCGCTCATGATGTGACGTGTGTTGTTCGCCGCAAGTGTAACCGTCATCCGCCACAGCGCAAGGGGAGAATCAAACGGCATCACGCGCGCCAATGTTTTTCGCAACGTTTCAGCCCTGCTGCCGTGAATCAAGATTTGTGAAATCAACCTCATCACGCAAAAAAATCCTGCCTTTAATCCTGCCTTTAATCCGTGGTAAAAATATGCCTTCCACGTTGCCGCCTGCTTTTTGACAGGAGGAAGCGGAGATCGCAGAGATTGAAGTGATGGGATCAAAAATCAAAACCCATTTCCCTTCACCTTTTTTAGTGAACTAACTGCGCGGTTGTCGCTGATTCTATAACCGTTACCTCTGTTTCCTCCTGTTGATCCAATAGCATTTCGGCAACATTTAATTAGTTCAGCCGCGGATGATAACGATCCTGATAAAAAAGGGAAGGCCTCATTTTGATCAGGCTCTATGATCATTTGTCCGAAATGTTATGATACAAACTATAGATGCCAGGATGACCGTGAATCTGCTGATACTTCGTCGCATCGATCAAAGCGAGCAGGTAGGCGCGGTGGATGCTTGTTACTCCGCAATTCCGTCTTGCCTGATGGCTGGATTGCCATTACACTCAGAATATGATTATCACGCTGCCTGATGATCCAGCCCTCGCTGAGTTTGCCGAGTCCGACATTCGTTTGGATCTAGCGTGCGCCTTGTATGCGGCGGGCCGCATCTCACGCTCTGTCGCGGCGCGCATGGCTGGGATGGAACGGCTTGCCTTTGACGAAGAATTGTATCAACGCCGCATCTCCAGCTACACTGAGGAGATGTTGGAGGAAGACATGGCCACGCTCAGCAAGCTCTTTCCCAAGTGATCGTCGTCACGGACACTTCTGTCGTTTTGAATCTGTGCGCCTTGCAGCAGGAACAATTACTTGCTGACATCTTTGGCCGCGTCCTCGCCCCACCCTCTGTGATGCAGGAGTTTCAACGTCTCGCGTCTGTTGATCCACGATTCGCAGGCCTTACTTTTCCTGCGTTTGTCCAAGTCAGCGCCGCCTCTCAGATCGCTGCAGCGTTGCTTCAGAATCAACGTCTCCACCAAGGCGAACGTGAAGCCCTATCGTTAGCTGCCGAGTTGGGTGCAGATGCGGTGCTCATGGATGAACGAGCAGGTCGAGCCGCAGCGGGCATACTTGGTTTAACAAGCATTGGCGTGCTCGGCATTCTGGTTCAGGCCAAAACGCTCGGCCTGTTACCCGTCATCAAACCGTTGCTCGACCGCCTGCATCACCAAGTGCGATTCTGGATCGCACCAGCCCTTATCCAGCAAGTCTTGCACAGCGTGGGCGAGTAGCGCGTGGCTATTTCGCCTCCCGTAACACCACAAGCCACTTCTTCTCCTCCACTTCCTCCAGGCGTTTCATAAAGGCGGCGCGGGGAGCGATATGGTGATCGTTTGCAAATGAAATCGTTTTTTAACCACGGATTTCACGGATTTTTTGATTTTGAATGATGGGGTGAATTTTTCGAAACCTGATTCACGGATCATGATCATTACAGTTTTTCTTGATGCGCGCGTCCGGGCGGGTTACCGATGGCTTGCGATGGTGAAAACCCTGCGGGCGGTGGATTTCCGGTGTTGGACCGAACTGGCATTGGACATGCCCGACTCGGGTGGCATTTTTGTCGGTCCGAACGCGCAGGGCAAAACCTCGATCCTCGAAGCGGTCTGCGTATTGCTGCGACTGCAATCTCCGCGCACCCACAAGATGGCATCGATGGTGCGGCGCTCGACATCAGGTTTCGGCATCGCGGGCGATGTCCTGGGCCTGCGCCGCAAGGTCCGCTGTGGTGCGGGCGGGATGGTTTGTGAGGTCGATGAGGAATCGCGGGCTACATCGTCGGACTATCTCGCCGACAGCGGATTGGTCGTCTGGATGGGCAACGAGGACCTCGAACTGATACGCGGCGGCGGCGAGCTGCGCAGGCGTTATCTTGATTTCATGGGTTTCCAATGGGATCCCGGCTATCGACGTCACTGGTCGCGCTATCGACGCGCGTTGAAAATGAAAAACGCGCTGTTGAAGGAACGGCATCACGATGAAAAACAAATCGCCGCCTACGAGGAGATCATGGTGGAAAGCGGTGAGGCGCTGGCGATGGCGCGCGCGGCAATGATCGACGCATTGCAGCCTCTCGCCGCCGCCGCACAGGCCGCGGTCAGCGGTTCATCTGAAAATTTGCAGATCGCCTACCGACCGATGGGCAGCATGGACATGCGTGCCGGGCTGCGACAGTCGCACGAACGCGAACGCCGCACCCGGCAGTCGGTGACAGGTCCGCATCGCGACGACCTGGTTCTGACGGTCAACGGACTGGATGCCTGCGAGTTCGCCAGCGAAGGGCAGCAACGCACCCTGGCGCTTTCCTTGAAACTGGCGCAAGGCTCCTTGTTGCAGGCCCGAAGCGGCGTGCCGCCGGTCTATCTGCTCGATGACATATTCGGAGAACTCGATGGCATGCGTCGCAATGCCCTCATGAATGCGCTGCCTGTGGACGCGCAAAAATGGATCACCACCACCACGCTCGACTGGCTCAAGGAAGACCCCGCCTATCAAAGAATTCCCCGATTCGGAGTGAACGAAGGCAAGGTGGGGTTGTTGTAACAGGTTCACCGAAACGACAATTCCCTCACTGCGGCAAGAACTTCTATTGCCAAGCGCGCAAGCGGGCGTTTATGGTCGGGCGCAAGTGCGATGAGCGAACAAACCCCTTGCGAAAACAGCGCAGCGACAACTTCCTGTGGAGGCAGGACCAAATGCCCGCTGCCGTGGTTGGCGGTGCTGCTGCTGCTCGCCCCGCAGTTGCTTTTCTCTTCTCAAGAATATCGTCTCTGTTGTTGGCTTGCCGCATGCCTGGCGGCGGTCTGTTTGTCGCGTCGGAGCCTGGGTGCCCAACTGCGAAAATCCAGCGGGCCGGGACGGGTCATGCTTGCCGGACTGTTGCTCGTCCACAGCGCCTCATGGCTCGGAGGTTTGCTGAATGGCGAATCGTGGTGGCTGGCGACGGTCCGGGCACTGGCGGGTTTCACCGGCGTGATCGGCTTGGTGGTGTTCATCAACCTGCTGTTGGAGCCGCGCTGGGTGCATCCACTGAAAAAAACCGTCATTGCCCTGCTAGTCATGCTGCTGACAGGATCGTTTGCGGGATACTTTTTGTGTTTCGAACGCTTCATCTCGATGGGAGAGTTTGCGAAGTATTTCAATGAAACACGCATGATGTTGATCTGGCCTACCCGGCTGCTGACGATGCAGATGGGGCAGATTTTTTGGGAACACACCAACTACGCCGCTTTTTACTTTGCGCTGGCCCTGCTGATGATTCTGGAGCTCTTGGCAAACGGCGGCAAAGGCCGGTCCCGGTGGTGGCTGTGCGGCCTACTTGCCACCGGGGTGTATCTAACCGCCTCGCGCGGCGGCTGGCTGATGGTGGCTGCGGCTCTGCCGCTGATCCTGGTGCGACGCAGCATTCCGTTTTCCCTGAAAACATTCGGGTTGCTGGGTGCCGCGATCGCTTGCGGATTTGTCTGCTTGAAAATCAAAGTCGCTATTTCCCCGCCATCGCACCGGCAAGCGGGCGACTTGATCGCTACTCACGGCAGTGCTCTGGTCGAGCGCGGCAGTGCGGGCCGCATCGGCGGCTACAAATCACTGTGGCACGAACTGGAAAAATCGCGCCTGTTCGGTCAGGGGCTGGCGGCCTGCGGAAAAAAAATGGATGGACACGAGCACGAGCATTCCATCTTTCTGGCGACAGTGCGCGGCGGCGGACTGATCGGACTGGCGGGGCATTTCATGGTAGTCGGCAGTGCCGTCTGGGCGGCGCTTGCCTTGCTCCGACGCGGATTGCGCTGGCCCGCCGTATTGCTCGCTACGGTACTCAGCGGCTTGTTGTTTGATCGAAGCACCGTGTTTTCCATCACAGGCAACTATGAATTCATCGCCCACTGGGTCGCGGTGCTGCTACCGCTGATTTTGTTATCACGGCCGCAATCCTCGCAGGGCACTACTGCTTCCGGCACCTGATAACAAAAAGACCGGAGATTGCTCTCCGGTCCTTTGTTCTTGAAGCGATTCACCGCTGTGGCGCTTACTCCTCGCTGGGGCTCCACTCTTCGACGGCGGAAGAGGCGAGATTGAATGCGTGCTCGAGGCCGACCATTTCGCTGGATGGACGCAGGCTTTCGAAACTGACGCTTTCCTTCTTGAGCTGATCCTCGTTGTAGCTGAGTGCCTTGATCGAGAGGCCGATGCGGCGCTCGACTTTGTCCACCTTGATGACGCGGGCTTCGACATCGTCGCCCACCTTGATCACGTCCTTGACTTTTTCCACGTGATCCTCGCTCAACTGGGAAATGTGGATCAGACCGTCGATGTCGCCTTCCAGGCTGACAAAAGCACCAAAGCTGGCGATCTTCGCAACCTTGCCCTTGACGATGTCGCCGACCTTGAAGCGTTTGTCGATGAGGCTCCATGGATCGTCCTCCAGTTGCTTGACGCCGAGGGAAACGCGCTGGTTGGCCTTGTCGATCGACAGCACCACGGCTTCGATCTCGTCGTTTTTCTTGAGCACTTCCGACGGGTGATTGATCTTGCGCGTCCAGGACATGTCGGACACGTGGATCATGCCATCGATGCCTTCCTCCAGTTCCACAAACGCACCGTAGGCGGTGAGGTTGCGGACCGGGCCCTTGACGGTCGCACCGATCGGGAAACGGGTTTCGATCGCATCCCATGGGTTGGCGTCGAGCTGGCGCACGCCGAGGGAGATTTTCTGTTCGTCGATGCTGATGCCCAGCACCACGGCCTGGATTTCCTGACCGATCGACAGAACGTCGCTCGGACGGGTGATACGCTTGACCCAGGAAAGTTCGGAGACGTGGATGAGACCCTCGACACCTTTTTCGATTTCGCAAAACGCTCCGTAGGGAAGCAGTTTGGTGATTTTTCCGTTGACGCGTGTGCCAATCGGGAAGCGTGCCTCGATGTCGGCCCAGGGATTCTCCGACATCTGCTTGAGGCCGAGGGAGACGCGTTCCTTCTCGCGGTCCACCTCGAGGATGAGCACCTCGAGTGCCTGGCCGATGTGCAGCATCTCGCTGGGGTGGTTGATCCGGCCCCAGGACATGTCTGTGATGTGCAGCAGACCGTCCATGCCTTCGAGATCGACGAACGCGCCGAAGTCGGTGATGTTCTTGACCGTGCCGATCACCTTGTCGCCGCCGGAAACCGTGCCGAGGAAACGCTGGCGTTGCTCGCTGCGCTCGGCCTCGATGACCTCGCGACGGGAAAGCACCACGTTCTTGCGCTCGTCGTTGACCTTGACGATTTTGAATTCATACACCTTGCCGATGTATTCGTTGAGATCTTTCGGCGGGATGATGTCGACCTGCGATCCGGGAAGGAAGGCTTCCACGCCGACGTTGACGGTGAGACCGCCCTTGACAGCCGCTTTGACCTTGCCGCGGACGAGTCCGCCGTCCTGGAACACCTTGACAATCTTGTCCCAGTTCTGCTTGTGGGCGGCTTTTTCCTTGGAGAGCACGACCATGCCCTCGTCGTTCTCGAGTTTTTCGAGCAGCACTTCGACTTCGTCGCCGATTTCAATGTCCTCGTCTTCGAATTCGTTCGAAGCGATGGCTCCTTCGGATTTGTAGCCGATGTCGACGATGACGACCTGCGGGCGGATTTCAAGGATGGTTCCTTTGAGGATCGATCCTTCGCGGAACTCGCGGAATTTGGAATCGATCAGGTCAATCAGCTCTTGATTGACGGGTTCTTCGAGTATGAGACTCATGATGTAATTTGGTTGATGGTTGGTTGATTGGTTCGTTTTCCTGACAATATCGCCCTGGAATTTTTAACCGATGTGCACCAGAGCTCCGTCCGCACAACGGGTTTTCGAAAGGAAAACGGGACGCGAAAACTAACGATGTCAGAGGCAATGACAAGCAAAATCGGTGAAAATATCCTGCGCGCGGTGATTTCCGCAGCAGAAGCGGCATTTCCGCGCCTACTTGGATAGCCCTGCGACTGTGTTTTACGTATCTACCATTTAGAAATAATCAGGACGAACGTAATTAAAAAATCGGCGGATTCAAATTGTTAGCGAATAAAAGTTAGATATGCAGAGGCGGGGATTCATCTAGTCTGGTTTTAGAACAAACTGACTATGAGTGACAAATACCACCGCCTCTGCGCGGTAAACCGTAAGGTAATAGCAAACATGAAGCAAGCCGGAAGAACCCAGATCGAGATCGCGCAGGCCACCGGGTTGAGCCA
>CAMAQB010000083.1 GCA_945860285.1 Akkermansia muciniphila | reverse complement strand
TTTGGTAGTTGATTTTCACTAATTTCTGAAATTAATGTATATCAGGAAATCTAACGGTTAGTATGGGGCCTTGCCGCCACAACATGCTGTATCGAAGGCGCTCAGACAGGCTTTATCTTGTGCTTTCTAAGTCCGACAGGCTGCTAGCCGTGGGATTCATCCCACGGTTCTCATTCCACAATCATCTCTTGTGCCGCGTAGCGTCACGATAATTTGCGTGATAATTTGTCTGTCCGCATCTCATAGAGAACATGCCTGGCGTGTGGCAAACAAATCAACCCGCAACGCGGCTGCCCCGCTTCCGGCGCAGGAAGGCCATGGAACTGAATGCAAGCAGCAAGAGCGAACCGGGTTCGGGCACAAGCGCGGCGCCACCACCGGTGATGTTGTAAATGATTTGCGGATCGGTGCCGTACGGGGTCAGCACTTTGTAGTCCAGGTGATATTCAAAGCCCTCGATCGGCGACAAGTCGAGGGGATAGTCGAACGCAGCGGTACCAGGCAGCATGAAGCCGTCGGGTGGTCCGAAAAACGTGACAATCATCGACTCCGTGGTTGGCGCGGCTCCGCTCAACGTGGGCAGGCCGGGCAAGGTCAGCATCGCGCCGCTCAACGGACCAAAGGTACTTAGATACAAGTCCATTTCCACAAAGGCATCCACTTTTTCAAGTCCCCCTCCCAAGCCGAAATCCACATGCGCGGTGGTCGCGCTGGTGGTGGTATCGATGTCAAAGGAAAACTGATCCGCAGCTCCTCCCGCGCCGACAAGATAATGGAACGTTAGGGTGCCCGCCGCTTTGTCTTTCGGATCTCCGTCACCTGGTGAGGCGGTGTTGGTGGCAAAGTCGATGATATGTTCCCCGCCGCTATAGCCGTAGGTGGTGAGTAGCAAAAACTTCGTTGCGGTGATGGCTGACTCGAGCCCTCCCGGTATTCCCGCCTGGACAAATCCCGAGCGGACATTCATTTCGATAAAGATGCCATTCCAGCCCGAAGGCGCGGAGAGAAGCAAGGAGGCAGCCTGAGTGGCAAGCGTGGAGGCGAAGACTAACAAAATTGACAGATGATGTTTTTTCATGGGGATAACATGTTGATTGTGAATGATATGTTACGCTTTCACAACTATGTCTGCGGGCATCGCAGGTCAAGACCTAAAATCAGCCAACGAGCAATGGAGCAGCGAAAAGGAAAAAAGCAGAAGGCTTTGCTTGCAGCGTTGGTGAAAAAAAAGACACGACACGGTCAAGCATCGAACAGTTTGCCAATCGTCTGGAAATAGAGCATCCTGCGGGCCTGAGAGAGGCGACAACATTGCATCGAACGAGCAAGGAAGGTGCAAAAAGCATTGCAGCAGATGAAAAATGCTCATATCACAGGCCTGATCCCCTCATTCATTTTGACCCCATCATTCATTTCGCATCTGATAGTATAGGCTTCCATTCTCGACTCAATTTCTGGGCTTCATTTATTTCATCTTCTGTCATCGAGGCTTCAAGTAGGTTTCTAAATCTTACTGCATCTTTGTTTGACGACGCGCTAGATAGATTGGCCCACATGTAAGCAAGTACATGATCTCTATTTACTCCTAAACCTTTGAAATAGAGGTCACTTAACGCATACTGCGCCAAAGAGTCACCCTTTTCAGCAGCCATCCTGTACCATTTACTGGCTGCTGTGTAATCTATTGATGTGCCTCTTCCCTGAGCGTAGCAATTTCCAACATAAAGTTGTGCATTAGTATATCCCTGTTGTGCAGATTTGCTAAACAATTCAAACGCTTTTTCGTAGTCCAGCGGCATTCCCTCTCCCTTGGAGTAACTCAAAGCTAGTGAATACTCTCCGGCAGCATACCCTTGCTCGGCAGCTTTACGATACCATTTCAAAGCTTCTTGATAATCTTTTTTCGTTCCGTCTCCTAATTCGTGGCATAATCCCAGACTATGTTGAGCACTAGCATCGCCCTGATATGCAGCCTTCTGATACCATTTGATAGCCTCTGTTGCGTCTTTACTTACTCCTTTGCCATGTATGTGAATCCGTGATAATTTGTCCGTGATAATTTGTCTGTCCCCATCTCATCACGACTTTTGATTGAGAGTCGTTCTTCCCAGTCTCACTTCAAAAATCAAAATTCATCAATCGTACATCGATCTTTCCACTTTCTGCGCAGCGAGAATGTCGTGGGTAAACGAGCGCGACCTTTGACTGGGAGACGGGAACAGATTGTGGCAGGCACCGGTTGCAGTTCGTTTTTCGCTATTTTTCTGGCGGACTCATCTGCCTTGCGCGGAAATCATGCTCCGAATGCTCACAACCTCTCGGCCACAAACCAGGTTTCCACGCGTTTTCTTGCCCAGGGAGTTTTGCGTAGAAAGGTCAGGCTGGACTTGATGCTGGGATCGTGGCTGAAACAGCGGATGGGAATTCGCTCGGCCATTGCCTCCCAGCCGTGACGCGCGACGAGTTCGTTGAGGATCGCTTCCAAGGTCATGCCGTGAAGGGGATCGCGGTGCTGTGGTGATGATTCTTCCATGATTTGTGATTCTTTAGGTGGTCATGACGGGTCTTGCAAATCGGCAACAGGGATTTCCGATCGGAGGCTCAATGATTCTTGATCTGATTCAATCTGTGGCTGTCCCTGAATCTGTGGGATGATTGCTTTTGAGATGGGATGGCTGACGATGCGCAGGTCCGTTTGCTCGCGACCGAAGTGGAAGGCAATGCCCCATGGGAGGTGGAGCCAGCGGAGGTAGGTCTGAAGGGTGGCACGGTCAGCGGCGGACAGGTCTTGACCCAACGCGGTGATGGTGACGGCACATTGGTTTTCAATCAAAAGGCAGCGAAGTGATGCACGGCCAAGTGACGGGATGTCCACTTTGGGATTTGAGACGAAAGACACGCCTTCGGCTTTAAGGGCCGCACTCATCAAGCCGATCCAGGTGGTTTCATGGTATCCCAGGCCAATGTCACCAAGGCAATTGGCGGCAAGGTTGAAAATGCCTTCAGCAACGTTCCTGTTGGTTACAAAGCCGGGCCATGTCACGCTGGGGAATGTAGCGGTTCGCGACGTGTGGATCACACGCTGCTTGATCAGGCTGGCTTTGCCAAAATCGAGCAGCAGGCCGGTGTTGATACGCCAGAACTTGCTGTAGTTAAGCAATTGTGTGAAATGTTCGGCGGCAAAACCTGCACGAAGGGCTTTGAGTTCAGTGATGAGTTGGCTTTCGATCACGATATCGGCCTCGAAGGTGTCGGCGACATGACCCCTGTAAATCAGATCCCGCCTGGGTTTCGAAAGATGTTCGATGCCCGCCTGTAAAAGTCGGGAGACGAAGTTCTGGTGGTATAACTCTTCGCCGAGTCCTGGCCCAAGATCAGTATGCGTTTTCATCGCGTGGCCGATGAGGGCATGGGTGAGAGGATCTTTTGTCATGATGGGAGAAGTTTGCCCGCAGATTCAGGGACGGCCACAGATTTGCATTCTTATTACTGCGGTATTACCTGAATCGTTACCATGATTTATTCCTCGCGGGAAATGATGGTGTCCAAATCCCTTTTCAATTCCGCCAAAATCCGCGGGTCGGTGATTTTCGCTCCGCCGGGATGGGTGATGTAGAGGGTGTCGACCGCCGCACCCTTTTCGGTGCAGATCCGCGCATGCACGGTGTCGAGATGATGGGAATTGATGGCGTGAAACAGATCGTGCAGCAATCCGATGCGGTCGAGCGCTTGGATTTCCACGGTGGTGCAGGAAGGATGAAGTTCGTTGCTGATGTAACTGCGCACCGGGAACGTGATCCCGCCATCGGTCCGACGAGCAAGAAAGTTCACACGCTTTTTCAGATATTGTTCCGCGTTGTATTCCAGCGCAGGGAAAATGGCTTCGAATTTGGTGATGAAATTTTTGCGCACCGCAGGGTCGGAGATCGGTTCGAAGTTGGTGTTGCAGACGCGGAGAATGTCCACGACGATGCCGTCGGTGCGGGTGTAGAAGTCGGCCGAAAGGATATTGATCTGTTCGGAGGCCAGAGCGCAGCAGACTTTTTCCAGCAGGTTCGGACGGTTGCGGGTGGCCAGGATGATTTCGGTGTAGCCTTTGCCGGTATGGTCGATCCATTTGATGCAATACGCCGATTGCTGCGATTGTTCCCGCTGCACGAAATGCCGGACGGTTCGAACCTGGGTGACGATGTGCTCCGCCTCGCGGAAGCTGAAGGCCAACGGGGGCATGCGTTCGAAATGTTCGCGGATCCAGGGATGGTATTCATCGCGCATCAGCCCGATGACGGCATTGAGCAGTTCGTTTTTCTCCTCCTCGATGGATGCGGCATAACCCGCCCGGCCATGGGTGAGAAAGCGGCTGGTGAGGGAGTGGAGCTGGCGCATCAACGTCTCTTTCCAGCTGGTCCAGGCATCCGGCGAGGTGCCCAGTGTGTCGGCATAGGTGAACAGCAACAGGGTGTCGAGATTCACCTTGGTTTTCATGATCGTGGCAAATTCCGCGATCACATCCGGATCCTCGATGTTCTTGGTGGTGGCGGTGCGCCAGAAGATCAGGTGGTTGTCCACGAGAAACATCAGCAGCGCCCGCCGCGCGCCGGTGATCTGCAAGCGCCTGCAGACTTTGTTGGAGAGCATGGTCGATCCGTCGATGTGTTCGCGCACATTTTCAGCACGACCGGTGTCGTGCATGATCACCGCGAGATAGAGCGCGTAGGGATCGCTGACATCCAGCAGCAGACGACGATAAAATTCGCTGCGCGGCGCTTCATCAATGAGCAGTGCGTCGAGCTGGTCGATGCAGCGCAGGGTGTGCTCGTCGGCGGTGTAGCGGTGGAAAAACTCATGCTGCACAAGGCAGTCCATGGCATCGAATTCGGGGAGGAATTTTCCGAGAAATCCCACCCGGTGCATGAGCCGCAGTGTGCGTGCGACATCGCCCTTGCGCTCGAGGATTGCTTGAAACGTGTCGCGGTTCCTCTTGTCATAACGAAAATCCTTGTCCACCAGGTCGAGGTGTTCCTTGACCAGTTTTCGCATCGGCGGCGAGAGTTTCAGCGTCCTCACCTGGCAGTGTTGGAACAACCGCATCATGCGGTTCGGGTCGCTCGTGAACACTTCATTCGCAATCGCGTAGATGCGCCCATCGCGCGCCGTGAATCCATCGAACTCCTCAATTTTGCTCTTGCGGAACGAGAGAAACGAACGAAGTCCCGACGCGGCCGCCTGTTCCTCCTCAATCTGGTAAATTTCCATCAGCGACGTGGTGTGCTGCCACAGGTGCCGGGTGTGCGTGTAGTAGTCGCGCATGAACGCCTCGGTGCGACGCAGGATGCTCTTTTGCGGATAATTGAACGTGGTGGCGACGATGCCCTGAAGGCGCAGGGTGAGGATGTCGTTCTCCTTGCCGGTTTCGTAGTGGAGTTCGTTTCTGACGCGATGAAGGAAATCGTAGGCGTCGGAGATTTCCCGGTAGGCAGTTGGTGTAAGGCTTTTTTCCATGACCAAATCCTTGAGGTCGGTGATGCCGCGTTTCACCTGGGAAACCCACATGATGTTGTGATAATCGCGCAGACCGCCGCAGGATTCCTTGACGTTCGGTTCCTGGAGAAAAGGGGTTTTCCAGTATCTGTTGTGGCGGGTGCGCTGGTCCTGACGTCGCAAGTCGAGAAATTCCTTCTGTTTTTTTTGAATGCACTCCTTTTCAAAAAGAGTCCGATACTCCTTATACAACTTTTCATCACCGGCAATCAACCGGGTGTCCATCATGGCGGTTTTGCTCTGTTGATCGAGATTTGCCTCGGCGATGCACTCGGCAATCGACCGCACCGCATGGCCAACCTTCAATCCGATATCCCAGAACACGTAAAGGATCGATTCGATGGCCTCCTTGCTGCCCGGCGGGATTTTGCCGGAGGGCACCGGGAGCAAAAAGAGCAGATCGACATCCGAATAGGGATTCAAGAGGCCGCGACCATAACCGCCGATGGCAATGCAGGATAAAATTCCCGGTGGGCTTTTCAACCCGGCAAGCGCGCTTTGGTGGGCGGAGAGCAACAGCGCATCGAGAAGATTCGCGCGTTGCCCTGCGAGGTCGAGCCCGCCGGCGCCTTCACGATGGCGTTCCTTGATCGCGCTCTCCTCGCTGCTGCGGAAGCTCTTGAACATCGCGACTTTCTCCATCGGCGAGAGCTGTCCCTGCAAGGCTGGTGCCAGCACGGTTGCCGCGCGGGACTGGATTTCCTGGGTTTGTGGGTTCATTGCCATGTTTCAAATGCTGATCGCGGCTTTCACTGCTTCTCTTTTCAACCGCAGTTCACGCCACTCGTTGACCATGCGACCCGCTTCAATCACCCCGCATCCCGCCGGCAGCATGACCTGCCGGCCTTTCCACCAGATGCCGCGGATCGCGACGACGCTATGAAACGTCCCCTCGTAAAGCAGCCCGAACGGCGCGCCGAATTCAGCGGGACATCCGAGTTGGTTCCGCCACTCGAGCAGCATCGCCATGGTCTCCTTCGTGCGCGGCAGCGGTCCGAGAGCGGGGGTGGGGTGGAGTTTTTTCAGCAGGGCTTCGATCGATGTCGGCTCATCAAGGGTGACGTCGATCAGCGTTTGAAAATGCACGATCGGCCCGAGGTCGAGGATTTTCCGTTGTTGACGGGTCAGGTTTCCCATCTCGGCGAGTTTGGCGACGAGGCTCTGCGCCACGTATTCATGTTCGCGGATTTCCTTTTCATCGATCGCCAGAATCTCGCGCTCCTCCCTGCGCGCCGTGCCGGCCAGCGCCATCGTGTGCAGAGTGTTGCCGACTAACGAAAAAAGAAGTTCGGGAGTGGCACCGGCGAATCCGTGATTGCCGTCGACCCAGGCATAGGAAATTTTCGTGTCGCCGACATGGGCGAAGGCGGTGGCGAAGGAAGCCGGATCGCCATGGAGGCATTCGCCGTGCTCCACGCTGACCGGCACGGTTTTTTCAAAAACGCCCTGGCGGATCGCATGGGAAATTTCCTGGAATACACGGGCGAAATTCGCTGAATCAGGTGTCGTCCATTCGATTTCCGGCAGCTCCGCGCGGGGTATTTCGCTTTCCTGCAAAACTTTCCACGATCCGGGAATGCGCCATGGTTTTTCCGCCTGCAAACCGAAGTCATTGACGTAGAATGCAACATCGACATCGGGTCGGGTCGCCGCAAAAGTGAAAGGCCCGCGACCGATCAAACGCCGCCCGTCCGGGAGGCCGAAAATCGCCATGGGTTCGTTGTGACTGTTCACCGCGCCAAGCTCATCACAATGTCCGGCAACGTCCAGTATTTTATTGCGGGAATCGAGTTGGCCCGCGTTTCGCGAAACACCATCGCCACTTTGGATTGTGGGGGCTCCTCATAGCTATGGGATCTGGAAGAATTTTTGACCACGGATTTCACGGATGGGCACGGATAAGAGAAGACATTGGATTGCGCTGTTTCATTCCTTCAATCTCATCCGTGATAATCCGTTCCATCCGTGGTTGAAATTCTTTGGTTTTTCAAGAATAGAAGAGTTTCTGACCACAGATTTCACGGACGGGCACGGATAAGAGAAGACATTGGATTTCGCTGTTTCATTCCTTCAATCGCATCCGTGATAATACGATTGATCCGTGGTTGAAAATCTTTGGTTTTTCAAGAAAAGAAGTTTTTTTGACCACGGATTTCACGGATGGGCACGGATTATTGATCTTGATCCATGCGGACAATTTCACGAGTCCTGATAAGCGGCTGTTTAGTTGCGTTAAGGCAAGCGTATGCTCAAATCCAGCTTCGGGAAAAAATTTCCTTGAATCGGTTTGATCCCACATCCCCCATTTCACCCCTGCTACCCTTCCCGCAAGGTGCCTTCGGTCACGCCGAGTTTTTCCGTGGCACCCAGGGCGGTGTGCAGGTCGGTGGCGGAGCAGGTCCCTGCCAGGAGGTTTTGATAGAGGCGGATGCTGTGGATGGCTTCTTCGCGGGACTCCGCGAGCAGCTCGATGCGATACCGGCGCAGGCCTGCGTTCAAGAGATCGGGCAGGAAACGGGCACCGGTCTGGGCGCGACCGTTGAAAAGCGTGTTGCGACAGCCGACATCGGCACTCAGGCGGTGAAGCTGGCCGACCCGGTCGCGCAGGTGAACGACATGTTTTTCGCAGGGCCGGCCGCAGGTTTTGTAGTCGGTGCCGGGTGACATGAAGGCGCAGAAAACACAGTGCTCCATGTGAAAGAGTGGCATGTGCTGGTGAATGGTCAGTTCGAACCACTGCGGCGGTGCTGCGTGCAGAAGATCGATGACCTGGGCAATGTTGAGGTCGTAGGAAATCGTCAAGCGCTCGAACGGCCCATGCTCCATCAAAAGTTTTGCCGTGAGCGGATTGGCGACGTTGAGGGAAAAATCGCCGACCTGGATCAGATCACTACGATGTTTGTAGTAATTCAGCGCCGCCAGGTTGCGCAGCAGCAGGCCGCGCGGTTCGGCGCGTTCGATCAATTTCAGATACCCATCTTCGCCCGGTTTGATGATCCGTGGGGTGGCGAGGATCACTGCGGGACTTAGAGCCACGGCATCCTTGTAGCGGCGCGGGTCTTCGAAATCGCAATAGATCATCGGCACACCGCATTCAAGTGCGGCTTCGAGCTGATCCATGCTGCGGCACAGACAGGACAATTGCGGAGCGGCTGTCGGGATGCTTTGCTCGTGCTGCGGTTGCAATTCCGCAAAGTCCAGCGCCGCAGGCCGCACGGGTTCCGGGCTGCTGCGGTTATCGTCGAGCAATTGCACAAGCGCCCGGCGCATGCGGTTGAGTTCGCTGAGGGCAATGTGGCATTGCCCCTCGATGCGATTGTCGAGTGTGGCGAGCTGGTAATCGCTGTCGCCGAGACGGGAAAGCTGCGCGTGCAGGGTTTCGGTGCTCAACGGATGTTTTTCCGCGGCGCTGAGCGGAGTTGCGGACGGAACTTCGATGTCGTCCGCGCAGAGCAGCAGCGGGAAACCGACGCTACCTTTCACCACCAGATGGAGATCGGTTTTGACCGGCGACAATTTCGCATTCTGCCATGCCTTGCGGAGTTCCGTTTCCAATTTCGGATCGGATGTTTTCCAGACTTTCTGTCCGGGATGAACACGTTCCCAATCAATCGGCGAAAAGGTTTTGTGAAAATAGATGCGCTGGTTTTCGATCTTCCAGACCCGCCCGCCCTGCTCGTGGTTGCGATCTTCTCCGGCATCGAAGACCACGCCGTCGCCAGCCTGCAACGGTAGCGGATGTTGGCTGTCGATTTCGATCCAGCCCGAGCCGCAATGGGTGACCATGCCCTGCAAGGCACCGCGTTTTTTGCCAAATTTTCCGTGGGTGAGATACGGATGGTTCGGACCCGCCAACCAGCCGGTCGAAAGCCCGCGGGAAAATGTCATTTCCAGCGAATAGCGGTCGTGATCGGTGGTCGGCGCCGGCTTTCCGTCGACCGCGGCATCGAGTGCTTTTCGATAGACCCGGGTGACGGCGGCGACGTATTCAGGCGACTTCAGGCGTCCTTCGATCTTGAATGATTTGATGCCGGCATTGACCAGAGCGGGAATCAAATCCACTGCCGCGAGGTCCTGCGGCGAAAGCAGGTAGCGCATTTCGCCGAGTGGTTTTTGCACACCATCGATGATCAGGTCATAGGGCATGCGGCAGGCCTGGGCGCATTCACCGCGGTTGGCCGAGCGTTGTCCGAGGCTCTCGCTGGTCAGACATTGGCCGGAATAGGCCACGCACAAGGCGCCGTGGACGAAGACTTCAAGCGGTGTGTGGACTTCAGCGCTCTCACCGGGAAAGCGCTGCAACTCCTTGAGTGACAATTCACGGGCGAGCACCGCGCGCTCCAAAGGAAAAAGCGATTCGACAAAGGCCAGACCCGCGGGCGAAGTGATCGTCATCTGGGTCGAGGCGTGGAGCGCGAGTCGGGGCGCGATGGTGGCCGCGAGTTTCGCCAGTCCGAGGTCCTGCACGATGATGGCATCGACACCGCAGGCTTCCAGCCATTGCAACTGCGCGGCGGCATCGTGCATTTCCGCCGTAAAGATCAGGGTGTTCATGGTAACGAATCCCTTCACACCGTGGCGGTGGAGAAATTTCATCAGCTCCGGCAGGTCCTCGTCGGTGAAATTGGTGGCGCGCAGGCGGGCATTGAAGCGCGACAAGCCGAAGTAGATGGCATCCGCGCCACTGGCGACGGCGGCGCGGGCGCAGTCCCAATTGCCGGCGGGCGAGAGGAGTTCGGGAGTGGTGGTGGTTTCCGGCACGTTATTGCAGTTGGAGCGGTAATGCTAGCACGCGGCGCGCCTGGCTGTCATGCGGTTTTTTTGAATGACAGGTCCGGTTTCCGCCGTATAGTGCCTCGACCCGAAAGTTGCCATGATTTTCCCATCGAACACAAAGCCGCGCGCAACAGGATTCACGTTATGTTTGCTCTCAATGGCAAGCGTGACCTTGCTGACGCAGTGTTTGAAAAAATCCCCGAGCGTGGCGATCACAGCGGCGATTCAAGTCAACAACTCCGGGAATCAACAAGTTGCCGTTAGTCAGGAAAAGATCGATTACAACCGCGATGTCCGACCGATCCTGTCGGACCGTTGTTTCGGCTGTCACGGACCGGATGCCAACAAAGGCCGCGAAGCCGGACTGCGGCTCGACACCCCGGAAGGTGCCACCGCCAAGTTGAAGAGCGGCAGTCGCGCGATCGTGCCCGGCGACTCCAAGGCCAGTGAAATGGTCACTCGCATGTATTCCCACGATCCCGAGGAGATCATGCCGTCGGTGAAATTGAACCGACCGCTGACCGATGCCGAGCGCGCGATGTTGGTGCGCTGGATCGACGAGGGCGCGGAGTACCAACGCCATTGGGCATTCGTCGCTCCGAAAAAACATCCCCGCCCCGCTGTGAAAAAATCCGACTGGGGCAAGGACGACATCGATTTTTTCGCGTTGGCGAAAATGGAGAAGGAGAACCTCGCGCCGAATCCGGAAGCATCGCGCGAAGCCTTGTTGCGGCGCGTTTCCTTTGTTCTCAACGGCTTGCCACCTTCACCTGAACAAGTGAAAGCATTCGTTGCCGATCAATCGCCCGATGCCTATGAAAAACAGGTCGATGCCCTGCTGGCCTCACCGCGCTACGGTGAACGCATGGCGCAGGACTGGCTCGACATCGCACGCTTCGCCGACACCTACGGGTATCAGTCGGACAAGGAATGCTTTGTCTGGCCGTGGCGCGATTGGTTGATCAAGCAATACAACGAAAACCTGCCCTACGATCAGTTTCTCACCTGGCAGATCGCCGGAGATCTTCTGCCGAAACCAACGCGCGACCAGCAGTTGGCGACGATGTTCAATCGATTGCACCGTCAGACCGAAGAGGGAGGATCGATCGAACAGGAGTTCCGTCAGGAATACGTTTCGGATCGCGTGCAGACAGCCAGCACTGCGTTCCTGGGTCTGACTCTGGAATGCAGCAAATGCCACGACCACAAGTACGACCCGCTGCCGCAAACGGATTATTACAGCATGAGTGCGATGTTCGGACAGATCGACGAATGTGGACTGACTCCGTATTCGATCTCCACAAGCGCGCCCGAGCCGTCGATGCGCTTGCGGGAGCCGAATCATGATATCGAGATTGAAAAACGTCAGGCTGTGCTTGATGCGGCCATCGCCGAGCAGAAAAAAACATCCTCAAGCCGCGACGAGGCCTTCGCGCAATGGCTGGCGGCCACGCCGTCGCTGACTCCGCCGGTGCCGTCGGCGCATTACCCGTTGGATGCGATCGTGGATGGGAAGCTGCCCAATGCGATTGCCAACGCGGCTGCTGCCCAAATGTCGGGAGGTCAACTGACCGCCGTGCCCGGTGCGGTGAACGGGGCGATGCAATTTGACGGCGACACCCTGTTGCAACTCGAGGGAATCAACGGTCTCAATCGCTACCAACCGCTGAGCATTTCCGTGCGGTTGTTTTCGCCCGAGAAAAAAAATCGCGCCGTCATCCTGCACTCCGGACCTGGCCTCTATTCACAAGGAGCCGATGCCGGAGGATTTGAAATTTTGTTAGAAAACGGCAAACTGCGCTGGAGTTGCATCCACCTCTGGCCGGGGTGTGCGGTTTCCATCGAAACCGTGGATGAATTTCCGGTCGGGAAGTGGGTGGATCTCACCGTGACTTATGACGGGTCATCGACCGCTGGTGGATTGGCGCTCTATTATGACGGCAAGCCCGTTGCGACGAAAGTATTGCACGATCATCTGGACAAGAGCATCACCACCGAGACGATGCGGGTGGGCGCAAGGCCTCGCGACGACCGTGGATTTGCCGAGGGGCGGATGGACGAGTTGAAGTTTTTCCGCATGGCGCTTTCGCCTCTGGAAGTGGATGACCTGCACCAGGCCTCAATGGCGGAGGTGTTTGCCTCGGCAAAATCCGGCAACGCCGACGCGACAGCGCGGGTTCGCGAGCATTTCCTGAAACGCGTCGATGAGACGGCGGCCAAGGCGCGCGATGCGGTGGTCGCGGCCCGCAAGTCATTGGAGGACGATTATCTTCATCACATCCCGCTCATCATGTGCATGAAACTATCGCCGCACCCGCGGCAGTTTCATGTGCTGGTTCGCGGGGACTACGCATCGCCCGATCTAACGAAGCCGGTGGAGCCGGCACCGCCGCAAGCGGTGATGCCCTTTGATGCCAAGGCTCCCAAAAACCGTCTCGGACTGGCGCAGTGGATGACCGATCCGAACAATCCGCTGGTGTCGCGCGTCGCCGTGAACCGCTTGTGGATCATGTGCTTTGGCAATGGCATCGTGACAACGCAGGAAAATTTCGGCATGCAGGGCGACGCACCCACGCATCCTGAATTGTTGGATTCCCTGGCGTACGACTTTTCCCACGAAGGCTGGGACGTGAAACGGCTGCTCAAACGCATGGTGATGAGCGCGACATTCCGGCAGACATCTGCCAGCACACCCGAAAAACGGGAAAAAGATCCGAAGAACACATGGCTGTCGCGCGGACCATCGTATCGATTGTCCGGCGAGGCGATCCGCGATCAGGCATTGTTTGCATCCGGATTGCTGGTGGAAAAAATCGGCGGACCGAGTGTGAAACCATGGCAACCCGACGGCGTGTGGTCGGAGGCCGGTGCCTCGGGCGGCGATTATCATCCCGACGGCGGCGAGGGACTGCATCGTCGCAGCATTTATACCTATCGCAAGCGCACGGCTCCACCGCCGAGCATGCTCACTCTCGATGCCGGGAGTCGCGAGGTTTGTCAACCGCGCCGCCTGACAACCAACACGCCCTTGCAGCCGTTGATTTTCCTCAACGACCTCGGATTTTTTGAATGTGCCAAAAAGCTGGCGGAGCGGGCGATTCGGGAAAAACCGGAAAGTCCCGCCGCGCAATTCACACAGGCCTTTGTGATCCTGACCTGCCGTGAGCCGCGACCGGCCGAAGTGAAGGCGCTCGAAGAACTCTACAACGCACAAAGATCCGGTTACGAAAAAGACCTTGCCGCGGCCAAAGCGGTCTGCGGTCAGGACAACCCCGCGCTGGCGGCAATGATCGTGGTTTGTTCCACCCTGCTTACATCGGATGCCGCCATTGTGAATCGCTAAACAACTCCTGACACTAACAGATGAAGAATCCACACTCACCGAGCTACGATCAACTGATGGGTTTCACGCGCCGCCATTTCCTGGGCTCTTCGGGTTTGGGATTGGGTGCGATGGCGCTCTCGAATTTGTTAGGTTCCGGCTCCGCCCGGGCCGCTGAGGGAGGCGTTCTCGGCGCGCCGCACCATTTCGCCAAGGTCAAGCGGGTCATTTATCTGTTCCAAGCCGGCGGTCCCTCGCATTTGGAAACGTTCGACTTCAAACCCGTGCTGCGCCAGGGCCACGGCAAGCCGCTGCCGAAGGAGGTCATCGGCAACCAACGGCTGTCAACCATGAGCGGCAATCAGAGCAGTCTGGCGATGGCGGGTTCCTTCACAGATTTTTCGAAGCACGGCAAAAGCGGCATGGAAATCTCCAACACCCTGCCCTACACCCAGAAGATCGCGGATGAAATTTGTCTGATCCGTTCGATGCATACGGAAGCGATCAACCACGATCCGGCAATCACGTTTTTCTGCTCGGGCAATCAGGTCCCCGGTCGCCCGTCGATGGGTTCATGGGCTTCCTACGGCCTTGGCAGCATGAATGACAACCTGCCCGCGTTCATCGTGCTCGTATCGAAGGATGCGAGCCGCGACCAGCCGCTGTATTCGCGGCTTTGGGGCGCGGGCTTTCTTCCCAGCGAGCACCAGGGCGTGCAGTTCCGCTCGGGCAAGGAGCCGGTGCTCTATCTGACAAATCCCGAGGGCGTTTCGCCCCATGTGCGGCGCGGCATGCTCGATGCACTCGGCAAACTCAATCTCGATCAGGCCGCGCAGGAACTCGATCCCGAGATCAATGCACGCATCGCCCAGGCGGAAATGGCTTTCCGCATGCAAACCAGCGTGCCTGATGCCACCGACCTTTCGAAAGAGTCGGAGGAAACCTTCCAGCTTTACGGGCCCGAATCCAAAAACCCCGGAACCTTTGCAGCCAACTGCCTGCTTGCCCGCCGCTTGATCGAGCGCGACGTACGCTTTGTGCAACTTTTCCATCAGGGCTGGGACCAGCATGGCGACGTGGTCGGCGGCATCAACCGTCAATGCAAACAAACCGACCAGGCCTCGGCGGCTTTGGTCATGGACCTCAAGCGTCGTGGTCTGTTGGACGACACCCTGGTCGTCTGGGGCGGCGAGTTCGGTCGCACCGCCTACAGCCAGGGCAAGGTTTCCGGCAACAACTACGGTCGCGACCATCACCCGCGCTGCTTCAGCATCTGGCTCGCCGGTGGGGGGGTGAAGGGCGGCTTCACCCATGGCACGACCGACGACTTCGGCTACAACATCCTCGACGGCGCGGTGCACGTGCACGATCTGCACGCCACCATGCTGCATCTGATGGGTGTCGATCATGAAAAACTGGTCTACAAATTCCAGGGGCGTTACTACCGCCTGACCGATATCGCGGGCAAAATCGTCAAGCCGATTCTAACATAACCACTGCCGGTCAATCGCAAACTTGCCAACGCGGTCTAGCTCGGATACATTTCGCCCATGTCGCGTGAGAACATTATGGCCAAGGTGAAAAAAGCCACTGCCGAGGTGGCTGACAAGGAGGAGTATCCCGCTTATGATGTGGAGCAATTGCATTCACTGCCCCGGCTCGAGGGATCGGGACTCTGGGAGATTTTCGCGCGCAATTTCCGCGCGGTGAACGGCAAGGCCTATACGACAATCAGCGAGCTGGCATCGCTGCTTCAAACAAGTGGAAATACCCGCGGATATTGCGATCCTGCGTTGTTCGATGGTGTGGGCAAGGCCCTGACCGCTTTCGGCATGACGGTTGAAACAAACTACGACCGCGACAATTACGACCGTTATCAATTCGGCATCACCCGTGCGACAGGGGCGATTGCGGAATCGGGTTCGTTGATTCTCGACGATGACAAAACCTCCGATCGTTTGGCGGCATTGTCACCCTGGGTTCACGTCGCTGTGCTTTCGGCTCACGAAATTCACCGCACGATTCCCGAAGCCATTGCCGCGCTGGGGGATTCCCCGAACATCATCTGGGCGACCGGCCCCTCGAAAACCGCCGATGTCGAGGGCATTCTCATCGAAGGCGTGCACGGACCCGGCGAACAGATCGCCCTGCTCGTGGACTGAGCACCAGCCACATCAAGGACCATCTCCCACCACCTGCATTCAAACCCAATCATGAAACTCATACGCCAGCTCCTTGTTCTTTGTTCGGTCGCCGTCACCGCCGGCATTGAGAATGCCGCAACTCCGCCTGCAGCCGCCACAACCGCGTGGGAACTCTGGCTGCCGCCCAGCGGCAAGAGTGTCGTCGCTGTTTTTGTCGCACCGCGCTGGGGCGACGGCGCGAACATGGTGGGCATCATTCAAAAAAATCTTGGTGAACAACTCGGCATCGCCACATTGCTCACCCGTGAGGACAAGATGAGCTTCAAGGAGGATCACTTCGTGCCCTCGATCGCCACGACACTTTCCGCGGCTGCCGTCGAAAAGAAACATCCGGAACTCGCCCACGCGCCTTTGCTTCTCTGGTCGCACTCGAACGCCGCCGCCTACATTCAACGCAGCTTGAAGGATTTCCCGGAGCGCATCGTTGCCTACTGCTTGTTCAAATCCGCGTTCGGACACAACAACGACCTCGGCACCGGCCCTGCCAGTACAACGCCCGCCTACGGCTACAGTTCTCCCATCCTCAAGGACGGCGAAGCGAAACTCATCCCCAAGACCACCGCCCGAATCCCGGGAATCAGCATCTGGGACATGAATGACCGCATCGGTTCGCAGGGGTACAATCAGGATCATGAGCGCGAGGCCATGCTCAAAAACATGGGCGAAGCCCGCAAGCAGGGTGCGCTGGTTCACGTCGCACTGGTGCGCGGCACCCATCACATGATCGATGGTCAGCAGGATCTCATGCTGGCATTTTTCAAAACCGCACTCGCACTGCGGCTCCCTGCCCAGGCAAACCCCGCCCGGGGACCTGTAAAACTCAACACCGTTCTCGAAAAAAACGGCTTTGTTCAGGATCCGGCCACGAAAACGATTCACGCCTTTGCCGACCTCCCCGCAAACGGCAAACTTCACGAAGGCTGGTGGCTCCCCTCGCGCGACTACGCCGTGCTTTGGAACAATTACGCCTTGAATGCCAAGGGCACGCTGGCGGATCCGGGCAAATGATCGCAGCTTCCCTCAGACAAGCGTACGGAATTGTCTCGACGTGCTTGGTAACGGAAATAATCTGCTGACATGACGTTTGCAGAAGCGATGCGCACAAGGATCATTCAGCCCGAAAACCGAAATTAAATAAAGCATCGTTTGGCTACAAGTCATATGTTAGAAGGTTTGCGTCAACGAACCAAATACCAATTTCCTTCACCAAACAATGCAACCAACTTGTAACCCCCGTTTTTCCTTCCAGGCAAGTCCGCCTTTCTTCCACTCAGAAGCAGATCACTCCCTTTGGCGGCCTCGTCAGTCTCATTTCTTTTTGGGAAAAGATTGGACTGGCTGGCCGGATGACCGAGTTGATCCCCTTTGACTACAAAAGCCCTAACTCCATCCCGCCGGCTAAAACGCTACTTGCTTTCATGGTATCAATCGTGGCCGGTGCTCGTCGTCTCGCTCACACGGATT
>CAMAQB010000082.1 GCA_945860285.1 Akkermansia muciniphila | reverse complement strand
CACCGGAACGCTCGGAGATCGTTCCCTGCCATTTGATTCCGAAGGCAGGGAAATTTCTTCTAAAGTTCCGGTGGGGGCAGGGTTGTTTGCTCATGAAGGATCTTCCTGACTCACCGGCGTTGTTGGCGAACGAGAGCGTGGGGTGAAGGCAGATCACGTTAGGGTGATCCGCGTCCGTCCCCCACCGGAACGCTCGGAGATCGTTCCCTGCCTCAAACAACGCAACAAAAAAAGGGCGGCCCGCAGGCCGCCCTTGAGAAAAATTCCACAACACTTACTCGCCTTTCGTGGCTTCTTGAATCGAGAGGGCGCGATAACCGCCGATGGCTTTGAAATACAACAACAAGAGCAGATAAATGACCGCCATGGCCATCGGGATGTACGAATCCGCTTTCAACGTGCTACGGTCTCCCAGCTGGTCAGCCAGCACGACAGCCTTTTGCGCATCCGTTTTCTCCTTCGCCTCCTTGGCAGCGGCAAGTTTGGTGCCGTCCAGGCCATGCACGGCGGTGGACTCGAGATTAAGGAACTTCGACGTTTTTTCCGACTTGTATTCCTCATACAAAGCCGCATCGGCTTTTTTCAGCTCCTCGCCGGCAAAACGATCCTTGCCGTAACCAAGGCCGGGGCCGCCGATAAGACCGGCGGAAAGCATGCCAATGCCACCCATGATCGACATCGCGACGGCACCCGTTTGCGGGTAGCGGTCACCAATCACGGCAAGCATGGTCGGCCAGAAGAATGTCTTGCCCACTGCGTAAATCCCCAGAGCGATCATCGCCATGGGAAATGTATTCATGCCGCTCGCAAGATGAAGACCGATGCAGGCGATGATCGAGCAGGTCAGCAACAGACCGATCGGCGAAAGCTTGAGCCTGCTTTCGATGAAATGGGCACAGAAACGCAGGCTGAACATGATCAGCGACGTCCAGATGAAAAGAAACTTGCCTTGCTCCGAGGTGAACAGGTTGCCGGTGATGTTCTGGATCCAGCCGTCCGTTCCCAGTTCGACAGCGCCGACCAGGGCGTGGGCGATGAAAAGAACAAAGAGAATGATCGATCCGAACGAGAAACGGGTGATCACCGAAATCGTGAGCAGGAGAATGCCGCCGATGCCGTAGCCGAGGTAGGCGGCGGTGTCTGGGAATTTCGCTTTGAGGATGTCACCGAAGAACAAAGCCAGCAGGTAGCAGGCAACAAGTGCGCCGAGGATGCCGACGGCCTTGAACATGGAAACGAAGCTCGTGCCTTTTTCCGCAGCTTCGGATTTGGGGAATTTTTGACCCATGAACATCAATCCATAGAGCACCGTGGGAACGAGGTAGAGCGAAAGTTGCATTTTCCAGCCCACTTGGAATTTGTCATCGAGCACCCAGCCGATCACCGCGCCGATGATCATGCCGGCCGGCCAGCTGGCGTGGAGGATGTTGAGATAGTGCGTCCGATTCTGCGGGAAAAGAGTCGATACCAATGGATTGGCGACAGCCTCAAGGGTACCGTTCGCGAACGCGAAAAGGAACATGCCCCAATAAAGGAAATTGTAAGCGCTCTCGGGAGCGCTGGCCCCGAAGGTGACGAACGCGGAAAGGACGTGGAAAACCAGGGCCAGGGTGACCAGCTTTCCATAACCGATTTTATCTACAATCAATCCACCGAGAATAATTCCGAAGCAGAAGCCCGAAAATCCGGCGCCACCGATTGCCCCCAGTTGCGTGGCCGTGAAGCCGAATTCCTTGCCCCAGTTGTCGAAAATCCCGCCGCGAATGGCAAAACCTAATCCCGCCGCGAGAATCGCCATAAATCCCGCCCATAGCAATCGCTTGGCATTGGGCGCCGTCATTGTATCTCCTAAGTTACTCATGTGTTTGTGTTGTGTTTTTGCGGGGGAAGGGTGATGGGTTACTAAATAATATCGATGCTGACAAGCCCCATTCCGCGAGCCGCGATACTTTTTGCAAATTTCCCTAACAACCACCGAATTACGAAAAGGATCAAATCGCAATAAACCACTGAAAATAAACGGTTTATCGAGCTTGTGAAATTTTTCACAAATAAATCTTGCCAGTGATGAAAAAAATCGACTAAACACACCACGCCCGATTCCTTTTTCTTTCATGCGCACGATTTTCCGACTTGCCTCTCTCTTGTTGATCTCCGCAGCACCCGCGCTGGCGGAAAGCGGAGGCCACGACCCACTTCCCGCCTATGCGGAGGATGTTTTTTCCCTCGGCCCGATCCCGGTCACCAATTCGATGATCGCGATCTGGATCGTCGCCGCCGTAATCATTCTGGTCTGCCAGATTGCCACAAAAAAAATGGCCTTGATCCCGAGCGGGTTGCAAAATTTCATCGAGTGGTTGGTCGAGACGCTGATCCAATTTTTCGAGGGCATTCTCGGACCGCACCTCGCCAAGCGCACATTTTGGTTTTTCGCGACGATTTTCATCCTGATCCTGTTCTCGAACTGGTTCGGGCTGATTCCGGGTGTCGGCACGATCGGCTGGCAACTGAGCGGTCCGGGCGTCGATCCCCACGACAGCTTCCGTCCCTTTCTGCGCGGTCCGAATGCCGACCTCAACTTGACCATGGCGATGTCGATGACCTTCACGGTATTGTGGTTCTATTGGGCGATCAGCGAAAACGGCATCGTCGGCTTCTTCAAGCACATTTTCGCACCCAAGGGCGAATTTCACGGCATCATGCTGATCGTGATGATTCCGCTGTTCCTCTTTGTTGGCGTGATCGAAGTCGCCTCGATCGCCTTGCGCCCTCTCGCTCTGATGTTCCGGCTTTACGGCAACGTCTTCGCCGGAGAAAACATTCTCGAATCGATGCTCGGCATGAAAGTGCCGGCCCTGCTTTCCTGGATGCCCCCATTGCCGTTTTACTTCTTGGAACTGCTCGTCGGCTTCGTGCAGGCTCTGGTCTTCGCTCTGCTGACCTCCGTTTTCCTCAAACTCATCTGCGACCACGGCGATCACGACGAGCATGCCGATAAAACCGCCCCTCATTGAAACCTTTCCCATTCCGACCGTTAATCACTCGCGGGGGATGGAAACACAAACACACACAACTACCAACATGACAACACTCCCGATCCTCGCTGAAATCACCGGAAACCTGCACGTCGCCGCCGCCGCTCTCGCTGCCGGTCTGGGCATTGGTCTTCTTGGTGCGAAAGCCGCAGAAGCCACCGGTCGCAACCCGGGTGCCTTCGGCAACATCCTGACGATTTCGATCATTCTTGCCGCTCTTGCGGAAGGATTGATCTTCATCGCCATCTTCCTTGGCCCGAAATAATCCGCTACCCGCCGGGTCCGGCGCGTCCGGATCCGGCCCCTTCCCCCCGCCTTTTTTTCATCCCCCGTATCCAGCATCCCTTCTTTCACCAAACACATCCCGCTCATGCTCACCAATTTGCTGACACTTGCCAACACCGATGCCCATGCCGCAGCCGCAGCAACGGGAGAGGGGCCGATTCAACAAATCCTCACCACTTTCCACGTCAACTGGCCGCATTTTCTCGCCCAGTTGGCCACCTTTTTGATCGTCGCGTTTCTCTTGAAAAAATTCGCCTTCGGCCCGGTGCAGGCCATGCTCGAGCAGCGCAGAACGCGCATCGCCGACGGGGAGAACAAACTCAAACAGATCGAACAACAACTCGCCGCTTCGGAGAAAAGCACGGCGGAGCTGATCGCCAAGGCGAATGCCGACGCCAAGCGCATGATTGATGAAGCCAAAGCCAGCGCCTCTGTGCTCACCGAGCAAAAAGCGCAGGAGGCGGTCGCTCAGGCACAGGGCATCATCGCCAAGGCCGAAGCAGCCGCCCGAGCCGAACGCGCGCAGATTTCCGCCGATCTCAAACGCGAGTTCGGACGCCTCGTCGCCACCACCGCCCAACAGGCCACCGGTGGCAAACTCAGCGCCGAGCAACAGCGCCAGATCAACGAGGAATCCCTCACCCGCGTTCAAGCCTGATCGAAATCCTTTTTTTACTTCCGCATGAAAGTCTCCAAAGTCGCCAGGACCAACGCCCATCGCATTTTCCGGATGTGCTCCGCCAGCGGTTCTCTCAACGAGAGCCATTTGCGCAGCGCGATCCAGAAACTGGTTGCGCAAAAACCGCGCGACTATCAGGGCATCCTGGTCACCTTGAAACGCTTGGTGCGCCTCGAAGCGGAGCGCAAACATGCGGTCATCGAAAGCGCCGCACCGCTCGACCTCGAAGAACGCGCTCGCGCCGCCGACAGCATTGTCGAGCAGTATGGCCGTGATCTCACTTTTGAATACAAAGTTTCCCCCGAGCTTCTCGGCGGACTGCGCATCCAGGTCGGCAATGACGTGTTGGATGGCTCCGTCAAAGGCCGACTCGCCCGACTCGCCAACGTCTTCTAAACACTCGTCAATCCGCCACATCCCACTTCCCACCTATTATGAGCAGCATCCTACAAGAACTCGAAAAAGAGATCGCCAACATCTCCACCTCCATTGACAAGACCAATGTCGGCATCGTCCGCGAAATTGGTGACGGTGTCGCCCGCGTCGAAGGCCTCTCCGACGTCATGCTCAATGAAATGATCAGCTTCCCCGGCGGCATCACCGGTCTGGCGATGAACCTGGAAGAAGGTTCGGTCGGCGTCATTTTGCTTGGCAACTACTCCGCGATCAAGGAGGGCGACCAGTGTTCGACCACCGGCAAACTGCTGTCGGTTCCGGTCGGCGAGGCGCTGCTGGGACGCGTGGTCAACACCATCGGTGAACCGCAGGACGGCAAGGGCGAAATCGCCGCGGCTGCCTACTACCCGCTCGAAAAAATCGCCCCCGGCATCATCAAGCGCAAGTCCGTTTCAGTGCCCGTGCAGACCGGCATCATGGCGATCGATGCGATGATCCCGATCGGTCGCGGCCAGCGCGAATTGATCATCGGCGACCGCGCCACCGGCAAGACCACCATCGCGGTGGACACGATCATTTCCCAGGCCAAGCAAAACAAAGCCGCCGAGCAGGGCAAACTGCAGAATCACAAGCCGCTGTATTGCATCTACGTGGTCATTGGCCAGAAACTCTCCAACGTGGCGCGGATCATCAAGACCCTCGAGGATGCGGGTGCGATGGAATACACCACCATCGTCACCGCTTCGGCTTCGGACTCCGCCGCGATGCAGTATCTCGCACCGTATGCCGGTTGCTCGATTGCCGAATATCTTATGGATAAAGGACAGGACTGCCTGATCGTATTCGACGACCTTTCCAAACACGCCGTTGCCTATCGTCAGGTTTCGCTGATTCTGAAACGTCCCTCCGGTCGTGAAGCGTATCCCGGCGACGTGTTCTACCTCCACAGCCGCTTGCTAGAGCGTTCGGCCCGTCTTTCTGACAACGCCGGCGGTGGATCACTCACCGCGCTGCCGATCATCGAAACCCAGGCCGGCGACGTTTCGGCCTACATTCCTACCAACGTGATTTCGATCACCGACGGGCAGATCTATCTGGAAACCGACCTTTTCTACCAAGGCATCCGCCCCGCCATTTCCGTGGGTCTTTCGGTGTCGCGTGTGGGTTCGGCGGCGCAGACCAAAACGATCAAATCGGTGGCTGGCACGACCAAACTCGACCTCGCCCAGTATCGCGAGTTGCAGGCGTTCGCGCAGTTCGGTTCCGATCTCGATGCCTCGACCAAGAAGAAACTGGATCGCGGTGCCCGCATCGTCGAACTCTTCAAGCAGAACCAGTACAACCCCTTCAGCATGGAAATGGAGTCGATCTTCCTTTTCGCCATGCAGAATGGCTATTTCGACGACGTGCCGGTCAACAAAGTCCGCGCCTTCCAAGCCGGCATGGGCGAGTTTTTCGAAACCCGCAAGGCCGACATTCTGGACAACATCCGCAACAACAAACCCGACCTCAAAAAGGACGCCACTGCTGTTGCCGCTGTGAAACAGGCGGTCGAGGACTTCAAAACTTCCTGGAAATAATGCCGTTCTCCACGGATCCCTGATCACTTCCCACTTCCGATTCCATGGCCAACCTCCGCGACATCCGCCGACGCATCAAATCGGTCAAGAGCACCGCCCAAATCACCCGCGCGATGCAGCTCGTCGCTGCCGCGAAGATGAAAAAGGCGCAGGACCAGGCGATCGCCGGACGCGACTACGCCGACCAGCTCAACCAGGTGCTGGTCAACCTCAAGAACAACGTCGAGGAGGAAAGCCATCCGCTGTTGCAAATCCGCAAGGGCAACAAGGAACTGATGCTGGTGGTCTCGACCGACAAGGGACTCTGCGGTGCGCTGAATACCAACTTGTTCAAAAAAGTCCGCAGTGCCAGCGGCACCGAAACCCACTACGTCACCGTCGGCCGCAAGCTGCGCGGCATTCTCTCGAAAATGGGCAAGGAAATGGTCGCCGACTTCACGGTAAAGGACCCCGTTCCCTTCGCCGAGGCACGTCCGATTTCCAAATTCCTCATCAAACAATTCCTCGAAGAAGGCTACGACAAGATTTCCATCGCCTTCAACAATTTCGTCACGGTGATGAACCAGGAGCCCACTGTTCTGCAGTTGCTGCCTCTCAGTGGCGAGCAGCTCGGTGAGAAACATGATTTCGAAGGTGTCGGCAATCAAGTCGCCGAAACCAATACCAGCGCGGCGCTCAGCAAGGATTATGCCTTCGAGCCGTCGCCGATGGAAGTGCTCGACAGCTTGCTGCCGCTCTATATCAATTTCCAGGTCTATCAAACATTGGTCGAAGCCCGCGCGTCCGAGCACAGCGCGCGCATGGTCGCAATGAAAGCCGCCACCGACAACGCGAAGAAGTTCATCAAGGAACTCACGCTCGAATACAACAAAGCCCGTCAGGCCGCGATCACCTCCGAACTCCTCGAAATCACCACCGCGATGAAGGCGATGGAATGATTTCCCCCATTCTCGAACAAACAAAGCAACACCGCCCACTTCCCATTCAATCATTATGAGCAACCAAGGAACCATCGTCCAAGTCATCGGCGCCGTTGTCGATGCCGACTTCTCAAAAGCCAGCAGCCTGCCCGCCATTTTCAATGCGCTGGAAGTCCGCTTCACCGTCAACGGTGCCGATACGTATCTCGTGCTGGAAGTGCAGCAGCACCTTGGCGACGGCTGGGTGCGCGCCGTGGCAATGTCCTCCACCGATGGCCTGAAGCGCGGTCTGACGATCACCGACACCGGAGCGCCGATTTCCGTGCCGGTGGGCAAACAAATTCTCGGCCGGATTTTCAACGTCACCGGCGATCTGGTCGATGAAAACGTGCCGCTCGCCGATGCCAACATGCGCTCGCCGATCCATCGCCCCGCTCCCCTGCTGACCGAGCAAAGCGCCAATACCGAAATTCTCGTCACCGGTATCAAGGTGATCGACCTGATCTGCCCGCTGCTCAAAGGCGGCAAAGGCGGCATGTTCGGTGGCGCCGGAGTGGGTAAAACCGTGGTGATCATGGAACTGATCAACAACATCGCCAAAGCGCACGGTGGTTTCTCCGTGTTTGCCGGTGTGGGTGAGCGGACCCGGGAGGGCAACGACCTTTATTGGGAAATGATCGAGTCAGGCGTTATCGCCACCGAGAAGGACGAGCACGGCCACATCAAACTCAATGCCACCGGCACACCCGTGCTGGCCGAAGGCTCGAAGGTGGCGCTGTGCTACGGCCAGATGAACGAGCCGCCGGGAGCCCGTCTGCGCGTGGCTCTATCCGCGCTGACCATGGCCGAACATTTCCGCGACCAGGACAACCAGGACGTGTTGCTTTTCGTCGACAACGTATTCCGTTTCTCGCAAGCCGGTTCGGAAGTTTCGGCCTTGCTCGGACGCACGCCGTCCGCAGTGGGCTACCAGCCTACCCTCTCCGAGGAAATGGCCACCCTGCAGGAACGGATCACCTCGACCAACAAAGGATCGATCACCTCGATTCAGGCCGTTTATGTTCCGGCAGACGACCTGACCGACCCCGCGCCTGCGAACACCTTCGCCCACCTCGATGCCACGGTGGTGCTGGAGCGTTCCCTTGCGGAACAAGCGCTGTTTCCTGCCGTCGACCCGCTCGCCTCGACTTCCAAAGCCCTCGCTCCGGAAGTGGTCGGCGAGGAACACTACCGCGTCGCCCGCGGCGTGCAACAAGTTCTGCAACGCTACAAAGACCTCCAGGACATCATCGCCATTCTCGGCATGGATGAGTTGTCGGACGAAGACAAACTCACCGTTTTCCGCGCCCGCAAACTCCAGCGTTTCCTCACCCAGCCTTTCCACGTGGCGGAAATTTTCACCAACGTGCCCGGCGCGCTTGTCTCACTCGAAGAAACCGTCAGGGGCTTCGCCGAAATCCTCGATGGCAAATGGGACGATGTGCCGGAAGGAAATTTCTACATGAAGGGCGGCATCGAAACCGTGTCGCGCAGTTGATTTGCTGATCTCCAATCCCATTCCACCATGCCACTCCACCTTGAAATCGTAACGCCTGAGAAAAAAATCTTCTCGGACATGGTTGCCAACGTCTACCTGCCTGGTGCGGATGGGGAAATGGGCATCCTGCCGCAACACAGCGCGCTGGTGACGGCGCTCGCCCCCGGCGAACTGCGCTACGAAAAGGACGGCAAGGTGTTCCCGATGGCGATCGGCAGCGGCTTCGCCGAGGTCACCCAGGAAAAAGTCTGTATTCTAACCGATATGGCCTTAGGCGACGAACAAATCGACGAAGCAGCGGCCGAAACCGCAATCAAGCGCGCAGAAGAGCAACTGAAGTCAATCGACCACAGCGTCGATGCCGAGGAAGTCGCCCACCTGCAGGCAATCATAGCCAAATCCCTCGCCCAGCTCCGGCTCAAACGCCGTCCTCATTGAGCAGGAAACTGCGGCCCGTTGCCCATCGGGGCGAAAACCACGACAGTTTCGTCGTGTGACGTGCGTATTCACAGCCATTCCAAAAAGCCATGATCCGCCGCTCCACTTCCGCCGTTTTCCCCCTTCTCGCTCTCAGCAGTCTGCAAACCTTCGCGGTTCCGCCGGCCAACGACTTCACGCCGCAGCCCCAAGTTCCCTTCCACACGCCGCAGGAGTTTTTGAAAACCGTGCGACTGCCGGAGGGATATTCTTTGGAACTGGTGCTCAGCGAACCACAGATCAAGGAGCCGGTGACCCTCGCGTTCGACCCCGATGGCGCGATGTATGTGGCTGAGATGCGCACCTACATGCAGGACATCAACGGCAAGGACGAAATCACGCCGCACAGCGTGGTCAGCAAACACGTCAGCAGCAAGGGCGACGGAGTGTTTGACAAGCACAGCACCTACCTCGAAAACCTTCTTCTGCCGCGGATGATCCTGCCGCTCGACGACCGCATTTTGCTGGGGATCACCAATACCGATGACCTGAGCATCCACCGCGATGCCAACCACGATGGCGTGGCCGATGAATCAAAACCATGGCATGCAGGCGGCAACCGCGGCGGCAACATGGAACACCAGCCCAGCGGTTTGATCTGGGGCCTGGACAACTGGTTGTACAGCACCTACAAGTCCTATCGCCTGCGCTGGAACGGCGAGAGCGAAGCACCGCGCCGGGAGGACACCCCGGGCAACGGAGGTCAATGGGGGCTCGGCCAGGACAACTACGGCAAAATGTGGTGGAGCAACGCCGGCGGCGAAATGGGCCTTGGCAACTTCCAAACGCCGATCATTTATGGAGCGATCAACGCCCCGTCGCAAAAGGAACAAGGCTTCGACACCACCTGGCCGCTGGTTGGCGTGCGCGACTACCAAGGCGGACCAGGGAAGGCCCGCGAGGACGGCACACTCAACCACTTCACCGGCTGTGCGGGCCAAACAGTTTTCCGCGGCGACCGCCTGCCCAAGGAGTTGTTGGGAAATGTGTTCCTGCCCGAACCTGTTGGACGGCTGATCCGCCGTTCGGTGGTTGATGACTCGGACGCGGTCACGCGCATTTCCAATCCGCATCCGCAGTCGGAATTCCTGCGCTCGTCGGACCTTTGCTTCCGACCGCTGAACATGACCACAGGACCCGACGGCTGCCTTTATATTGTCGACATGTATCGCGGCATCATCCAGGAAGGTGCCTGGGTCAACCAGGGCAGTTATCTGCGCAAGGTGGTGGAACAATATGGATTCCAGAACAACATCGGTCGCGGCCGGGTGTGGCGCCTGGTGCACAAGGATTTCAAACCGGGGCCTCAGCCGAAAATGCTGTCGGAAACCCCCGCCCAATGGGTGGCCCATCTCGCCCACCCCAACGGCTGGTGGCGCGATACCGCCCAGCGTTTGCTCATCGTCAAAGGCGACAAATCGGTTGTTCCGGCGCTGACCCAAATGTGCAAAACGCACAAGGATCACCTCGCCCGCATTCACGCGCTGTGGACATTGGAAGGTCTCGGCTCACTGACACCGGAACTCCTGCACAGCGTCATGCAGGACAGCGATGCCCTGGTCCGCGTCCAGGCCATCCGCGCCGGGGAGTCATTGATCAAAGCAGGCGACAGCTCGCTGGTCGCCGCTGTCGAAAAGGCCGCCGCCGACAAAGATGTGCGCGTGCAGTTTCAGGGCATGTTGACCAGCAAACTGCTCAATCTGCCGGGCTGGCAGGAAAATACCGCGGCGACACTTGCCAGTTCCACATCCCAGGGTTTGGTCGAAGTGGCACAGGCCGCGCTCAAGACGGGAGGGGCTGCGCCGGTTCCTCAAATGAGCAAGGAACAACGCCAGCAATACACCAGCGGCATGAAGATCTATCAGGAAGTCTGCTTCGCCTGTCACGGCCGCGACGGCAAGGGAACACCGATCGCCGGAACTGACAAAACGCTCGCGCCCCCTCTCGGTGGATCAAAAACAGTCGCCCAGGGCGATGCCATGCTGCGCGTGCTGCTCAATGGCCTCGAAGGACCGATCAACGGCAAAACGTACGAGTCACAGATGATTCCGCAGAATTCCAACAGCGATCAATGGCTGGCCGACATCACCAGTTACGTGCGCAACTCCTTCGGCAACAACGGCCCGTTTGTGCAAGCCGGCAAGGTCGGCGGGTTGCGCAAGGAATTGTCATCGCGCACCAAGGCATGGAACATCGAGGAACTGCGCGCGCTGCTGCCGCAAATGCTCGACAACCGCAAGGCATGGAAGCTCAGCTCCAGCCAGAATGCCGGAGCCCTCGCCGGGTGTGTCGACAACAATCCCTGCAGCCGCTGGGACACGGGTGCGTCGCAGTTGCCCGGCATGTGGGTGCAGATCGAACTGCCCGAGGAAACCGCGCTCAGCGGCATCGAACTCGATTGCAACGGCTCAGCCAGTGATTTCCCCCGCAAGTATGAGATCCAGACATCAGCGGATGGAAAAACGTGGAGCACGCCGGTCAGCAAAGGCGACGGCAACCCCGGCGTTTTGCAGATTCTTTTCGATCAACCCGCCCACGCCAGGTTCCTGCGCATCACCCAGACCGGTCGTGTTGACGGCCTCTACTGGAGCATTCACGAGCTGAACCTGCTGGCATCGCGCAAAGGCAACTGATCGCTGCCGGAAACCGACTTCAGCGGAGTGGATCCTTGATTTGGACTGTTTCCAAAAGTCCGTTCTTGTTCACAGGGTTATGGGAGGACCCGGCATTTCATTTTGTTAGGGTCATGCATCATGTCCCTTGCCGGGGCAAATTGCTTTGAGCAAAACTCCAAGCCGCTCCAGCATATTCAACTTTTTTCCGCGAACAATCTGAAGCAGCGGCAGGCGAGAACCAATCCCGGATCCTCAGCGTACGATCAGACATGTCACGAGAGACAGTTTGCTGACTCGTTGGGGGGAAGATTTTTTTTCCCATTGAAAAACATGATTTCCAGTGGAGTAAAACACCGAGCCATCATTAGCAACGGCATAGGCCATGACGCCTGTGGCGACCACTTCGGCCTCCGCAAGCGGTGATCCCGGGGTAAGACGCTTGAGCACCCACGATGAGGGAACCTTCGAACTGGGTTCGTCCGCTTGTCCTGGAGCGGTTGCTTGTTGCAGATGAAGCCAGCGACCATAGAGAAACACCGCTTTGGGGTCGGGACCCAGGCGTTTCGGTCCGCCAGCGGTTTTCAATGGTTTGCCGCTGAAGAATACGGAAAACACATTGAGTAAAGCAAACAGGGCCCGCACCAGACGAAAAGGGAAAAACACGATGTCTTTGAGGGAATCCAGAGGTTTGGAACGTACCGCGCTCTCGTAGGGACGCTGGATGAAATACATCATCCCGTCCTTCCCATACGATGGACAGAGGAAATCCGAATTCGGGTCCTCGACGAGGGAATTGATCGCCCCCGTATCGAGGTTGAGCATTTGGATCGATGCAGGGCCCAACCCGGCCCAGTCGCCGTTGCGCCGTGCCACGCCGCTGGATTGAAAAACCAAAGATCGGCCATCGCCCGGCACCCATGCAGGATAGCTGTCCACGGAGTCGCCCTCGGTAATTTCCCTAACGCCTCCGCTCTTTGATGGATTCATGATGCCGATGCTGCCGGTGCCGTCGGCATGGTGGATCGCTACGGCAAGTTGCTCGCCATCCGGGTGAGCCGCAAGCCATGAGAAACGCCTGTCCGGACCATGGGTAAGTCGCAGCTCACGCTTTTCCACGAAGTCGTAATGAAAAATTCCATGTACGTCACCTGCATCGATGGCGTAGTAAAGACAATGATCTTCCACCGCCGGGCAGCCTGCGGAGAAGCGAGGGTTGAACCGATCCACTTCATATTGGCCACCAACGGGAAGTCCGCCGCGCGCGAATTGCGCGCCTGAACCGGATGATTTCCATTCGCGACGTTCCTTGATCGATTGAAGGCGCTTTTGAAGATCTACGACGAATGCGGATGTGATTTCCTGTTCCTTGCCATCCGGCTGAATCAGAAATAGTCTACCGTCGGCAAGATAAGCTCGTGCGTTGCTCATGGAAACTCCATCTACTTGGACAATGTCGGACGAGGATTAGCTCATCCCCTATGATTGATCAAGGTGATTCGTGAGGCACAGGAGGAACACGATGATTAACTTTGATCCTCTGGCGTGCAATCGCGATGGTTCGCATCGTGACGTTTGACGCTTGATCGAGTTCATCAGATGAACTTTCCGATCTTTGCTGCAGGCCAATCTAACAAAATCTGTGATGAACCCGCAACCTGGTCGCATCAACATCACAAAGCCAGTTGCCAATCTTTCTGGAAACTGCACAAGTTGTCCAATCGACTGATATGAGGCAAAAAGCGATGAAAAATTCCTAACAAAAAATCTAACATGTTACCGCGCGAGGACTGACCCCAGGGAAGAGATGATGAATTTTGTTTGTTGAATTGCGATTGGGAAGAACTAGGGCGCCAAGGAAAGCGGTTCTTTTGGGCGCTTACAAACTACTCAAGGACTTTCAGTTTTCAAGTGGGTTCTTAGGCCCTATGAACGCGCCATTAGATTGTTCACTGTTCCCGAACCCCTTCAAATAGAGGTTCCAAGAATTCTTGTCATCGCCTCCAGAGATTACACGTTCTCGAGTGGAAAGCTTTCCCTTAACAAACTCAAACCGAATCATGTTAAATGAGTGAATTTCTTCCCCGTTGACTTCATTAACAGTGACATGTCCGAAGGGTATGATTATTGAGAAAAAATCCATCTCAGATCCACTGATTTTTGATGTGCCAGATCCAACGGGTATAGAAATTCGAAGGCGAGATAGGAAATAATTCTATGGGGTCATCTATGGGGTCAGTCCTCGCATAGCAACATGTTAGATTTTTGTTAGTAATTTAGGTTCCATGCCAGGACCCAAGAGACATGTACCACCCGGTCCGCTTGTTTTCTGCCATCGCGCGGGTGCTCATGGGGTCTGCATGACGGCGATGCGGTAGAACTTCCTGCAGGCTGTGGCGTCGCTGTCGATGAGGGAGATCGTGCCATCGGCAGAGGCCGCAACGGTGGCGGTGTCATCGGTTTCCACGATCCAGTTTTTCAAGTCCGTGCTGCTTTGAATGGTGTAAGTGCGGCCAGCCACGACGTTGCACCGAACCGTAGCGGCTCCGCTGGCTTCGATGCAGAGCGAGGAAACTCGGAAGACGCTGCGGGCATCGCCGGGGTTGGTGCCCGCGATGAGTTCCTCGGCTTCGGGAACGCCGTCGAGATCCTCGTCATCCGTGGTGACGTTGGCGAGGGCGAGCGTCATCGCCCTCTCGCCGGATGAGAGGATGTTCGCGGAGTTTTGGGAATCGACCCAATCCCAGCGGATCCGGAACTGACGGACGGATTTCGCCTCGAAGTTCAAACGCCGTGCAGCACACAGGTTCGCACCCACGATGGAAAAGTCCGCGTTGTCGGCGTCACCCGTTCCGGAAACGAGCGAGTAGCGGACTTCCTGGCCGGACAAGACACCGCCACCGCTGAGGGCTGTCAGGATGGTGCCTACAGCCAGTTCTTCGTCCACCTTGGTTCGCGCCATGCCGGGCTGTCTTGCCATGGCGTGCAACTGCAGGCTCATGGTGTCGATGCTGTTGTCGATGTTGATGGACCGGCTTGCAGAGCGTTACGCGGCGTCCTGCACGATGGCCTGATATGTGGAAAACCGCTGCTGCTGGGTGGCTGCGGGCAGTTCCAGCGAAGGATTGAGACGCGAGAGGTTCCAAGATGCATCGTTCGAGTTAGGCCACACCAACGACCAAGCGGACTGGGTGGAGAACAGGTCCTTGTCGTGGAGTTTCACACCGACAAACCAAGGTGCCCTGCCACCGGAAGTGGAGGTTGCCCGCGCGTCCGTCATCGACTGCGCCAAGGTCTGGCCGGGATCATGGTCCGGAAGCGTCGGGTCCCACAGGGTGATCAGTTTCCAGTCATAGTGCTCCGGGCGATAGTAGAGATAACTTTCATCCGAGTCATAGCCGGAGCCGGTCGCCTGGTTCCAGCGGGTGTTGAGGTTGGTGTAGGATGCATGGCGAACGAGCATCTTCGCGCCGGATGCGCCATTGGACGCTGTGTCGTCAGGATCGTGGAAGTAGTCGTTGACCACGGTGGTTAGATTCACAGGCGTTGTAGCCGCCGCCGCGCCGACGCTGACCGGGGCGTATCCGAAGAGTCCGGTCATGCGGGCGAATCCTCCGGTCCGCGTCATGTCGGGCACAGCCGTTGGCTGGCTGGTGCAGGCCCAGGGATCCAGCCGGTGTCCCTCGTAGTTTTCGATCACGTCATGTCGCTGTGCGTCCGTGATGCTGGTCTGTGTCAGTGTTCCCCATTCGAATCCATTGTCATACGGCTTTGGCGGCCGGATGTGATAGCCAGGGCTCACCAGCGCCGAGCTGGCCAGCCTGCCGAGGAGCGCCGGGTATTCATCGGCGAGAATATCGGCCTGCCATGTGGTTAGAAAGACATCCAGCGGCACGCCGAGAGATTCGTGAAGGTCAAGAATCCGTTCCAGGTATGACGCGCTCTGCGCCTTGAAATAGAAATCCTGCCAGTTGAGCGAAAACGAGACGTGGTCGTCCGGCATTGCATACAGGTTCTGCGCGCTGCCGGACTGGGAGGGCCAGATGTTGTCGAGGGTGTTGCGTAACGTCGTTGTCTGGATGGTGCCTGCGTCCTGCCATGTCTTCAGCGTGTCCAGCATCGCCCGGATGTTGGTCTGAAGAAACGTGTTGTCCACGATGTCGCGGTGGTTGGTGGCCATGTTCACTGTCCAGATCTTCCCATCGGAAGGGATCGCGCCCGATCTCAGGTCCGCCGCGAGCCGGGCGACCTGGCGGAGATCATCGCTCCAGCCGCCGATGGCGGGGATGCCGGTGATGGTGGGTGATTTGCTGAGATAGGAAGTGGCGGATGCGGGCCGCCAGATTCCGGAAACATGCGGATCATTCTCGTGACTGGTCGATGCTCCGCCCATCAACAGGACCGGAAACCAGTTGGGGGCCCGGTTCGCCGGGTCCGTCTGGGCGCTGGTGTAAACACCCGGTGCCACGCCGCTGGCAGCAGTCAGACGCTCGTAGTCCAGCGCTGCGAAAGTCGTGGGATCGAGCCGGTGCCCGCCTGCGACGCGGGTGTCGGTGCCGCCGCATTTGGTCAGGAGAAACGCCACATCGGCATAAGTGTAGCTGCTGCCTTCGTGCGAGTGCGGGTCCACTTCATGGCCCAGGCTTTCCAGATACTGGATGATGGTGAGGTTGTTGGTGTTGGACTTGATGTTGGAGATGGGGGTCTTGACTTCCCATTTCCAGCAGCCTTCAAGGAAGTTCCAGTCACTCTGGAAGTTGAGTTTGATACCCCGGTCCGAACACATCCTTGCGTATTCGCGGAGTTGGTTGCGCCAATAGATATAGGATGCGGTCGAGGCGGTGTTGCCCGCCGTCAGCGCCGTCATGTCACGGAAGTTCGGCGTATCCGGAACATGAGGTTCCTCGCTGTGCATGAACAGTTGTACATAAATCGCCGGTGTTGCGGCAGCTGGAATCGGATATGCCAATGCGAGACATATGCCCGCAGCGGCCATGAGTGATGATCGGGTTTTCATATCAGGAGACGGTTGTTGTAAGATAACTCAACATTCAACTCCGAAGAGGATGAGCGGTTGCGGCGGATTTTCATGCGGCATGGAAAATCACGCCCCGGTGCCTTTTCTCCGCTGGGATGCCGAGGATCGGCCGTGAATGAGGTCAGGCCTTTTTTCCTGTGTTGTTTATTTCTGTTAGAACATTTTTTTTCTGATCGGTTCCGTAGTAACAAAACGAATCAAGATTGATTCACAAGTTTTTCAACGTCCGATTTTTGGGCGTGGTTTATCAGGTCGGGGCGCATGGGCTTCAGAAAAAAATCCGCGATGAGCCCTTGATCGGCTTGGGCGAGCTGGCAGAAGTGTTAGGTATGGACAAGACTCGACCTGCCACAAGCGCCAGCGATTTCCGGAAGCATCCGCAGGAGGGGCTGGCAGCTGTTCAATTCCATCTGCTACAATCCGTGACAGAATCTTCTGACTCCATAGGGATTTCACAAAAACCGCTAGATGCGGATTCGCGTGCACATGTGCTCCCAAACAATGGTCGGGCTGGCGGGATTCGAACCCACGAAAAGTTGAAAGGCATTACAGAACAAGGAAAACATTGATAAATCAAGGAATAAAAACCTTAAAAACTTGACTGAACGTCAAATTTACCCCACATTATACCCCACACAGCAACCACGAAAGCACATGGCATCAATCTACAAGCGGGCATCGTCAAAGGTATGGCAGGCATCATTTTATGTCAAAGATTCAGCCGGAGACTGGCGCGAGGTAAGGCGATCAACAAGCAAAACACAAAAAAAAGAGGCGCAGGCAGTGGCCGACGAACTTGAAAGAAGCGCGCGCGGTGTCATTGCCAATCACTCACCCGAAGCGGAAAACATCGATGCAATTTTTACGATGATGCGACAGGACATCGCGCTTGAAAAATTCAACGTGCTATCGGCTCGAAAATATCTGGCACAGATCACCGAGTTAGTGACG
>CAMAQB010000081.1 GCA_945860285.1 Akkermansia muciniphila | reverse complement strand
CGCAACGCCCTACTAGCGGTCATCCCCTTCACCGATAAACAAAGGCTCCCAGCCCTAATCGCCGATTACCAAAACTCCCCGAGCCTAGCAATCAAACTGATTCTTCACGCCAGTCCGGTCCCGTAACCCCTCAAGCCAATCGCCCTGTCGTGTGTCGCGTCGCGTAAAAAGCTTTGCCTCACGCGATTGGCATATCAGGTTTCTTAGGCGAGCGATTCGCGGAATGGGTTTCGCTGGCTGATATACGCACGCGAAGTGATCGGTGAGCAGTGCTGAGTGAGCAGTCAAAGGCTTGCAGTCATGTAAAGTGTTGATGGCTTCCCGACGGAGCGCAGGCTTCCCCCCTCCCTTTTCCGTTCTAAAATCATTTAGGAGCCAAAACTATCTTCCATTACCGTCCTAAATCCATTCAGGGGCCAAAACCATCGTCTTTTTTCGTCCTCGCAGCTTGCGAGAGCAAAAACACGCTTCATTTTTGCTCCTGCACGGCTGCGGGAGGGCAAAAAGAACCGGATTTTATGATTTTTGGCCGATGGCGGTCTCCAACTCTGCGGTGCCACCGATCCAAAGGTCATGTTTTTCCCTGACTTGATCGCCGTGGATCAGGGGCAGTCAGGCCGAGTGTTTCATCGGCCGCAACAGGTTGTTCTCAGCGAGCTGGAGTAGCCGCTCCGCCGCCTCCGCGATTGCCCCGTCCACCACTGCCAAAGCCGCGGAAGACATCGCCGCCTTCCATGACCCGTTGCTTGACTTCATCGCTGAGCGAGGTCGATGCCTGAACGGCGGCTTTTGCCGCGTCAGGATCCGTGGTCATCCATTTGGCCGCACTCACGCCGATGGCGCGCTGGCGGCCCCCTTCGTCGGTGATCGTTTCCGCCAGTGCGAAACTCTGCGCATAATCCGTGCTCTTGCTGGCAAAAACATAGGTGCCGATCGCGGTGTCGCGCACATCACCCTGAGGGATTTTCTCCAACGCCGCAAGGGCACCGGCGCTGTCCTGGCGTGCGTAATTCATCATCACATTGCGCATCGCGTCGCCCTGGGCTTCCGCGGACGACGAAACCACCAGATTGAAGGCGTCCTGAGGATTTTCGCGCGACATTTCCTCGGCGACTTTTGCGGTCGCTCGGTTGCGCTGCTCCTCATCGGTGAACGATGCCAACTGCTTCATGGCTTCCCTGGGATTTTCGCTGGCAAGTCCGTCGAAAGCACGCCGGCGGGCCTCTTCCTGCTGGTCGGCCGGCAGTCCGGCAATGAATTTTTCCGCCTGATCCCAGTCCTTGCGTCCCAAGGCTTCCGCGATCTGCCGCTCGGCACGCGACTTGTCGTCGCCCTCCAATGTGGCCGCCATGGCGATGGCCTTGGTCGGATCGGTTTGCGCCACTTGCGAGACAATCGAACTCAAGGCATTGCCTTTTTCAGAACCGTTCAAGGACTTGGCCCAGGCCATCGCGTCCTCGGGATTCTGTCGGGCCCACTCGCCCGCGATAATCGATGCCGCGCCATTGCCCATCGGGCCACCACCGCCGCCGCCGCGACCACCGAACATGCCCATCATCGCAAACTGACCGGGATTTTCGGAATAATACTTGCTCGCATTCTGGGGATCGACGCTGGCCCAGCTTTGCATGATCGTCGGTTTCACAAACATGCCGGTGAAGCCCATTTTATCGGAAAAGGAAATCGCGCTGAGTGGATCGGTTTCGGCCCATTTGGCAAACAGCACGTAGGAAGCCATCATCCGCTCGGGCATCGGGATGCTTTCAAGTTTCTTTGCCTCTTCCGCCAGTTGTTCGGGGCTGAGCGAGGCATAGAATTCAAGCAACGACTGCATCCGCTGGAGTTGGCCCGGCATGTGCAGGATCTGATCGGCACTGCGCCCCTTGGAGGAAGAGCTTTCGCGGGAGGAGGAAATGTCCAGTCCGCCGGAGCGGCTTGAGCGGGACGATGTCGCGGCCGCATTCACCTCCGGTTTTTCCGCAGGTTTGCCGTTTTGACCAGCAAGATAACCGCCCAAGGCTCCAAGCGCCAGGGTTGCCACGGGAAACAGGAATTTTTGATTCATGATGATATTGGCAATATTACTTCAATTCTAACCCCGCCAGAGGGAAAAGTTGCTTGTATTTTTTCAACAATTCCCGAAATTTCCCGAGCGTGCCCGACGAACCCCGCCAAATTCTCTTTGTTTGCATGGGAAATATCTGCCGATCACCCGCCGCGGAAATTGTTTTCCGCCATCGGGTGAACGAAGCGGGGCTGCAGAAAAACTTCGTCATCGATTCGGCCGGCACCACTAATTACCAGCAAGGCAACCCGCCCGACCCCCGCATGGCCCGGGTGCTGCAAAAACGCGGCTATTCCGTCTCCGGCACGGCGAGAAAAATCCAACCTCAGGACCTCGAAGACAGCCAACTGATCCTGGTGATGGACCGGGAAAATCGCGATGACTTGCTCGCTCTGGATGGGGACGGGCGAAACCGCCATAAGATCCGCTACCTGACGGATTTTTGCCGGAAATTCCAGGCCGCACATGTGCCCGACCCCTATTGCGGAAGCGCACAAGATTTTGAAAACGTCGCCGACCTGATCGAAGACGCCTGTGCCGGATTGCTGGAATTCTTGAAAAAAAACCTCGAATCGCCATGAAAAAATCCGCCCTGATTTTCCTTGTGCCGCTCCTTCACTCCTGCGCTCCGGTCAATGGCTCCGCGACCTATGTTCCCCCTGCCTCCTCCTCGGTGACCCGCACCCAGGCAGTGGCCTCGGCTTTTGCCTATACTCAGGTTAGCTGGATACCCACGGAAAAAAATGTCAGGCATCAACAGGACAGCGAGGGAATCATCATCCACACGCCGGATCAATCGTTGAAGGATCACAATTTTCCAAACGGCTGGTGGAAGGTCGGCGCACCGCAGATCGGCATGCCGTACATGTGGGGCGGATTCGACACGCCGGCTTCATTTCTTGAAAAACTCGCTTCGGGCCATGCCGCCGGGGACATCGCGACGCCTGCCAAGCGCAGCGGCGGCGATAAACTGGTCAGCCGTCAGGCAACTGGCATCGACTGCTCGGGCCTGATCTCCCGCTGCTGGCGACTGCCCCGCGCCTATTCGACCGCGGAACTCCCGGGGATATCCGATGGCATCGAGTGGCGCGATTTGAAGGCGGGTGACATACTCCTCAATGATCGCCACGTGCTGCTCTTCAAGCAATGGGGCGTTCCCGGGTCTTCGATCCTGGCTTACGAAGCCGGGCCTTTTCCGTGCTGGAAAGTTTCCGCCGCGCATATCCCGGTTCAAAAGCTTGTCGCAAACGATTACCGACCGCGCCGCTATCGTCACATCATCGAATGATCAAACAACATCGGCGTTGATCCACTCTGCATCGACACTTTGATTGATAAATGCACACCGCGCCCATGGTAATCAATTGGAACTAATCCCTGTACCGAATGAATACTCCCGAAATCAATCCACAACGCCGTCAATTTCTCAAATCCCTCGGCATCGGAGCCGGACTGGCCGCGCTGCCCGCCATCAGTCGCGCCGATGATCCCCCACCCTCCCGACCGGCCCAGGCGAAATACATGGGCGGATTCGCCGCTCCGAAATTGGAAACCGTGCGGATCGCCTGCATCGGCGTGGGAGCCCGGGGATCCGGACACGCCGCCCAGCTCGCCGAGATCGAAGGCGTGAAGATCGTCGCCATCTGCGATCTGGCCGAGGGTCGCGCGAAACGCTCTGCTCAAGGTGTCAGTGCCAAGGGGCACAAACCAACCGTCTATTTCGGCGAGGCGGATGCCTGGCGGAAAATGCTCGCAACGGAAAAACCGGATGCCGTCATCATCGCGACGCCCTGGGAACTTCACGCATCAATGTGTGTCGAGTCGATGAAAGCCGGAGCCCATGCTTTTTCCGAGGTGCCGATCGCCTTCACGATCAAGGAACTTTGGGAGATCGTCGACACCTCGGAGTCCACCGGCCGCCATTGCATGATGATGGAAAACGTCAACTACGGTCGCGAGGAACTGTTGTATCTCAACATGGTACGTCAGGGAGTCATCGGCGAGATTCTCCACGGCGAGGCCGCCTACATTCACGAACTCCGCGGCCAAATGGAAAACGGCGACAGCACCGGGTCGTGGCGCACTTTTCACTACGCCCGGCGCAATGGCAACCTCTACCCGACCCACGGGCTGGGACCGGTCGCGCAGTACATGAACCTTTGCCGCACGGAGGATCAGTTCCGACGCCTCACGTCCTTTTCCTCACCGGCGAAAGGCCGGGCGCTGTATGCCGCGAAGTCTCAAAAACTCAGCAACCCGGAATTCAAAACACTCGATTATCAGGGCGGCGACATCAATACCTCGATCGTCAAAACCGTGTTGGGTCGCACGATCATGATCCAGTGGGATGAAACCTCCCCCCGTCCCTATTCGCGCCACAATTTGATTCAAGGCACCAAGGGCACCCTCGCGGGATTTCCCAACCGCATGGCCATCGAAGGTGTGACCAAGTCCCACCATGAGTGGGCCGAAAACGCCGCATGGGAAGCCATCGCCGCCAAATACGAACATCCGCTTTTCAAACGCATGGGCGAAGTCGCCCAAAAAATGGGCGGCCACGGCGGCATGGATTTCCTGATGCTCTTCCGCATGATCGAATGCCTGCGCAACGGCGAACCCCTGGATCAAAACGTCTATGAAAGCTGCGCGTGGTCGGCAGTGGGTCCGCTCAGCGAGCAATCCGTCAAGGAAGACGGCGCGCCCCAGGACTTCCCCGACTTCACCCGCGGCAATTGGAAAACCACCCCGGCGCTGGCTATTGTCACCTGAATCTTCCGCTTCGACATCAACCGAAATATTGGCGGAAATCCTCGATCATTCGACTGTCCATTTTTCCCATTTATTGTTTGACAGTTGCAACCATCGTTGTCTCTTATACAATTTCAAAATTTGCATGAAAACTCCAACTTTCAAAATCACTTTTTGCAGTTTCGCCCTTGCCATCCTGCTATGCTCCCCGTGCGCCCATGGCGGACTCGTCGGCTATTGGAAATTTGACGAAAACACAGGAACCGCAGCCAACGACTCTTCGGGGAACCTCAACCATGGAACCTTGGGCGGCGCGGTGTTGCCCACATGGGTCACCGGTCGCTCGGGTAATGCGGGTGACTACGCCCTCAATTTCCCCGCTTACCCTGGAACCACCTGGGTCAAGATCAACCCCTCGACCAGCCTCGGAACGGTGTCCGGACAATTCACCATCGCCGCCTGGGTCAATGAATCCGCATCGAACTACTACGGTAACCTGTTCACCACCAAGGATGGCGCGGGAGCCAACCGCAGATGGTATTGGCAGAACGGTTCGGGCGGCGATCAACAAAACTATGTGGGGTCGGACCAAGCCACGGGTTGGAACAACTATACCGCTCTCGGCGCGACCAGCAATTATACGGTCGGCACATGGACTCACACGGCGTTGACCTACGATGCCAGCGGTGGCGCCACCCGATTGAAGTTGTGGATCAACGGCGTGAACACCGCCTCCTACAACTTCGGCGGCACGGTTTTCCCCTCGTTCGCCTACGCCTTGTTCTTTGGCGGCCCGGACACAAACGGGGGCAACTTCATCGGATTCATGGACGAGGTTGTTATTTTCAACAGTGTGGAAAACGTCGCCAGCATCATGAACGGCACGCACACCGCGATGCAGCCTGCTCCTGTCTGGAGCGGTGGCGGCACGCTCAGTGGCGGGCAATTGTTGTGGACGGATTCCGCGAACTGGAGCGGTGCGGTCATGGCGGGCGGAAAAACGCTGACATTCGCCACCGCTGCGGCGCCAGGCAGCACCACGAATTCCAACAATTTTGCCAACAACACCGCCTTCACCGGAATCACCTACAACAGCGGCACAGGAGCATTCACGTTGAATGGCAATTCGATCAATCTCACCGGCGATGTGGTCAACAACAGCAGCAATCTCCAGACCATCGGTAACAGCCTGGTGCTCGACGGCGGCAATCGAACATTCAATGCCGCATCGGGAAGCATCACGGTCAACAATGGAATTGGCGAAGCCCAGGCGGGCCGCGGGTTGACAAAGTCTGGCGCGAACACGCTCACACTCGGCGGCACCAGCAATTATAGCGGTGCAACCGCTGTCAATGCCGGCTCCCTGATGTTGAACGGGGCGAACCTGGGCAACACCGCCACGACGATTTCCGGAGCCACGGCTACACTGGCGGGCAACGGCAGCGTGGCTGGAACGGTGACGGTACAAAGCTCGGGTCGCCTCGCTCCGGGAATCAATGCATCGACCATCGGCACACTTGATTGCAACGGCGGACTGACGTTGAACACCGCCAACCTCGATGTGAAGGGTGCGGCACCCGGAAGCAGTGATCTGGTGAGCGTGACCAGAAATTTGGTCCTAACAGGAAACACCCAGGTCAATCTTACCCAACAGCTTTCCGGTTTCGGCATCGGCGATTACACCATTCTAACATACACCGGCACGCTGACAGGAAACACCAGCCAACTCCTCGCGCCACCGCAGGATGCCAATTTCTTGTATTCCATTCTGACCGTTGGCAATCAAATCAAACTGCATGTCACCGCAGCGTCGTCAAAAACCTACTACGTCAGCCAGTCGGTCGGCAACGACAGCAATGACGGGCTTTCGAGCGTCAACCCCTGGAAGACCCTGACAAAAGCCTCGAGCGTCACCTTGAACCCGGGCGATTCCGTGCTTTTGAAAAGCGGCGACACCTGGACCGACGGACTGCAACCCAAAGGCAACGGCACGGCTGCGAATCCCATTTTTATCGGTTCCTACGGCTCGGGCAACAAGCCGATCATCGATCGCAATGACGCGGTCCAGCAGAACGGCATTCATTTGATCAACCAGGAGGGATACAAAATCGTCGGCCTCGAATTCTACCGCTGTGAAACCGGCATCTTCGGCGAATATCACACCGGCATGCCGGTGCGAAGTTATGTTTGGATCGAGGACTGTTATTTCCACGATTCACTACGCTACGGCACCTACTACGATTACTACAACGCGAAGAACATCAGCCTCGGCATCTGCTTCTGGACTTTCCTGTCGTATTCCAACAACATTTCGCTGCAAGACATCACAGTGAAAAACTGCGTGTTCCGTCGGATGTCCTCAGGAATCTGGACCAACAGTCCGGACAATTTCGATTATTTTGCCGACAACTACTACAACTTCGCCAATCTCAACGTGATCGGTTGTTTGTTTGAGGAAGGCAAACAATGGCAACTGGGACTGCGCGGCGTGATCGGCGGACAGATCACCAATTGCGTCACCCATGACACGGGGCGGATCAACAATTTCGTCGCCTTCAATGGTGTGGCCGGGGCGATGATGTACCGGCTGAAAAACTTCACCTTCACCGACAGCGAATGGGGTTTTGTCAGTCGCGGCGGCGGCAGCGGCGACGGCGAGGCCTTCGACCTCGAGGGCAACAACACCAACATGACTTTCACGCGCTGCCTGTTTCACGACACCGACGGCCCCTGTTTCATGCTGTTCAAGGGAAGCAATGCCAATCCGAGCAACACCGGAAATTTGTTCACCGACTGCGTATGGAACGGCAAGGCGGCGAATTCGAACCTGGGGCGCCAGGAAATTTTCAATGCCTCTCCCGGATCGGCGCAAGCGACATTCACCAGCTCGCGATTCTACCTGGCGGCGGGCGTAAACCGTTCGAACAACGACACCGGCTTCACCTACAGCAACTGCATGACGAGAAACCTCAGCGACGCGGGCACGGGAACCAATCTCTCCCTTGCCACCACGGCATCGTCCTCGTCGCAACAAGTCGGATTTGAGGCCAGCAAAGGCAGGGACGGCAATGTCGCAACCATCTGGCGACCCACGACAGCGGCGAACGAATGGCTGCAAATCGATTTCGCCGTTCCGACTTTGGTCAACGAATTCCGCCTGCGCGAAGAGGCCGGTTCGACGATCAACCGCTATGTCATCCAATACTGGGACAGCACGACGTCCACTTGGCTGGGATGTTTCAACGGTCGCACGATGGGCACGAACTTCATCGCCCCGATTGTCGGTCGTACCACCACCAAGCTTCGCCTTGCCGTCACCTCGACCACCAGCGGCACGCCCGGCATCGCCGAATTCGAAGCCTACTACGTCGCCATTCCCCCACCCCCTTCGAATGCCTTCTGGCGGATTGGCGACGGCGTATGGGACATCAACACCACCAACAACTGGAAAACCAGCGGAGGTAATCCTGTCAATTACATCGATGGCGACATCGTATTCCTCGACGACACCGCGACCGGAACCTCGCCGATCACGATCACACTAAACAGCACCGTCGCTCCGACCAGCATGACCGTGAACGGCGCGAAAAATTACACGCTGACAGGCGGTGGCGGCATCGGTGGCTCCGGCACGCTCACCAAGAACAACGGCGGGAAACTCACACTTTCCTCCGCCAATACCTTTTCGGGCACCAAAACCCTCAACGGCGGCATGCTGAGTTTCGGGGCTGCTTCCAATCTCCCCGCGGGCAACATCACGTTCAATGGCGGCACTTTGGAATTCACCGGCGCAACTTCTGTTGGAACCTACACATTGACCGGTGGCAGCGCGAGTGTGCTGCTGGATGTCACCCAGGCATCCGGCGTTGTCACCGCGATCCGTCCGAACGGCAATTACAGCGGCCTGACCAAGAGCGGTCCCGGACAGTTGACCCTCGCCAATGCCGGGGGCAACGATTCCGGTGACCTCCTTGTGAACGGCGGCACGGTTTTGCTGCAAGGGACCACTAACGTCGGCGGCGGCGTGGCCAATACCGCCCACATTCAGGGCGTTGTTCCCGGCGCGGTTGTCCGGCTTGCGAACAGCAACGGCGGTCAGGCCTACTTCACGTTCACCATGTCCGGCGGCACACTGGATGCGAACGGACAAACGCCGAACACCACCTACGGACTGCCGACGGTCGGCGGATCGGGTGTCATCACCAACAGTTCCGCGGTGGCCTCAAAGCTCGCCTTCTCGAACCGCGAAAACAAAACCTTCAGCGGCAGCATTCAGGATGGAACCGGAAAACTGGGACTTCATCTTGGCGGAGTGCTGCCCTACGTTTCCGGCACCGGCACATGGACTCTCAGCGGCATCAACACCTACAGCGGTGATACCACCGTGAACTACGGCACGCTCGCATTGGCGGACAATGCCGGCTTGAAATTCGTGATCACCAATTCCTCCAACAACGCCATCAACGGCTCCTCAACCGTGAACCTGGCCGGGGACTTCACCATCGACACCTCGGCCGTGAGCGCCAGCACCGGCACCTGGACGCTTGTCAATGCCGCGACGTTGAATGAAACATTCACCTCCAGCTTCACGGTTGTCGGATTCACTCCTAATGTCAATGGCATCAGCTGGACCAAGGTGAATGGCACCAAAACCTGGACCTTCACGGAAAACGACGGCAAACTGGTGCTGAGCGTCAGCCCCGCCACTCCGTTCAGCACCTGGGCGAACGCCAAAAGTCTGGTCAGCCCGAATGCCGATCCGGACGATGACCCCGACAAGGATGGCAGCAACAATCTCGCCGAGTTCGCCTTCAACGGCAATCCGCTCAGTGCCACTGACAATGGCTTCCAACGCCTGGCCACCGAGGACTCTCCTGCGGATGGTGATGCGTTGAAGGAACTCACTCTAACACTTGCCGTCCGCAACAGCAGCGGCGCTCCGGTTTTCGGCGGTTCACCGTCGTTGTCGGCGACTGTCGATGGAATCGTTTACACTGTAGAAGGATCGCTGGATCTGAACTTCCCGGGCAGTGTCGTGAGCGAAACCACGGCTCCGGGTGGTTTGCCAGCACTCCCAGGCGGTTATGAATACCGTCGTTTCCGCCTCAATGCCTCGAACGGGCTGCCCGACAAAGGTTTCCTCCGGGCCAGGGTGAGCATTCCCTGAACATCGAACGACCTCTCTACATGCACTCAGCCGGTGGTGCGCAAGCCGGAGGCGATGGCGTTGATCGAGAGCAACAATTTCGGCAGCACGGCTTCCGCGGCCTGCGAGTCGCCGGCCGCCAGACCGGTGCGCCAGTCGCGCAACAACGAGATCTGCTGGTGATGCAGCACCGCTAGCGGCTCGTCGCGGATGGAGAGGGTCTTGGCCATGCGCGGACGCCGTTGTTCCATGCCGCCGTCAAAAAGCTCCGCCAACATGCACCGCGTCCGCTCGAATTCATCGACGATGATGTTCATGAATTTTTGCCGCAAGGCAACATCGGTCACGAGATCCGCATAGGCCGTCATCAGCGGCAGGTTTGCCGAGTGCAGGTTGGTTTCGACATTGGTGAACAAATAGGCGAGAAAATCGGCGCCGGACAACGAGCCTTTCAACACCGCGAATTGTCCGGGATCGTTATCGTGCAGGGATTGCAACGCCGAGCCGACGCCGAACCAACCGGGCAGATAGAACCGCGCCTGGGTCCAGGAAAAGACCCACGGAATGGCGCGCAGGTCGCTGATCGAAAACCCTTTCTTTCCAGTGCGCCGGGCCGGTCGCGAGCCGATGCGGGCGTTTTCCAAAGCATCGATCGGTGTGGCCTGTCGATAAAAGTCAATGAAGCCGGGCATGCGCAGGAAATCCTGATAGGCTGCCGTGCTGGTGGCGGACAACCGATCGATGATTTCAAAAAGTCCGGGAACGGTTTCCGGCGGTCGACCGTGACTGTGCATGGCCGTGGTCACGACCGCACCGGCGACGAGCAGTTCCAGGTTATATGTCGCATTCGCGAGATTGGCATATTTCTGGGCGATTGTTTCCCCCTGCTCGGTCATGCGGAAACCGCCACTCATCGAGCCATGCGGCAGCGCGGCCATGAACCAATGCGTCGGTCCAGCGCCGCGGGAAATCGTGCCGCCCCGACCGTGGAAATAGCGGAAATTGACAGCGTGCTGTCGTGCGGTTTCCGTCAACCGCATCTCAGCGCGGTGCAGGGCCCACTGCGCGGCCAAAATGCCGCAGTCCTTGTTGGAATCGGAGTAACCGAGCATGATCTGCTGCGACTCTGGTCCCGCCGTGCAGGAAAGTCCCGAGCAGTTGCGGTGACGATTCACGATGGAGCGCCTGACGACAGGCAGCGCAAGGTATTGATCCATGATCGCCGGCGCGCGGTCGAGATCATCCATGGTCTCAAACAGCGGCACGATTTCCAACGGACACCAAAGCCCCCCGTCGTCATGTTCCATCAAACCAGCTTCGCGGGCGAGAATGTGAACGCCTAACAGATCGGAACACTGCCGAGTCATCGAAACAATCAAAGCCCCCAGGCCGGCGAGCCCGTGGGCACGACGATGCGCGCCGAGCACCCGATAGGCACGCAAAACGAGGTCAGCCTGTTCGCCTGCCACCGCGGTGTCGTGCAAAAAGGGTCTCGCCGACTGCAGTTCGGACTGCAGGAATTCCATCCGACGCGCCTCATCCCAACTGGCGTAATTCTGGCCATCTTCAATCCCCGCTGCCTGCAGCAACTGCGCCAGCGCCTGGTCGTGGAACTCGGAATTCTGCCTCACATCGAGAGTGGCAAGATGGAATCCGAAAATCTGCAGCTTGTGGCGAAGCGGACGAATGTGCTGCTCGACAATCAACTGGCAGCCGTTGAAACAGATGCTGTCGGCCAACAATTGCAGGTCGGCATCGACTTGTTCCGGAAACTGATAGATGGCAAGCGTTCCGTCCAGCTCGTCCGATTGAGCAATCGCCAACGACATCAGCGCCGCAAATTGTCGCCACGGTTCCTCGGCGAAGCGGTCGAACAGTTCCGCGCTGAGTTCGTCGGGAATCACCCCGCAGAGAACATCGATGCGCTCGAGCAAATAAGACGGCACCTGGTTGAGATGCACGGAGAGGGTCAGGGAGTTCGCCAGCTCGCCCAGTTCGCGCTGCATCAGTTGAAATGCGGCACGGCGCAACATCTTCAAGGCCTTTTCGGTGACTTCCGGCGTGACCAGCGGATGACCGTCGCGGTCGCCGCCAATCCAACTGCCGAAACTCAGACGCGGGATGTTTCCCGAGGATCGCAAATCAGCCAGTGGAAATCCCGCATCGCGCCAGGCCTCGGTGAAATGTAGGTCGAGCCGGTCAAGAGCGGCGGGAAACAGGTCGCGCAGGTAGTGAATCGCATCGCGCAATTCACGGAAAATGTCCGGCCGGGTAAGATGGATTTCACCAGTGCGCCAGAGGATTTGCAGCGCGGTGACAATGCGGTCGCGAATCCGCCGTTTTTCGCGCTTGGTGAACTTGGGAAATTCGTAGCGCACCAGTTCGTCGTAAAGCGCGCGGTGCCGCTCCCTCACCGAGGCACGTTTCGCTTCGGTCGGATGCGCCGTGAGCACCGGTTGCACATCAACTTTCGCCAGCACTTCAAGGATCTGCGAGGGAGCCAGGCCGCTATCCCTCATATCGCGCAGGGCCTGCGGCCACAGACCGCGGATCGAACTGGCACCAAGCTCCTTTTCCCGCTCGCGGCGGATCGCCGCCGCCACGCGCTCCTCGACCATGTTGAGCAACTGAAAACCGATGGAGTAAAGTTGTTGGATTCCCTCGGGTGGATCGCCCGCAGGCTTTGCGCTGTCCGACCAAGGCAAATAGGGCAGCAATTTCTCCTCGCCGAGTTGCTCCAGGGCATCACCGAGGCAATCAATCAAAAAACGCAGTGTCTCGTCGATGAGATCGAATCCTTCCAGACGAAGGCGTAGGCGGGCTGTGGTTTCCTCAGGCACGGGATGATGGGTGGATGTTGAAAATCCGGGATATGTAAGCAATCGTCATGCCGAATCAGCAAAATCAGGACATCCGCAATCGATCATGCCGGACATTCGGCGCAGTCCCGTTATTCGGAAAACAACAACCGACCGCAGTTTTCGCACTGGACCAGTTCCAAAGCCGCAAGAACCTTGACGAGGGTGGTGGGAACGAGCTTCATGTGGCAACCCGAACAAAGTCCGCCGCCCGCATGCACAACGGCACTGCCGTTCTTCGTTTTCATCAGTCGATCATAAAGCGGCAGAACCTCAGGATCAGACACCGCAGCCAAAGCCGCGCGCTCGCCCAGCAATTCCTCGCGGCGAGCGAGCAGTTGCTTCCTTTTGCTGGCCAGGGCGGCGAGGTCATCGTTCACCAGGGCCTGAGAGCGGGCCAACTGCGCTTCCGCCTCCTTGACCTTCAAACGCAGGTCGTCCGCGATCTCCATCGATTCCAGTTCCTTGGTTTCCAGTCCGTCGATCTCTTTTTCATAACGCAGCGCCTCGTTGCCCAGCGCGGTGTATTCATCATTCTTGCGGGTTTCAAACTGCTGTTGCTTCAAGCGGAGAATGGTGTTGCGACGGGTGGCGATGTCCAATTCGATCTTCTTCGTTGCCACCTCGCACTGACGCTGGGCGTCGATCGCCTTGTCGAGCGCGGCTTTGTCGGCGGCGAGGGCCCCGTTGGCTTGCGCCTCGTCGCGGGGAATGCGCTCCAGGTCGCGGGCGACCAAGAGCAATTTTTGATCGCGCTCTTGCAAAATGAGAAGGCTGTGGATGGTCGGCTGCACAAGACCATCTAATACAGGACCGGCAGGGCGGGCAAGCGTTCGATCAAAAATTATTCGCTGTCGTTAGCTTGGGATTGCAATGCGCCGGATTTAAGCTAGCGTAATCCAGACATGGTCGGAGAAGATGAGGAAACGATTCAGCTACGCTGTCCGCAATGTGGCCAGCGCTTCCGGATCAACCAGGAACTAAAAGGGCGCATGGTCGAGTGCGGAGCGTGCAAATACCGATTCCGTGTCGACGACCAGTCGGTTGTACGCAACAAGAAATTCTACCCCGGAGAGCGCAGGGAAATCGGCACAGGGCATTTTGCACGGGTGCCCGCCAAGGACTTGCTGGCGCCGCCCAGCTTGCAGACCACCGAATACGCCGAGGCGCCCAATTTCGCCCGCTTCGAACCGGTTCCTTTTGGCAGGATTCTCGTCGGTCTCGTCGGCGGTGCCATGATGGTTTTCGTCTGGTTGATCCTGATCCTCGGCGGTTCCAAGGGCGGCATTCTTGATGGAGTCACCATCGACCGCCGATTTATCATTGCCGCGTTTGCCGCTGTGGTCGGAACAATCATGATCCTTTATGCCAACCCCGGAACCAGGGTAAAGGCGATTGTTTTTTCCCTGCTCGGAGCCATTGCGCTGCTTTTGGCCCCGGTCTACTTCAAGGAGGGCACTCGACCGATGACTCCGGGCCTGATTAGCATGGAAACAGGGGTTACCACTCCGATGATGGTCAATGACGCCAGGAAACGAATCGCGGATCTCAAGGAGACGGTGGGCTACAAACCGATGGAGACGGCACTTGTCGAGGCGGGGAAAAACGGCAGCGCCGTGGGCATCTGGATGAAAGGGCTTCAGGAAAGTAATTCCCAGATCGTGCGCAACTACCTGCTGCGGGTCAGCAAATCCGCCGAGGCATCCCATTTGTACCCACGCATGAACCGCAGCTTTTTGCTGGTCCTGATCAACCCGCAATTGTCGTTGGAGGATGTAGCCCGACAGTGCGCACTGATGGGACGCGTCGATCAAACCGTGACGGAACTCAGTCTGTTGGAAGTCACAGTGGACAATTCCCGATTTGCCGAAAGACCGATCGAACAACTCACCGATAAAACAAACGCGGCTTTTTACCGATCAAATCTCATGGAATTGGAAGGGATGGATTTGAAACGGATCAACGACGCACTATCGCGTCTGGCCACGGCCGAGCCGAAAGAATTCCGCGACGATATCGTGAACCGGATGATCCAATTGCTGGAAGTGGCCGATCTTGAAATGATGAAGAATCTTTCCAACGCGTTTCAACATTGGAGCAGCGGCAAGGACGGCGCACCCGATGCCACTCTCCAGTGGGCTCTGAAATGGTATCAAGCGAATCAAACACTTCCCGTCGAAACCCTCCAGTTCCTCACAACCTGGCACTTGCCGGAGATCTATCCGATCTTGGACGAGATGTGGGCGAAATCGCCGGCACTTTGGGAAGAGACCTACATGAAGTGCGGCCCGCTGGCGGAAGACTATATCAACAAACACCTCATGGAAGGAGGCAACAACCATCGCATGTCCGCCTCGCGAATCACCGGACGCGTGGGCACGAACAAGAGCATCGATGCCCTGAAACGGGCGATGGAGTTCAAGGCGGACGCGGAACTGGTGACCAGCTTTCAAAACGCGATCAACTCGATCAACGCCCGCAATCCATAAAGCCCGGGTCTGCGGAAATGCGGCATTCATTTCCTGAAGCAGTGGGAAAATGCTGGACGTTTGTGGGCCGATCACCCAGTTTTTGTGCGCGCTGTTCGATGGCAGCAAACACACGAAAGCCACCGTGGCGGAATCGGTAGACGTCGCGGACTTAAAATCCGCTGCTCGTGAGAGCGTACGAGTTCAAATCTCGTCGGTGGCACCGCTTATAGAATAAGGGATTGCGGCGATTCCCTAACTGAAATTTTCCGATAGAAAAAAAAGTTGCCGCCACTATTTCGCCACTATCCACAATTCACGAAAAAAACCGCCACCCGGTGCCGTTTCGAGCGGTTGCGGATCGCTTAACTTTTCCGAAACAAGGTGCCACGGACTAGACACAAAAAAACGGCACTCGCCGATTGAAAAGCGAATGCCGTTTGTCCTACCTGCCGCGATTTTTGAATGAGCTTCTCGAACGCTGCCGCAGATGTCCGTGGTAATCTTATGCCGCCTCGGTGTCGGCCTGCTCTGGCTGATCGTTGATCGCCAAGCCGTGCCGATCGAGCCATCCAAGCGGACAGCTTGCCGCCTCGGTGCGCTCATTGGCAAGGTCGGCGATGAGCTGCGCCACCCGTGCCTCCAACTGCCGCTTTTCGTCGGCGTTGTTGAAAAGTCCGTGGTTCGATGTCGCCAATTCTGCCCGGCGGGAGTTCGCCTCGCTTTCGATGCGCTGTTCCACCTTGTCGAGATGTCCCGCGACGATGCCAGCCACGGACTGCGACACTTTCGCCAGGGCGATGCCAAGTGCGGCGCTGACGCGGTTTTGAGTGTCCTTGGCCTGATCGAAACGGACAATCGCGGCATGAAGCTTTTCGGCGTTTTTGTGGCTCGGCCAATCAGCAACAACTTGCTCAAGTCGATCAACCTCGTGATGCAGCCACGAGAAATAACTATGGCTCGGCGCATGGCTCGGATCGGCAAGCACCTTGTTGATTGTCTCATTGATTTCAGCGGCCTGCTGTCGTGCGGCGGTAATGGATTTGATGTCTTTCGCCGTGAATGCGGTTGACTCGCAGATTTGTAAAATGTCGTGGTTCATGGCTTAGTCTGGAGTATGATATTTCGATGGTTTGCCGACAAAAGATTTGCGAGGTGGATTTTTGCGACTGATTGCATCCGACGCAATTTTCAGCTCGGCAGCTTTTTGACGTTGGAGCAGGTTGGTGATTTGCAATGAATCTAACTTGCCGTTGTCGAGCCGCGGCAGGTTTGCGGGATCGAGCGCACCGCAATGCGCGCCGATGACTGCGCTTGACGGTTTGGTTTTCCACGCGACGAACTGTTGTGCAGTGCCCGATGGATTCGTTTTTTTCCACTGCAAAAATTCAGCGGTCAATGTCTTTGGTATGGTAGTCGATTGCATAATTTCAGTTTGGTTCGTTAGCAGTTGATTTCGGCACTGGTCGAGCAACGCGGATGTCTCCCGCGTTGTCGTCGGCTGTTGCCCGGTTGTTAAGAACGTGTTGAGATTTGATGAGTTCATGAAATTCTGTTAGCTGTTGAAAATTTAATTGCGCGGAACGCTTGGCTTTTCGAGTTAGCCAGAACAGACTCCAAGATTCGAAAAGTGTGTGGATGATGCTCATGGTTTCGAGAAAATAGCGGCGGTGATTCTTGCGCGGGTCTTTGGACAACTAAGCCGTGTTCTGAGTTTTGATTTTCGGCCAGTGCCGACAAGTGCGGAAAAGAGTTCGTCGGGACATGTCAGGACAGGCCCATGCTTGCGGTGAAGGTTGCTCATGGTTTGATGTGTCACGGCGTAAATCTGCCCGAGTTTTTCAAGACTGCTGATGGCATAGATTTGTCGCACGGACTGACTCTAACATAAATCTAACGGATTGCAAGCGAAAAGTTGTTAGGTTGCGATAAAAATCCTTGGCGGCAACTGTCGGCAAACTTGACCGCCTGGTTGAGGTAGGTGCGGTTCGTATTGAAAAGCTCGGCGGCTTTGGCGGCGGTTTTCTGGTCGTCAGGCTTTTGAGGTTCGGCAATTTTTTGCCTAACCTCCCCTTGCCTAGCATCGGAAACTCGCTGTGCCTTTTCCCTCTCCACCTGTTCCCGAATCACCGCCAGCAGGTCGTCGGCCTCGGCGGCGATGGCGCCGCGGGTTTCCTTGGTTGCTTCCGGTAAATTTACCGAAAGCAAAACCCCGCCCTGTCCTCCTTTCTGCCTTTCCTTCGCCTGTCCCGCCACGATCTCGCGCTTGCGGCCTTGGCAATTTCGATGCGGGTGTTGTGCTTTGGCTCTGGTAAATCGTTGTCATTTTGTGACAACGATTCTTTACTTGGCCTGCCTACTGTCGCGTCATATTTTGCCGCGCCAATCACAATCAAATCGGCCATGCCTACCTGCCCGGTTGATACCCCTGCGGCCCGGGCGATTTCAACGCGGGTGCTAACTGGCTTGTCTGGGGTTGTGTCATTTTGTGACATAACCCCTAGTTGAACGGCCCTCGCTTCTTTGCC
>CAMAQB010000080.1 GCA_945860285.1 Akkermansia muciniphila | reverse complement strand
CGTCAAAACGCTGCGAGCGCACGAGGACTTGCTGTTAAACTATTTTCGAGCCAAAAAACAATACCACTCAGGGATGGTAGAAGGGTTCAATTTGAAAGTAGGCAACGCGATGAGAAGAGCCTTTGGATATAGGAACTTCGAGCATTTGAGCATAGCCCTTTACCATCAACTGGGCGACCTCCCCGAGCCGCAAGCCACCCACAGATTCTGCGGATGAGACGATTTTTTCAATATTATTTTTCAAGATCAGATTATTTCCAACATCGCTGACATCGCGCGCGAGGCGGCTGACATGGGGAATTTCCGAAAACCAAAGTCAGGTCGGCATCATGAGCGGGGATTTCATCGAAGCCTTCTGGTGCGGATTTGGTGAAATGCATTTGACCAGCGCCACGAAAAAAATCGCGCCGGCAATGACAATCATTGGATCAAGCCATCCGCGGTTTCCTGGATCAGCCGAAGCTGGCCGCATGCGGCTTCGATGTCGTGCCCTTTTTCAAGACGCAGGGTTGCAGTGACCCCCGCCTTGGTCAGCACATTGCGAAACGCCTGGCAGTGCGACAGCGCCGGACGCCGCCACGGCAGGCCCGCTACCGTGTTGTAGGGAATCAGGTTCACCTTCGCTTTGAGAGCCAGGGCGTGTTTTGCAAGAATGCGCGCCTGTTCGAGATCATCGTTGATTCCCTCGATCAAAATGTATTCGAGCGTGAGATGCTGTTTTTTGTTAGAATTCCAGTCATGCAGGGCATCGAACAGCATGGCGGTGGGAAATTTTTTATTCACAGGCATGATCTGGTTGCGGACTTCATCGGTCGCGCCGTGCAATGAGATCGCCAGACGGATTTGGCGGGGATGCCGGGCGAGTTCGCGGATCTGCGGTACGAGTCCCGATGTTGAAATCGTCAGATGCCGTGCGCCGAGATTGAGCCCCCACGGGGAGGTGATCAACTCGATCGCCTGCAGCAGGTTCTTCATGTTGGCGAGTGGTTCGCCCATGCCCATGAAGACCAGGTTGTCGATGCGGTCCCCGGCAAGCATTTCGGTTTGCAAGACCTGCGCGGCGATTTCCGCGGCGCTGAGGTTGCGGGTGAAGCCATTCAATCCGGAGGCGCAGAATTTGCAACCATAGGCACAGCCCACCTGGGAGGAGACACAGAGCGTCAGGCGGTCGGCGCGCCCGCCATAAAGCGCGGGGTTGGCGGGGATCAGCACGCTTTCGATGTATCGTCCGTCGTGCAGTTTGTACAACATCTTCCGGGTGGTGTCACTGGCTCCAAGGTCGCGAGCCGGAATGAGCGGGTAGAGCGAAAAATGGCCTTGCAGGTGCTCGCGCAGCGCCTTCGGCAGGTTGCTCATTTGTTCGATCCCCGCCGGACGTTTCTTCCAAACCCAGTCGAGGATTTGATCAGCACGATAGCCTGGCTGGCCGTTTTCCTGCAAGTGGGTGCCGAGTTCATCCCGGGTGATTCCTGTTAGAGCGGGGAGCATGGGTGTGTTGTTCATGTCAGCCGAAAAAAGCGGTGCGTTGGCGCAGGACAGGACATCCGCTCGAACCTGGCGCGCAGATGTGATCGATCATGTGCCGCCAGTGTTCGATGCCGGATAAAATCTCCACTTCGATGCGGAGGAACCAAACCGGCACCTCGGCAAGGGCGTTGCGGGGATAACGCACCGCGTCTTTTTCGGTAGTAACGATCATCTCGACATCTCGCTCCAGGCAGCGATTGGTGAACTTCTCGATGTCCCTCGTGGTGAACCGGTAGTGGTCGGAAAACCGCTTGTGCAATTCCACCGTAGCTCCCAGCCTGCCGAGTGAATTTTCGAAATTTTCCGGCACGGCGATTCCCGATAGAGCAGCCACGTGACGACCCTTCAGATGCTCGAGCGTACGACGCTCGAAGGTCTTCAGGTTTTCGAGATACTTCGGTCCATGAGTGGTGACAATGATTGGCGCGCATGGGTTGTAGCGGCGCAATTTTTTTTCCAGCAACGAATGATCCGAGCCGTCGGATTTTGTCAGGATGATGTAATGGGCGCGACTGAGGTTTTTCCGCGGCTCGCGCAGGGTTCCTGCGGGCAGCATCGCTCCGGTGCCGAACGGAGCGTTCGCATCGACCAATACGATGTCCAGCCCCCTGGCCAGGCGCAGGTACTGCATGCCGTCGTCGAGAATGAGCGTGTCGGTGCCGAGTTCGTTGATTGCGAATCGCGCCGACTTGACCCGGTCGCGGTCGACCAGCACAGCAACGCCATCGAGGTTTTTGGCGAGCATGAATGGCTCGTCGCCGGCAAACTTCGAGTCCAGCAGAATGGCTTTTCCCGTCGAAACAATCTTCGGCAACTCCTCTGCGGCCATCTTTTTTCCGTCGGGCGAGCGCCAGTTTTGCAGCTCCGTCAGCGCCTTGCTTTTGTAGCCGCGGGAGAGGATCGAGACCTGACGATTGCGGTCGCGCAACGTGCGGGCGAGCAGTTCGACAACCGGGGTTTTGCCGGTGCCACCGACGGTGAGATTGCCAACCGAAATCGTCAAGGTGCCGAGATGATGCCTTTCCTTGTAGTCGAAGTGATAGAGAAACTTGCGGAACTGAATGATGCCGCGATAGAGGCCCGACAGAGCGCGCAGCGTCCACCGCGCGAGAAAAGCGCGGAAACCGCGGGCGCGTCCAAAAATCACATCGGCGGCCCAGCGCTCGAATTCATCGAAGTTTTCCTTCACTGGCAGCATCGTGGCGCAGAATCCATCATGTGAAAAGACGAAAGTAGGCAAAACTGGCGGCACATTGTGCGAGAATCGATGACACCTGATCCAGCAGTCTGAAGAGGCACGATACGATCAGCGGGTAAATTGCGTTGACAAGGGCATGGATGCGATCAGTTTACACACGGTCAATGACACGCCGTATGTTTGGTGACACTCTTGGCGTGTACGGTGACTCACAGGATTTTGATGTGCAGGGAATTTTTTCATGAAAGCCGTTACAACCAAGCAAATGAGGGAGATCGAGGGGAAGGCTCTTTCCGAGGGCGTTGCGGAGGAGGAATTGGTGGAGCAGGCCGGTGCGGGGATTGCGGCGGCGGTGAGGAAATTTTTTCCCAAGCCTGGTTTGTTGGTTGGTTATGTCGGCAAAGGCCACAACGGTGCCGATGCCCTTGTGGCGATGCGGCTTTTGCAGGAAATCGGCTGGCGGATCGCAGTTAAACCGGCGTTTCCCGAAGTGGAATGGGCGGTGCTGACGAGGAAAAAACGTCGCGAGGTTGTCAGCAAAAATCATTCGTTACTGGCCCCGGACGGGCCAATGCTGATTCTCGACGGTTTGTTGGGCATCGGGGGCAGCGGTGAATTGCGCGATCCGGTACTCACCGCTGTTCGCGAAATCAATGAGCTGCGCCTGCGGCATGCGGCATCGGTAATCGCGGTGGACATCCCCAGCGGGCTGGATGCCGATAGCGGTGCCGTCTGCGGCGATGCTGTCGTTGCGGATTTCACCATCACCCTCGGCGCGCCGAAATGCGGCTTGCTTGCCGCCGCCGCGGTCAATCATGTGGGCCGACTGGAATTGGTCACGCTTGATGATCTCGATACCAGCGCAGCGGATTCGGGATTGGGGATGATTTGTCCGCGCTCGTTTCCGCAGTCGCTGCCCTTGCGGACGCACGATTTTCACAAGGGTCAGGCGGGTCGGGTGGCGATCGTCGCCGGTTCGCCGGGCATGGAGGGAGCGGCTTTGATGGCAGCCACGGCGGCATTGCGCGGCGGTGCGGGTTTGGTGACATTGTTCGTACGCGACGCGATCCACACCGCTGTGGTTTCGCGGGCCTGTCCGGAATTGATGGTGAAATCCTGTGCCGACTGGGAGGCAATAGATTTCTCGCCGTTTTCCTCATGCGTCTGGGGCCCGGGACTTGGCGCGATGGATGCTTCTGAATTTGTTGGATTTTCCGCCGCATTGGAATCGTGCTCGTGTCCTAGTGTGATCGATGCCGACGCGCTGAATGCGATCGCCGCAAATCAGGCGCACCATTTGTTGCAGGCGCGGCATGTAATCACCCCGCATCCCGGTGAATTCGCACGGCTGGCGCACGAATCGGCGCGGCGAGGGCGCGGGACCGGCTGCGGTCATTTTACTGCGCACAATCCTTCCATACTGCTCTTGAAAGGAGCGCGCACCCTGGTGATGCAGCGCGGGTCCGACCTCTATCACAACAGCACCGGCCATGCCGGAATGGCGAGTGGCGGCATGGGCGACGTGCTTTCGGGAGTCATCGGCGCCCTGCTCGGCCAGGGCATGCAACCACTTACCGCAGCGTGTGCCGGAGCCTGGTTGTGCGGACGGGCTGCGGAGCTTGCGACATCCAACGGCGGGCAGTGGCAACACTCGCTGATCGCGACCGATTTGTTTCCTTTTCTGGGTGCCGCCCTCCACGAATGGCAACAGGGGTGATTTCCGGGTTTTTGACGCAAGGAATCCGCGATCGAAACCGTATCTTCCTTCCAAGTGAAAAATGTTCTCATCATCATTTTGTGCGCTGCGTGTCATGGTCATTCGACTGCGGCACCGGTTTCTTACAATCGTGATGTAAGGCCCATCCTGAGCGGGAATTGTTTTTCCTGTCACGGTTTCGATGCCAAACAGCGCAAGGGTGAATTGCGGCTCGACACCCCCGACAGCGCATTGGATCAAAAACGCGACGAAGTCGCCATCGTCCCGGGCAATGCCGCCGCCAGCGCATTGATCAAGCGCGTGACGAGCACCGATCCGGATGTGATGATGCCGCCGCCCGAGGCTGTTCACCGGATCGACAAGCCGCAAATCGAAATTCTCACACGCTGGATCAACGAAGGCGCTGTCTACGAACCACACTGGTCCTTTGTCGCCCCGCAACGAAGCACGCAACCGGTTCCTGCCAACGCCGCATGGGTCAGGAATCCCATCGACGCCTTTGTCGCCGCTCGCCTCGACCAGGAAAAGCTCAGCCCGTCGCCGGAGGCCGATAAAACCACACTGCTGCGCCGTTTGTCATTCGATCTAACAGGTTTGCCGCCCACGCAGGAGGAACTGAATGCCTTTTTGCAAGACCCCTCCGCCGATGCCTATGAGAAAAACGTTGAACGGCTGCTGGCCAGCCCCCACTACGGGGAGCGCATGGCGCTGCCCTGGCTGGATGCCGCGCGCTATGCCGACAGCAATGGATTCCAGGCTGATGGCGACAACAACCAGTACGTCTGGCGCGACTGGGTGATCAAGGCATTCAACGACAACATGCCCTTTGACCAGTTCACCCTCTGGCAAGTCGCCGGTGATCTGCTGCCCGGATCGTCGAGGATGCAAAAAGTCGCAACCGGATTCAACCGCTGCCATTTGTTGAACGGCGAAGGCGGAGCGATACCAGAAGAACAGCGCAACGTGATCCTGTTCGACCGCGTCGATGTCACCGTGACCAACTGGCTGGGCCTGACCATCGCCTGCGCGCAGTGCCACGATCACAAGTATGATCCTTTGACGCAGAAGGATTACTACTCGATGATGGCGTTCTTCAACAACGTGCCGGAAACCGGAACGCCACCGCAGGGCGGGGCTTATCGAGTCGCCGACCCCTGGATCAGCACCGGCAATGAGGAGGAAATGCAACAGTTGGATGCCCTAGACAAAAAAATCAGTGAGTTGGGTGAACAGGAAAAGCGCGTGAAGGAAAACCTCGACATCGATGCCGTTCTTGCTTCCGCTCAAACGGAGTTGCTCAGCACGGCCGAACCCGGGTGGACCGTTGTCGCGCCGCTGGCGATGGAGGCCACCAACGGTGTGGTGCTAGCCACCGAACAGGATCACTCGATTGTTTCCGGGGGCGAAAAGCCGGCCAAATGCAATTACACGATCCGGATTTCAGTTCCCGATGCCGACATATCGGGCCTACGTTTTGAAATGATTCCGGATGCACGATTTCCGCTGGGCGGTTCGGGACGCGCCGGGTCGGGAAATTCGCTGCTTTCCAAGTTGACCATGAAACAAGGTAAAAAAGAAATAACCGCCTCGTTTTTCACTGCGGATTTCACGCAGGAGAGCTTTGATCCCGCGGGTATTTTTGACGACGACCCGAACACCGGTTGGGCCTATCACCCCGCAGTCAACAAACCTCATCAGCTGTCGCTGCAGTTGCAATACCCGCTGCGCTGCACCCCCCAGGCCCCGCTGACGGTGGTTCTGGAATTTCAATCGCAGCACGATGCCCACATGTTCGGACATTTCCGCGTGTCGGTGAGTCCGTCGCGGTTTCCCCTCAAGAAGGAAATGCTCAAACCACTCAAGCCCGAAATTCTAACCATTTTTTCCAAGGCTGCGGCGGAACGGTCCAACGAGGAAAAACAGCAGCTTCGCCAGTCATTGATCGAACTTGACATCACGGGCGCGTTTCGGGCGATGCGGACGGAACAAAATCAATTGCAGGCGCAGAAAAAAGCCATGGCTCAGGCACTTCCCAGGGTCATGGTGATGTCGGACGCGCAGCCGCGCAAGACACATGTGTACAGCCGCGGCAGTTATGAGATGCCGCTCGAAGAAGTGAGCAGCGACACTCCGGCGGTTCTACCGCCGATGCCGCAGGATCTGCCCAAAAACCGGCTCGGCCTGGCACGGTGGCTGGTCCGTGCGGAAAATCCCCTGACCGCCCGGGTCCAGGTGAATCGCATCTGGCAAATGTATTTCGGTCACGGTCTGGTGAAAAGTTCGGAAAACTTCGGACTGCAGGGCGACACCCCGACGCATCCGGAATTGCTCGACTGGCTGGCGGTTGAATTCCGCGAGAGCGGCTGGGATATTAAACACATGCACCGGTTGATTGTCACCAGCGCGACCTACCGTCAATCGTCGCGGGTCACCGCCCCGCTGTTTGAGAGGGATCCGGAAAACAAGCTCTATGCCCGGGCCTCAAGATTCCGCTTGTCCTCGCTTTTCCTGCGCGACCTGGCATTGACCACCAGCGGATTGTTGCAACCGCGGTTGTATGGAAAACCGGTTTATCCTTACCAGCCTCCCAGCATTTGGGACGGTCTTGCCATCACCAAGGAGCGCGATTTCACTTATCCTTTATCGAAAGGCGACGATCTCTATCGGCGCAGCATCTATACATTCTGGCGGCGCACGGTCGCTCCGGGGAACATGTTTGACATGCCGGCGCGCCGCACCTGTGTTGTGAAAAATTCCATCACCAGCACGCCGCTTCATGCGCTCACGATGATGAACGACACCACTTGGGTCGAATGCTCCCGGGCACTCGCCGCACGCATCATCAAGCAATCGAACGACGCCGCATCCTGGGCGGACAACGCTTTCCTGATGGTTTGCCAGCGCCCTCCCGATGCCGGGGAAAAAGAAATTCTGCAACGATCATTCAGTCATTCTCTAACAAATTTTCAAGCGGACCCCAAGGCTGCTGCGGACTTGCTGGGCCACGGGGCCAGTCCGCGTGACGGCTCTCTTGACCCGGTTGCCTTTGCGGCACTCACCCATCTGTGCCTGAATCTTTTCAACCTCGACGAGGCGATGACCCGGCAATGATCGAACCCATGAACCCATTTCTCCATCACCAGCAACAGGTCACGCGACGCCAGTTCTTCGGAAAATCCGCCACCGGCATCGGCACGGTCGCACTGGCATCGTTGCTAAATGAAAATCTGTTCGCATCAGCGTCTTCCAACATGGCGGCGCTTCCCGGATTGCCACACTTTGCAGCGACGGCGAAAAACGTGATCCTGCTCTGGCAGGGCGGCGGACCGTCGCAGGTCGACTTGTTCCAACACAAACCCAATCTCGAAAAACTCCGCTACCAGGATGTGCCGGCATCGGTCAGGGGCAACACCCGGCTTTCGACGATGACGGCCAAGCAGGCGAAATTTCCAATCCTGCCGGCACTGAAACCGTTCAAACAATTCGGCAAATCAGGACGCTGGTTGTCGGAGTTGCTCCCGCACACGGGGGCGATCGCCGACGAGATTTGTTTCATCGATTCGATGTTCACCGAAGCCGTCAATCACGCGCCGGGGGTGACGTTTTTTCTAACAGGAAGCCAGATTCCCGGACGTCCGAGTTTCGGTTCCTGGGGGACGTACGGACTGGGCAGCCTGTCGCAGGACCTGCCATCCTTCGTGGTCATGACCTCGTCCGACGCGGGAAAAACCTGCGGGCAGTTGTTTTTCGATTACTACTGGGGCAGCGGTTTTCTGCCATCGAAATACCAGGGCGTGCGGTTTCGCAGCGAAGCCGATCCGGTGCTCTATCTCAACAATCCTGCGGGGATCAGCCGTTCGCTGCGGCGCAGCGCGCTCGATGACATCGCGGCGCTCAATTCGCATCATATGCAAAGTTATGGAGATCCGGAAATCGACAGCCGCATCGCCCAGTATGAAATGGCTTATCGCATGCAAATGAGCGTGCCGGAACTGACCGACCTATCGAATGAAAAAGCCGAAGTGCTGGAAATGTATGGCCCGGATGTGAATCGCAACGGTTCCTTCGCCCGCAATTGCCTGCTGGCCCGCAAGCTGGTCGAACGCGGGGTGCGCTTCGTGCAGTTGATGCACGCTGGCTGGGATCAGCACAATAATCTCAATTATCAGTTGGAGAACCAGTGCAAGGACACCGACCAGCCCGCGGCGGCGCTGGTGCGCGATCTCAAACAGCGGGGATTGCTCGACGACACCATCGTGCTGTGGGTGAGCGAGTTCGGTCGCACTGTTTTCGTGCAGGGGGATGTCAACAACCCCAAGGGCCACGGCCGCGACCACTTCGGTGTCGGCTTCACGATCTGGGGTGCCGGGGGTGGGTTTAAACCCGGCCACAGTCACGGGGAGACCGATGAGTTCGCCTACCATGTCAGCAAAGACCCGGTGCATGTTCATGACATGCAGGCCACGCTGCTGCACATGTTGGGCATCAACCACGAGAAGCTCACCTACCGCTACCAGGGCCGCGACTTCCGCCTTACCGATGTTCACGGCAAGCTGGTGACGGCGCTGCTCGGATGAATCAATCGTGCTTGACCTCGCACTTCAGGTCGCCCATCGCCCATTGGATGCCCGCGAGGTAGTGGCCAAGGATTTTCGGATTCCAGTACATCTCGTGGTTGTGACCGATCGAGCAATAGAACAAACGCCCCTTGCCGATATTCTTCGCCCAGGCGACCCCATAGTCGCCGTCGGCGCGCCCGCCGCCCACTTTGGCTGATTTTTCGACGTTCAAACGCAGCAGCATCTGCTGGTTCTTCGAATTGTAGGGCTCCTTGAATTGATAGATTTCCTCTTTGAAGTTCATGCTCTGGCCTTCAAACATCGCCACCAGCGGATGTTTTTCCTGGCCTTTTTCCACATCGATCTGCACGTCCGTTCCGGCTCCCCATGGGTGGCCGTTGAAATAGCCTCCGATCATGCGGCCGTATTCAGGCCAGTCGTAGAGTGTGTCCGTGGCGGAGTGGATGCCGACGAACCCTTTGCCCGATTCGATGAAATCCATGATGCTCTTGCGCAGGCGCAGTTGTTTTTCCTGAGAAGCTTTCTTCTCTTCCTCGCTCATGTTTTTCAACTCCTGCGGCAGGGGCGACAGCACGTCATTGGTGGTGCTGAGAAAACAAATGGCATCGAATTGCTTGATCGCATCGGGCTCGAAATTCGCGAGATCGTCGGAGATCACCGTCTCGTAAGCACCGGTTTTTTTGCCCATTTCCGTCAAGGCGACCTTGCCCGTAGGGATCGATGCGTGGCGGTAGCCTTTGGTCACGGAAAAGACCAGCATTTTCCGGGCTTTCTGAGGTTTGGCCCAAGCCTTTTCCGGGAGGGCGACGGCGATTTTCTCCATCGCGCCAGCGGGAGGTTTTTCGTCATTCGGATTGTAGGAAAGCAGCGCGAACGAGGCGATCAGGATGCCGATGGGCAGGACAATTCTGGATTTCATGGCTTAGTAACGGATTGAAGAATCTTTACGGGACGGACTGGAAGCATCTTTCGCTAGATTTCACCAACCTCGCCATCAGGATAGAGCAGGTGGTATTTGATCGCCTCGTAACCGATGGTGAGAGCCGTGCCGAAGATTGTTTCATCCGATGCCGTGAGGGGAATCTGCGCCGCCGGTCGGGCCAGCCCCATGATGATCTGGCCGTAATTCTGGGCTCCGGTGCAGTGTTGCAGCAGCTTGAGCGAAATGTGGGCCGCATCAAGGTTGGGAAAAATCAGCACGTCCGCCGTATGCCGGGTGCCGTGATCGGGAAGTTTGATTTCCGAGGCCGCCGGATCCATCGCCACGTCGGCCTGAAGCTCGCCGTCGATTTCCAATTCCAGGAAATTCTCCTGTGCGATGGATCGGGCGAGCACCGTGGCCGCCGCGACTTTCCGGGCTGCGGGCGTTTGCGCGGATCCCTTGGTCGAGTGGCTGAGCAGGGCGATCTGGGGCTTGCCGCCGAGATAATGCCTGGCGAGTTTGCCGGTCTCGATGGCCATCGAGGCCAGTTGATCGACATCGGGCTCGGTGATCAATCCGCAGTCGGCAAGAAACAAAACACCCTCGCGTCCGAAGTGCTGCAAATGTGGCGCGACAAGAATCACGGCACTGAAGACCCGGGGCACCTCGGGCAGTGGTTTGATTGTTTGGATCAACGCGCGGAACAGACTGGCGGGCAGCGATTGGTTTCCACCAATCAAGCCATCGACCAGGCCATACTGGATCATCATCGAGCCGAAGTACGCCGGGCGAGAGATGATATCCGACGCGTCGCTGATGTCAACCCCGCGCGCGCGGCTGCTTTTTTCAAACATCTCGGCGAAACGCGGCAGTTCCTTGGATTTCGAGGGATCCAGCAGGTTGATGAATTGCAGCGAAACGCCATTCGCGGCGGCGAGTGCGCGGATTCTGTCGCGATCACCGAGCAGAATCGGAATCACCACTTCCTGGGCGACGAGGTGCTCGGCCACGCGCAGCACGCGCAAATCCTCGCCTTCGGTAAAAACAATCCGCTTCGGGTGAGTGCGGAGTTTTTGCGCAAGGGCTGTCGTGAAAACATTGGGAACGTGGGAAAATTTCATCGTGGTAGGTCATGACGCTGGTCGCGCCCGCAATTCCATGCTAGCAAGAGTGTGCCTGCCCGACAACCACAAACCATGCCTGCCGACTACCACACCCACACGCCGCTCTGTCACCATGCCAGCGGCGAGCCCGAGAAATATGTCGATGCGGCCCTGGCGGCGGGATTGCGCGAATTCGGGATTTCCGATCATGCGCCGGTGGGTCATGGGTATTTCGATGATTGGCGCATGCTTTATGACGATCTGCCGCGCTACTTCGACTGGATTCAACGGGCGAGAGATCATGCCGCGGGCCGTCTTCCGATCCGCGCCGGGCTGGAGTGCGATTGGTTTCCGGACTGCGATGCTTGGATTGAACACCTGCGCGGCTTGCAGCCATGGGATTACCTGATCGGTTCCGTCCATTACCTGGGCGATTGGGATTTCGACAACCCCCGGCACCTGAGTCGCTGGGACCAGCGGAATGTCGATGAGGTTTGGTCCTTGTATTGGAAGGAATATGCCGCGATGGCGGAGTCGCAGTTGTTCGAAATTCTCGGCCACCCCGATTTGGTGAAAAAATTCTGTCATCGGCCCGACGGCGATCTTGGCCGGTTTTACGAGCCCGCGATTGAGGCGATCGCTGTCAGCGGTGCGGCGATCGAACTCAACACCGCCGGCTGGCACAAGCCCTGCGCCGAAGCCTATCCGTGTCTAGAGTTTTTGGAACTGGCCCGTGCGGCGGGAATTCCGCTGGTGATTTCATCGGATGCCCACGCACCCGGCGAAGCGGCACGCGATTTTTCCCGCGCGATCGAGCTGGCAAAAGCCGCCGGTTACCGGGAGACGGTTTTGCTGGACCGCGGTGTGAAGACCGTTGAGTTGTTAGAGTAAAGCAGCGATCCGCGGGTCACTTGCGGGGCGTGAACCTGACTGTCAGCGAATCGTAGGCGAGAGAGCGATGATACTTTTGCTCGCGTTCGATTTTTTCCCCGGCTGTGACAGTGGTGATTTGTCCGACCTGATCGCACAGGCATTTGAGCAGGCTTCTCACAACCAACCTTGCATGCGGGGCGCCGAGGCAGAGGTGGGGGCCGAAACCGAAAGCGACATGGGGGTTCGGTTTGCGATCAAGACGTATTTCATCGGCTGACGGGAAAACCGACTCGTCGTAGTTGGCCGATGCAAAACAGAGCGAGACGAGATCGCCGGGTTCGACGGAAACGCCTTGGATTTCCGTCCGGGCCGGACAAACGCGGCCAATGTGGGTCACGGGCGATATGACGCGGAAAAATTCCTCCGCCGCATGCACGATGCGCTTTGGATCGGCGCGGAGAAACTCGAGGTCCTGCGGATGCTCGGAAAGATGGCCGATCACGCCAGAAATCGAATTGATCACCGTGTCCCGCCCTCCGGCAAACATGATGCTGCCATAACCAAGCATTTCCTCCCGCGTGAGCCGGCGACCATGCAAGCTTGCTCGGCTGAGGGCACTGAAAAAATCCTCCCCCTTGCCCGCCTCGCCCCGGTCGAACAGGCTGTTCAAATAAACCTCCAGCGCCGCGCCTTTGGATGTACCATCACCTTCGCGAAAGACATGCGTGCCCCAGCCAATCCAGATGTCCGCCTCGGTGTCGGGCATGTTGACCAGTCGGGCGAGGGCGAGCGATTGCAGGGGAATGGCGAATTCGCGGACGATTTCAATCGCCTCCCGACCGAGAGCGTCGTAAAGAAGTCGGCGGACCAGATCCTCCATTCCAGCGATGACCTCGGGTTGTTTGGCGCGGTTGAAAAAAGGTTCGGCCAGCTCGCGGTAGCCGGTGTGTGCGGGTGGATCGATCTCTAACGGAAGTTGGCGCACGGTGCGCACGTTTTCCTCCGAGGGAATCGGGATGCGCAGCGGCGCGTCCGAACTGAAGGTCCGCCAGTCCTTTGCCGCACGGCGCAGATCTTCGTGGCGAAGGATCATCGGCACCGCCCGGCCCTGGAACTCATTGATCAGTACCCCATAGCGGCATCGTGCCTCCTTGAAGGGATCCCTCTGGTGATGGCAAGGACATTCCCTCGGTGGAGGGAAGCCCGGTGCTTCGGAGAAATCTGTGTCCGTTTCCACCACGCAGGCGATTACTTCTCCTCGAATGTAACGGTGACCTGGGTTCCACTGCTGGAGGTCTGGGCCATGACGTTGATTTTCTTGTCGCTTGCGGATTTCTCAAAAGAATGTTGGTTCACATTGCCAATATTGATGTTGTTTTTCGACGATGTGCCGCTGCTCCAACTGTTGGTGGCCGACTCGTAGAATGCGATGACATCCTCCGGTTTGTCAGTGGACTGGAACACTACCATGCCGACGGTTTTGCCGTTTTTGACCGATTGAAATCCGCCACTGATCGTTGCTGCCGTGGGCAAGGGAACCCAAGCGGGAATGTCCTCTGCCTTGATGGTTCCGACTTCGGTCGTGGTGCCGTCGCTGTTGGTCATCGCGAATTTTCCGTCGGCGATGTCCTTGTAGGAAAAGGTCATTTCCTTGCCGGTCTTGTCCTCCTTGATGGTCATCTGCTTGGTGTCGTCGTTGGAACTGACAACGGAAAAATCGGGGTGCATGCCAATCGCCATTTCGGCAATTTTGCGCTCGGGATTTTTTTTCAAATCGGAGGAGAATTTGTTGCAAACATTGACCAACAGTGCTGCGGCGACCAGACCGATCAACAGCACGACGCCGCAACCGATTCCCGCCCATGCCAGACCTGAGAGTCCTTTTTTCTTTTCCCCTTCTCTGATCGGATCATTCATAGCGCCTGATGCCTATAAGAATCTCGCCCGACTGTCCATTTTTTTCTGCCATCCCCTCGAAATCTCGTACACACTTGCCCCATGCCCGAACGCACCGGCATCCTGCTCCTCGTCTCCGGCCCCTCGGGTTCGGGCAAAACAACGCTCTGTCGCCGCCTTGCCGATGAAGGCGAGGCGCGCTATTCGACCTCCTGCACCACCCGGCCCTGCCGGCCCGGCGAACGCGACGGCCACGATTATCATTTCCTGAGCCGGGAGGAGTTCGAAAAAAAAATCGCCGCCGATGAATTCCTCGAGCATGCCACGGTGCACTGCAACTCGTACGGAACATTGAAATCCGAAGTCAGCGGCCATCTCGCCATGGGCAGGGACGTGGTGATGGACATCGATGTGCAAGGCGCGTCGCTGGTGCGCGAATGCCAGGACGCCTGCATCCGCCGGGCCCTGGTGGATCTGTTTGTCATGCCGCCGTCCGAGGGGGAACTCAGGGCCCGTCTGACCGCGCGAAACACCGACGACGAACAAACAATCGCCTTGCGGATGAAAAACGCCCTTGAGGAAATGTCGCACTGGTCCACCTATCAATACCGCCTGCTTTCCGCCACCCGCGAGGAGGATTACACCCGCTTCAAGTCCCTGCTCATGGCGGAACGTCTGCGGGTTTCCCGCATCCATGACGAACACACCCCATGAAAATCATCCTCGGCATCTCCGCTTCGATCGCCGCATACAAAGCGGCCGACCTGGCATCGCAACTGCTCAAATCCGGACATCAGGTCCATTGCATCATGACCCAGGCGGCCTGCGAATTCATCACCCCGCTGACCATGCAAACCCTGACACGCCATCCGGTGTTGGTGACGCTGGATGACGAGAAGCAATCATGGAAACCAGGTCACATCGAACTCGCCGACTCGGCTGATTTGTTTGTTGTCGCCCCCGCGACCGCAGCGGTGCTGGCCCAGTTCGCCCACGGTCTCGCACCGGATCCGCTCTGCTCGACCTATCTGGCGCTGCCTCGCGAGACACCCGTGCTGATCGCTCCGGCGATGAATGGCAAAATGTGGCTGCACCCCGCCACCCTGCGCAACGTGGCGACCTTGCGGCAGGACGGCGTGCATTTCATCGACCCCGACACCGGCGATCTCGCCTGCGGTTATCAGGGTATCGGCCGCCTTGCAGCGGTCGATGCGATCCTCAACAAGGTGAACGAACTGCTGGCCCGGCAATAGCACGCACGCTCGTCATTGCATTCAAAAGAAGTGAACCGTTTCCGCGCGATCCATTCATGCTTCCATGGTTGACTTTTGTTCAAGCGGACTTCACGTTTCTCGAAGCCAAAAATCAGTGAAGAAAAATCCGAGTGTTATAGTTGATCCATGAATTTCCGCTTCACAAAATCTGAAGTCCACACGCTGGTGGAGATGTTGTCATTGGCATCCCTGGTCGCGGAATGGAACCAGAATCCCGCATTCAAAGGGAAGATGGCCGCCATCGACGCCCTTGAGGAGAAAATCTTCGAACATCTCTTTCACTCGGGATACAACGACATCATCGAGTTCAATGAAGAGGAACAGGCTCATCAAATCACCGAGTCGTTTGAAAAAAAATCCTTCTTCCTGCATTGCTACGACGAGTTCCGCCAGGAAACCTTCTGGGAAGAGCTGGTCATTCGACTGGCCGACCGCGACTTGATCGCGCGCATCGGCCTGGATGAATGGAACATCATGCCCGAGGATGAGCGGCGCTCGCGGACCGGCGATCTGGAGAAACGGTACTGGGCGGAATTGGAGAAAAACGGTGTCGATCATTTCCGCCTGATCCATCCTCCCGGTCAGGGATGATAAACCGCTCCAACTCAGGACTCCGCTTCAAACAGCATCTGCAAATCCGGCAGGTCGGACGCGCTTTTTGCCGGTTGCGCGGCGACGATTTGATTGTTTTTGAAAAGAAACACACCGGGCATTTGCAGTCCGTCGCCTGCGAGATGTCCGACGCCGCAACCATGAATCAACGCCATCAATCCACGATACCAGACGCGCGGGCCGAAGAGTTCCCAGATTCCCGCCTTGCCCAATCCAAAGGCCCGGTAAAGCTCGCAACGAGGATCGGCGATTCTCGCGATCTCCGTGTGGTCGCCGATATATTGCGTTTCTTTGCCCGACTGCAGCATGTGCACCAATACCAACCGGGCCTGCCTCTTTTCGGCTTGCGCTTCCAGATGTTCCAGTCCGCGCAACAACTGGCGGGTGAATGTGCAGCCGAAATGCCTGAGAAAAACCAGGATGATCAATTGCTGTTGCGATGCCTTTTCCAACGTTTCGCCGCTCGACAGCATATAGGATTCTGCCGCGCTGGAAACACTTAGGGGTTCAACTCCAGCGGGTGTGTGACCAATTAGTTCCTGCAGCACCGCCCAAAGAATGAGCAAAAATGGCAACAGCCAGATGACATCGTCCACCGCCAGCAACAGGATTAACTTCCACGACAAGGTCTGCTGAAAGAAGGCATACAGCGCGGCGGAGATGACGATGCAGATTTTCAGTGTGCACAACAAAACGATTCGCCAATGCCGCGGCGGATCAGGAGCCGCGAGAAAAAAACTCAGGCTGAAAACGAAATAGAAAATGCCGATTACCTGCACCAGCAAAGGGTGTCCGGGTTGCGTCGGCGCAAAAGTTGCGAAGACCCGCTCGGGACTAACGAAAAACCACAACGCGATGGACAGGCAATACACACCTGCGGCGGCAAGCACCAAGGTCATCCATCGGTTGCTTGCACATCTTCCCTTCACACAACAGATCATCCATGGCACACTAGCGGGGATTTTCCGGTCTGCAAGGGCTCTTTCACGGAATGTGCGTACGCAAGACCACACTGCCGGCGACCGCAGTCAGATGACCGCTGCCACGACAAAGCAGCAGGGTGTCGCCTTTTTTCCACATCCGCCCCTCTTCGTCGGCCAATTCGCCTTCGACGACGTTGAGAATGGAAAACCTGTCGTTCATGGCATTGCCAATGTTGGTGTGCGGGGCGAGCTGAAACCGTTCGACGACAAAATACCGGCAGGATGCCACTACGTTGCCTTCGACGACATCAACACCTGGTTCGATGTCGGAAAAATCAATACTCGCAAGCGATTCTTTCACATGCAATTCCCTGGGTTGCCCATCGAGTCCCACGCGGTTCCAGTCGAACACTCGATAGGTGGTGTCGGAATTCTGTTGGATTTCGAAAATCAGCAAGCCGGCGCCGATCGCATGCAAGCGGCCCGAGGGAATGAAAATCGCATCGCCGGACTTCACGGTGATCGCATGAACTTGCTCGGCGACCGTGCCCTCGGCGATCGCTTTTTCAAAGCTGGCTCGATCCGCTCCCCTGCGCAAACCGGCGTAGATTCTCGCGCCCGGTGCCGCGTCGGCCACGTACCACATCTCGGTTTTCGGCTCGCCGCCGAGCGATGCCGCAAGGGATGCCGGCGGATGCACCTGAATCGACAAATCATCACGCGCATCGAGGATTTTCACCAGCAACGGGAATCGTTCGCTGTCGGGCAGTCCCGTCCCGAAAATTTCATCGCGATGGTGGCTCCACAAGTAGTGCAATGTCATTCCCGCATGCGGGCCCTCGCACACGACGGATTGTTCGTGCTCGCGGTCCACCAGTTCCCAGGCTTCGCCAATCGGCGTCGATCCTGCGGGCAGCGGCCGACCGTAGAATGTTTCCAACGAACGACCGCCCCACACGCGTTCCATGGTCAATGAGTTGAATGCAATTACCGGCATGGCGGACATCCTGTACGATTAGGGAAAATACGCCAAGAAAAACCTCGTTTGTTACCTGGCCAATGCTCCATTGAATCGTCGACGGACATATCAATCGGGTTTGGCGCGCTCGGATTCCTTCGCGAGTTCCAAAAGCAAACGCAACGGTGAGAGAGAGGCCTCCGACAAAAGTTTTAAAATTTTCAAAAGAGAAAGGGTTGTTACGCCCCTTCCCTTTTGATGGGTAAGATGTTACCGGTTGTCTCCTCGTCCAAAATTCAACAG
>CAMAQB010000079.1 GCA_945860285.1 Akkermansia muciniphila | reverse complement strand
TGGCCGAAGCCGACCGTGCGGCCCATCATGCCGACGGAGACGCCGACCGCTTCGTAGAACCACGAGCTGCGTTCATCGAGTTGGGTGTGGTGAGGAGCCTCCTGGTTGGTCTCCTTGAGACAGAGTGAAATCTCCCAGTTTTTTCCGGGCCATACCTTCACGCCTTCGAAGCGTTTTTCATAACCGTTCATGCGGGCCATCACTTCGCCGACCTGGGTGGCTTCGGTAAGGATTTCTTTTTGGCGCTCCGTGGGCTTGAAAGGTTTGCCTTTTTCGATGCCCAGCGGTTGGAGCATGCCCATCATAATGCGGTCGCGTTCGATGACCGGTTCTTGATTGATGATTTGCGACAGGCCTTCCCAGTAGGCAAGTCCGCGGGGTTGTTCGCCGCTCCACTTGCGGCCGGCGGGTGAGATATGGCGCGTGGGAGGTGGGTTGTCGCGCTGGCTGTAGGGGTAGATGCGCAGGGCATCAATAAGCGCTTTGGCTTTCAAGGGATCGGGATCGAGCGCGCGGTGGGCGGACCAGATGTTCACCGTTGGCGAGCGGAAGACATAGTAGCCTTCGGGGCGGATGTCCGGATCATCTGGGCCAAGGATGAGATATTTGCCGCCTTGACCTTTGTCGGGGCCGGTCTGGCCGGAGTCGGTGATCGGGCGTTGCCAGAAATCGACAAAGCCGCCGGCGGTGGGGCCTGCGGGGACTTCGAATACGAGCGGGCCGGTTTCCTTCATGTTGGGAAACGCCATGATGTACGGGGTGGTGGCGTTGGCGGTGAGGAGGCCGAGTTTGTCTTGGAAGGTGAGGTAGTCGACATAGTCGAGATTGCCTGCGCCGAACTTGGTGGCGTGCTCCTGTTGCCATTGTTGCATGGCCATGATCGGGAGAGCCCAGAGGTAGGCCTGGCAGGCGCGCTGGTAGTCGATTTCTTCGAACATCCTGACCGCCGTTTCCGGGGTCGGGTAGCCGTTTTCGAGTTCGAGTTTGCCGGAGCGTGTGACGATCACACCGGTGGTAGGCAATTCCTGCGCGAACGAGCTGGTGAGCGTGAGGGCACCAAATAGAGCGGCGAGCCGGCACTTTGATTTATGGCTTATCTTCATGAATTTATGCTAGGTTGAGTTTTGCAAGCCGGCCTGCGAGCCGACTGTTCCAAGATCGGTTGTAGTGTTACTTCGGTGCAGCCACGAGTTTGATGACGGCTTGTTTCAGTTCGCCGGTAAACTTGAACGGCATCTTTTTCACATAGTCTTCGCTGACCGGCGTGCCTGTGTCTTCGCCGCAGTCGAGGGTCTCGTCGAGCGAGAGTCGGAAGGGCAGTGTCTTCTCGATGCGGGCGGTGCCAGCGACCTTGCCATCCACCTCGATGGTGCCGGTGCCGCCTTTGCCGAGTCCTCCATCGTGTTTGTAATTATAGACGATCTTGTGCGCGCCGGGCGTGAGTTTTTCTCCGCCCTTCACGTAGTAGCTCGCAACCCCAGCGAGGTTGTAGCAGAAGACCGGTTTGCCTTCGAGCAGATAGAAACCGTAACCCGCAAAACGTCCACCGTGGGTGAGGATGATGCCTTCGGCTCCGCCTTCAGGGATGACGACGTCTGCCTCGATGCGCCACGATTTGTTTTTCGTATCCGGTGCCGCGCCTTCGGGAATGCGGACGAGGCCGGGGAAGTAGGTGAACGTATCGCGCCCGGCGGTGAGGCTGGGGCGGTTCGTTACGTCGAGGCGCTCGACCTTGCTGTTATCGATCGGCAGCACGTTGTATTTCTCGGCTTCCTTCCAGAAGAGTTCCTGGAGTTCTTTCAGCTTCGCGGGTTCTTTCGCGGCGAGGTTGTTCGCTTGGGAAAAATCATCGGTGATTTTGTAGAGTTCCCATTGGTAATCGAGCACGGCGACATTGCCGCCGGAGCTGGACCACGGAGGAGTCGGCGGGGTGGTTGCGGCGACCCAGCCATCGTGATAAATCGCGCGGTTACCGAGCATTTCGAAATACTGCGTCGTGCGCTTCGAGGGTGCCTTCGCATCATCGAACGAATAGACCATGCTCATGCCCTCGACAGGTTTCTGCGCAACGCCGTTGATGCTGGTGGGCGCAGGGACGCCGGCGGCTTCGAGGATGGTCGGCATGATGTCGATGACGTGATGGAACTGCGAGCGGACGCCGCCCTTGTCCTTGATGCGATCCGGCCATGAAACGACGAGTCCGTTGCGCGTGCCGCCGAAGTGCGAGCTGACTTGTTTGGCCCACTGGAAGGGCGTGTTCATGGCGTGCGCCCAGCCGACCGGGTAGTGGTTGAAGGTGTTAGGCCCGCCGAGTTCGTCCATGCGACGCATGACTTCCTTGAAGTCCTCGGGGATGGCGTTGAAGAAGGTCATTTCATTGAGCAGGCCCTGCATACCGCCTTCACCGCTCGCGCCGTTGTCGCCTTGGATGTAGATGACGAGCGTGTTGTCGAGTTCGCCCTGCGCTTCGATGGCATCGAGGACGCGGCTCATCTGGTGGTCGCAATGCGCGAGCGCGGCGCAATACACTTCCATCATGTGGGCATAGACCTTTTTCTGGTCGGCGTTGAGGCTGTCCCACGCGGGAATGCCGGCGGAACGCTCGGTGAGCTTGGCATCCGCCGGGACGAGGCCTGCGGCTTTCTGGCGGGCGAACGTTTCCTCGCGCACCTTGTCCCAGCCCTGGTCGAACTGGCCTTTGAACTTCGCGATCCATTCCTTTGGCGCGTGATGCGGCGCGTGGGCGGTGCCGGGCGCGTAGTAGGCCAGGAAAGGTTTGTTAGGAGCGGTGGCGTGCTGCATGCGGATCCATTGGATCGTGCGGTCGGCCAGGTCTTTGTCGAAGAAATAGTCCTTCGCATCGTGTGGCGGTTCGATGGGTTTGGTGCCTTCCGTGATCGCCGGATTCCATTGGCTGGTATCGCCGCCGATGAAGCCGTAGAAGTATTCAAAACCCAACCCGGTGGGCCACAGGTCGAATGGACCGGCGGCGCTGGATTGCCAATCCGGGACGTTGTGATTTTTACCATACCAGGACGTGTTGTAGCCGTTCTGTTTCAGGATCTCGGCAAAAGTTCCCGCGCTTTTCGGCATGAGCGTGTTGTAGCCCGGGAAACCGGTGCCCGCTTCCATGATGACGCCAGTGGCGGCGGAGTGATGGTTGCGTCCGCTGAGCAGTGCAGCCCGCGTGGGTGAGCAGAGTGCCGTGGTGTGGAACTGATTGTAGCGCAGTCCGTTCTTTGCCAGCCTGTCCATCGTCAAGGTGGGAATCGGCCCGCCGAACGTGGACGAGGCTCCGAAGCCCACATCATCGGTGAGAATGACGAGGACGTTCGGCGCACCCTTCGGTGCTTCGACGACTTTGGGGAAGTCCTTCACGGAGTCCTTTGTGATACGGCCGATCTTGCCGCCAAAGGGTTGTTCGGGCCGGGGCAGGATTTCCTGCGCCCCTGCCGTTGACGCGATGGTCGCGAACAGCGCAAGGCTGAGAGAGCTGATGATGTGTTTTGTTTTCATGGTGATATGTTTGGTGGTTTTTTGCTTCGCTGGTGAATTCGCGGGCCGCCCCTTTCGAGACAGCCCGCGTGTTTCACAATCGAAACGGTTATCGGACAGGGAGTCCTTGCTTTTGGATGTTCTCCAAGGTCTTTAACGCGCCAGCGGCTTTGAGCGTCATGTAGTTGACGTTAGACGGATTCATCCCAGCGCCTTCTTGGAAGGGGTAGCCGGGGATGGTGCCCATGAATTGCTGGATTTTTCCGCCGATGGGGACAAAGAGCCAGATGTTATCCGCATACCAGCGGATATACATCTCTGATTCGTGCGGCGCTTTTTCATACGGATCGGCGCGCAGGTTGATGATGAGCGGCCAGCCGGGCACGTCGCGCGTGGCGGTGGCGATGTTGCCGTTCTGCACGGCGAAGTGGACTTTCCAATCGTTCCAGCGGACGGCGTTGAGTTCGCCGTTGGCGGTGAAATAATAGATTTCCTCGCGCGGACCTTTGGCAACTTCGCCTTTGAAGAAGGGCATGAAGTTGTAGCCATCTGGGTGGACTTTGAAGGTCTTCCCATTGGCCTTGTACCCTTCTTTGAGCTTGGCGACCACATTCGGCTCGCCAGCAGCAGCGAGCAACGTGGGCATCCAGTCTTCTTGGGAAATGATCGAGTTGTTGAAAGTGCCGGGCTTGATGGTGCCGGGCCAGCGGACGATGAGCGGGACGCGGAAGCCGCCTTCCCAAGTGGTGCCTTTTTCTCCGTGGAAGGGAGTGGTGCCGCCATCGGGCCAGGACGCGGTCTCGGCGCCGTTGTCGGTGCTGTAAACGACGATGGTGTTATCGGCAATGCCGAGGTCGTCAATTTTTTTCAGGATTTCCCCGACGAAGCCGTCGTGCTCGACCATACCATCGGGATAGAGGCCGATGCCGGTTTTCCCTTGGGACTCCTTTTTGAGGTGGGTCCAGACGTGCATCCGGGTGCTGTTATACCATAGGAAGAGGGGCTTGTTGGCCTTCACGGTGCGGTCCATGAAATCCATGGCCTTGGCGTGGACTTCCTCGTCGATGGTTTCCATGCGCTTGCGGGTGAGCGGGCCGGTGTCCTCGATGGTCTGACCGCCTTTGCCGTCGGACTTGCACCAGAGCACGCCGCGCGGGCCGAATTTTTTCTTAAACTCCGGGTCTTTCGGGTAGTAGTAGGTCTCCGGCTCTTCCTCGGCATTGAGGTGATAGAGATTGCCGAAGAACTCATCGAAGCCGTGCATGGTGGGCAGGTGCTTGTCGCGGTCGCCCAAGTGGTTTTTACCAAACTGGCCGGTGGCGTAGCCTTGTTCCTTAAGGAGATCGGCGGTGGTGGGAGTCCAATCCGGGATGCCGCTATCGCTGCCGGGCATGCCGATCGTGAGCAGGCCAGTGCGGAACGGATGTTGGCCAAGGATGAACGACGCGCGGCCGGCGGTGCAGCTTTGTTGCGCATAGGCATCCGTGAACAGCGCGCCTTCTTTGGCGAGGCGGTCGATGTTCGGCGTCTGGTAGCCCATCAGCCCGTGGTTGTAGGCGCTGATGTTATGGACGCCGATGTCGTCACCCCAGATGACGACGATGTTGGGTTTCTTCTGCTGCCCGTGGGCGGCGGAACTGATGAGCGCCAGCCCGAGGGCGAGCGCGAGGATGTGTCGTATTTGCTTCATGTGTGTATTTATTTGTTTTTATCCATTGGTTTAGGTGTGCTGACCTCGGACAAGGCGCAGCGAAATCCGATGTGGCTCATGCCGGTGTCTGGCGGCGTTCCGCGGCGGGCGGCGGGCCGGTAGCTTTCGCAATAGTCCACGTGGCAAAGGAAGGAACCGCCCTTAGTGACTCGCTCCGTCTGGTTCGGATGTTCGGGACTGTAGCTGGACTTGGGTCCTTGGGGATTTTGGCAGGACGATGGATCGAGCTTCATCCGTGCATGGGTGTCCACGCGATACCAATCGCTGCACCAGTTCCAGACATTGCCGCCCATATCGAAGAGGCCATAGCCATTGGCGGGAAAAGTCTTCACCGGCGAGGTGCGCTCGTAGCCGTCCTCCTTGGTGTTCTTGTAGGGAAAGTCGCCAGTCCAGGTGTTGACCATGAATTTCTCGCCGGACTTGAACTCATCACCCCAAGCGAAACGTTTTCCTTCGAGCCCGCCACGCGCGGCAAATTCCCACTCGGCTTCTGTGGGCAGTCGCTTGCCCGCCCATTTTGCATAAGCCACGGCATCGTCCCATGACACCTGCACGACGGGATGTTCGTCGAGTCCGTCGAGATTACTGTGGGGACCCGTAGGATGCTGCCAACTAGCACCGATCGTCCAAGTCCACCAGCCCGCCATTTCTTTCAAATCCACCGGTCCCGCCGTGGGTTTAAAAACCATCGATCCAGGACGCAGAAATTCGTCCGGCGGTTTCGGCGTGCCGGGTGCGAGTTGCTTCTTGATTTCCTCCCAATCCACCGGTCGCTCGGCCGTGGTTTTGTATCCGGTCGCCTCGGTGAATTTACGGAACTCCGCATTCGTAACATCATGCTCGTCGATCCAGAATCCATCCACGCGCACCCTAACAATCGGGCGTTCGTTGAGTTTCGCACCGGGCAGTTCGCAGCCCATGGAAAATTCGCCCCCGGCAATCCAGACCATGCCTTCGGGTATTGCGGGTTTTTCGGCTTTTGTCGCCACCGGATGAAGTGCTGCCAGGATCGCGGCGCGTCCGGAAGGGGCGGCGCAGCAGGATCGTTCAGACTTCTCCTCGCCGCGCGCCACCCAGACTGGCACGGCGCAGAAGGTGATGATGAGTGTCATAGTTCTCATAAGGTGGGCCTTTGCATGATCCGTCCACAACCGCGCTGCAATTTTGTATAGCAGTCTGTAACAATGATGCAAGCGATAAAATGCACAGCAATTCGCGGTCGATGAAGCGGGGCAATCAAACGATCACGCCATCTTTGATCGTCAGGGTGCGATCACCCTTTTCGGCGAGGGATTTGTCGTGGGTCACGACGATCAGGGTCGCACCGGTTTCATCGGCGAGACCGAGCAACAGATCCATGATCGAAGCGCTGTTGAACGAGTCGAGATTGCCCGTCGGTTCGTCCGCAAAGAGGATTTGCGGTTCGTTGACGATCGCACGGGCAATTGCGACGCGTTGTTGTTCACCGCCGGAGAGTTCGGTGGGCAGGTGATCGGCGCGCTCGGCGAGACCCACACGCCCCAGTGCCGCGAGCGCCTTGTCGGCTTGGTTTTTTCCGGCGATGGCACCGGGTACCATCACATTCTCCAGCGCGGTGAGTTCCGGGAGCAGGTAGTAGTTTTGAAAAATGTAGCCGATGCGCTGGTTGCGGAATCGCGACTGCGCACCGCGGTTCAGAGTGTAGATGTCCACATCATCGATGATCACCCTGCCTTGTTCCGGGGTCTCCAGACCGGCCAGGGTATAGAGCAGCGTGGTTTTCCCCGCGCCGCTTGGCCCGCAGAGGAAGATTTTTTCCCCGCGCTCGATTGTGAGATTGATGCCGCGCAGCACGGCCAGGTTTTTTTTCCCCAGACGATACGAGCGGGTGAGGTTGGTGGTTTGAATGATTGGCGGCATCGGTGGGCGAGTCTAACGGGAAATCAACCCCGGCTGAAAGTAGGTGGTTTGTCAGTTGGCGGGATTCGGCCCGGTTTGTTAATCCTCACCTTCCTTGATGATGATGGCACGGGGAGGCGAGGTGGGAGTGATGTCGGTCAGCACTTGCTCTTTCGGCGGTCCCTGCCCGGCGCCGCCAGTGGAGTAGCTGGCGACCGATCTTTGGTCTGCAACGGCATTCGCTCCGGGGTTGGCCGCAGTGTTGTCACTCGCGTTTGGATTTTTTTCGTCGGCACCAGGCCGGGCTTTCGACCGCGCAGCGTCCGCAGGTCCCTTGTCGACATCCGCGGCCTTTTCGCTGACCTCGAAATTCTCGATCAGCCGATAACAGCTATAGACGACTGCGGCTGCGATCAGAGTTCCCATAAACGACGGCACCCAGCGGGTTCCTGCCGGTCTGCGGGCTCGCTGCGAAGCATGGCGGATTTCGACTTCATCGATGATCGAAAGACCGTGGTAGTCGTGGGCAAATTCAGCCGGCTCAAAGGCGTCCAGCCAGGGCGCGGGATCGAGTTCGAGATAGCGGCTGTATTGGGAAAGGTAGCTGCGGGCGTAGGTGGAACTCGAGAAAACGGAATAGTCGTCCTTCTCGAGGGCGCGGATGATTTTCACCGGGATGCGGGTTTGATGGGCGGCGTCCTCCACAGCGAGCTGGCGTTCCTCCCGCGTTGTGCGGAGAGTCTTGCCGATTTGTAGAAAATCATCCATGTTGCATCAAGCGGGCTGCGATGCGTAAATATAGTTCGTGTGATGATTTATGCAAGATTCGCGATAGAAAGTTTTGACGCAGGCGGGGTATGGGGTGATAGTTGCCCCCGCGATGGCACGGAAAAACCAAGGGCCGGGAAAAACTATTCTGTTCGTTTGCACGGGCAACACCTGCCGCAGTCCCATGGCGGAGGCGCTGTTCGGCAAGGCCGTCGAAGGACGGGAGGACTGGGTGGTCAAGTCCGCCGGGGTGGCAGCAAGCGCGGGTGGCAAGGCCAGCAGGGAAACGATGCAGTGCCTGGAATCGCGGGGAATCCAGATGAAAAACTTCCGCAGTCAACCGGTCTCCGCGCAGTTGTTGCGCGAGGCGGATGCGGTGTTCGCCATGACCGAGGGGCACCTTTTCGCGCTGGAGGATGACTTTCCGGATTTCGCCGACAAATACTATCTGGTCTGCGATTTCATTGATCCGGCTTTGGATTCCAGTCGTTGTGACGTGCCCGACCCTATTGGCATGGGCCAGGCTGCGTATGAGAAAGTGGCGAAACTTTTTGATGCTGCATTTCCAGGAATTCTTCGGTTTTTGGAGGCGGGAAAATAATGCCGGAAAGTTTTTCCCTGCCGCGGCACAATTCTTGGTTGAAAATCCCCGGATTGCAGTGCATGGGTGGGGCGCCCGTAGTGGCATGAATCTGATGAGCGAAAAAAAAATGCGCATAGCAATCGGTGCCGATCACGGCGGGGTGAAAATCAAGGATGCCGTGGTTGCGGCGCTGTCCAGCGCTGCGTATGAGGTGCACGACTTCGGAACGCAGGGCAGGGACTCGGTGAATTACGCCGACTACGCCAATCTTGTCGCTCGTGCCGTGGCGGATGAAACCTACGACTTCGGCGTGCTTTGCTGCACTTCGGGAGTGGGGATGTCCATTGCCGCCAATCGGCACAGGGGCGTGCGTGCGGCCAATGTCCGCAGCGTCGAAGAGTCCGTCATCACCCGCGAACACAACAATGCCAATGTTCTTTGCCTCGGCGCATCTAGCGTCGATGTCGCCACCGCCGTGGCGATGGTCCGTGCGTTTCTAACAACCACCTTCGGCGACGGTCGTCACACCTGTCGCGTCGCCGCCAGTTCCGGGAGCCGCATCGAGGTGACCGACCCCGCAGTGTTTCAAGCGATCCGTGCCGAAGAGCGTCGCCAGCGCAACAACGTCGAGCTGATCGCATCGGAAAATTTCGCCTCGCCCGCCGTGATGGAGGCCCAGGGTTCGTTGCTGACCAACAAATACGCGGAGGGCTACCCCGGGCGACGTTGGTATGGCGGATGTGAAAATGTCGATGTCATCGAGCAACTGGCCATCGACCGGCTCAAGGAGCTTTTCGGCGCGGAGCACGCCAATGTGCAAGCGCATTCGGGTTCGCAGGCCAACACAGCGGTGTATTTCTCGGTGCTCAAACCGGGCGACCGCATCCTGACGATGGACCTGGCGCACGGCGGTCACCTGACCCATGGACACAAGGCGAATTTTTCCGGAAAATTCTACGATGTCGTGCACTACGGTGTCAGTCAGAGCGACGAGCGGATCGACTATGATTTGCTGGAAAAAATGGCCCATGAATCAAAGCCGGCACTGATCACCTGTGGGGCTAGCGCGTATTCCCGGGTGATCGATTTCGAACGCATGGGCCGCATTGCCCGCGATGTCGGGGCCTACCTGTTCGTTGACATGGCGCACATCGCCGGTCTGGTCGCGGGCGGCGTCCACCCCAGTCCCGTGCCTTTTGCCGACTTCGTGACTTCGACGACCCACAAGTCGCTGCGCGGTCCCCGTGGCGGCGTGATTCTTTGCAAGGAGGAGTTTGCCAAAAAAATCGACGCGCAGGTTTTCCCCGGCATCCAGGGCGGACCACTGATGCACGTGATCGCGGCCAAGGCCATCTGCTTCGGCGAGGCATTGCAGGATTCTTTCAAAACCTATCAACAACAGGTCGTAAAGAACGCCCGCGCCATGGCGGGTCGACTCACCGAACACGGCTTCCGCATCGTTTCTGGCGGCACCGACAACCACGTGATGCTGGTGGACCTGCGCGGCAAAAACCTCAACGGCACGCTGGTCTCCCACGCGCTCGACGAGGCGGGCATCACCGTCAACAAGAACTCGATTCCCTTCGATACCGGCACGCCGATGAAACCAAGCGGCATCCGCATCGGCACTCCCGCAGTGACCACCCGCGGAATGAAAGAAGCGGACATCATCCAGGTCGCGGATTTCATCAACGAAGCGCTGCAAAGCCCGGAGGATGATGGCAAACTTCACGCCATCCGCGATCGCGTTTTCGCCTTCAACCGCGCGTTCCCGATGCCCTGGTAGGTCGCACGCTGTGATTGTGTAAGCTCCCTCAGGTCGAGCGACCTCTTCCCCCACTCAGGATACGTCGCAACGCAAGCAACTTCTTCACCTGCCATCCAGGGAAGACATGCGTCCTCGCCTGTCTTCCCCAACGATGATGATCATTATAAAATGCTGGCTCATGGCCGAAATGTCAGCCGCAATGATCTTACCATTCCGCACGATCGCGCAGCCTGATCGATTTGATACACCAGACCAATCGCATTTTTTCTTTCGAACATGAAGCGATGCAGATTGCCTTCACTAACAGATATCGCGCGTTCTGTGAGTTGAAGGTTGGGAACTGCTGGCCATGCATCCCGTTTAGCGGGAGCAAGATTCCCGCGCTGCGTGCAGTAATGCTTCGGCTGTAACATGGGGAAGTCGTGATGCCGGCCAGCGGTCGAACGCGGCGATCAAATTTTTCCCGTGCCGGTCGCGCGTCTGCGGGTCAACAGCGCTCCCACCGCCACCCAGTTCCAACAAACTTCAAGGCCCCTTGGGGCATCCCTGAATTTCCCCGCAGTTCTTTGTTGCTTTTTCCCGCGAATCAAGCCTAGGTTCGTCACCCGATAGGAATTGAGTGCTGAAGATGGTTTTTCCATACGGCGATTGGTTCGCTGGGAATTAGTGAATTGACCGATTATGGATACCATGCCTTTTACCGAACTCGGGCTTCCCGCCCCTCTGCTTGAAGCGATCGAAGAACTCGGCTACGAACGCCCGTCCGCCATCCAGGCGATGGCGATTCCTGTCGCACTTGCCGGTCATGATCTGGTGGGTCTGTCGCAGACGGGCTCGGGAAAAACGGCGGCTTTTGTGCTGCCGGCCTTGAGCAAGATCGACATCAACCGTCGCAAACCGCAGGTGTTGATTCTTTGTCCGACCCGTGAGCTGGCGATCCAGGTTTGCGAAGATGTTCATCGTCTCGGCTCGAAATTGCCGAAACTCCACGCGGTGCCGGTGTACGGCGGCGCGCCGATCGGTCGTCAATTCCGCGCGCTGGAAGACGGCGCGCATCTGATCGTCGGAACTCCCGGGCGACTGCTCGACCACATGCGTCGTGGGTCGTTCAATCCCTCGGAAATCAAGGTCACGATTCTCGACGAAGCGGATCGCATGCTCGACATGGGGTTTCGCGAGGAGATGGAGGAAATGCTCGCCCAGCTTCCGGAATCGCGGCAGACGATGTTTTTTTCCGCCACCATGAACCGTGGAGTGGAGGGATTGATCAAACGTTTCGGCAAGAACGTGCAAATGCTCCAGATCGAGCGCAAGGCGCTCACCGTGGAATCGGTGGAGCAACGACATTACGAGGTGCGCGAGCGTTCCAAGGTGGAGGTGTTATGCCGCTTGCTCGATCTCGAAGATCCCCGGCTAGCGATTGTTTTTTGCAACACCAAAAAAGCTGTGGACGAGTGCACCGAGGCATTGCTGGCCCGCGGTTATCCGGCAGACCGGTTGCATGGCGATGTCACCCAGCAGATGCGCGAGCGGGTGTTGCAGCGTTTCCGCGAAGGCAAGGTCGAGGTGTTGGTGGCGACGGACGTGGCTGCACGCGGCATCGACATCGAGGAGATCGACATCGTTTTCAACTACGATGTGCCGCAGGACCCCGAGGATTACGTTCACCGCATCGGCAGGACGGGACGAGCCGGGCGTTCGGGACGGGCGATTACATTTGTGTTCGGCAGGGACCTTTACCGCCTGCAGAATATCGAACGCACGATTCGTCAAAAGATCACCCGTCACCGCGTGCCATCGCAGGAAGAGGTGGAAGACCGCCGCGCGGATTCTCTCTATGACAGCGTTCGCGACCGACTGGAGGCGGGAAGTTTCCAGGGTCACGAAACCCACATCGAGCGACTGTTGGACCAAGGACATACCGCGACCGACATCGCAGGCGCGTTGTTCACTTTGCTGCGGGAGGCGACATCGACTAAGGGACAGAGCATCGCGGAAGATACCACGCCAGGTGCGGGCAGCAAGTTTGATCGCTCGGACAGCCAGCCGCATCGCCCGGATCGCAGTGCGGAGCGTTCCAGTTCCTACGCCGGTGAAATGGCGAAGCTGTTCATCAATCTTGGCAAGACCCACGGCATCAACGCCAAGGACCTTGTGGGCATGCTCTATCGCGAGGGTTCCGTGCCCGATGGCACGTTGGGACACATCAAACTTTTCCCCCGTCATACGATCGTGGAGGTTCCCGAAGAATGTGTCGAAAAAACCCTGCGTGCCCTGGCCAAAGCGAAGCTGCGCGGCAAACCGTTCCGCATCAATCGGGACAAGCAGCCCTGATCCGGACGATGCCGGTCGAGTTCACGGCATCGGGAATATTTTGAATAGACAGCGGCGCGCGGAGGTCTTACGGTGAGCTAAAGCTTACAAAGATCATGAAAATCATTACCGCGCTTTTTTGTAGTTCGTTTCTGTTTGTCTCCTGCGAGAAAAAACCGCAGGCGGTAGTAGTGCCCGAGGCTCCGGCTGCGGATAAATCCGCCGCATTGGCAGCCGAACTCAAGGCCATGGAGTTGCAGGAGCAAAAGCTCCGCAGCGAAATCGAACTCGAACGTCTTGCGATGGAACGGGAGGAATTGCGCGCGCAACGCGAGGCGCTCGATGCGAAAAGCGCGCGTTTGTCCGACGACGAACTCGAACTGGAGCGGAAGAAAACCGCTCTCGCCGAGGAGCGCGCCGCCGAGGCCATCGAGAAAGCGCGCGAGGCGAATCGTCCCCTTCCGGCCGAGCCTGTCCGTGAGCCGGATCCCGCGCCCGCCAGGCAGGAACGTCCGGTATCGGCGAATCTCGGCGACTATGACTATAGTATTTTCTACGACCGGCTTGCCTCACAGGGGTCGTGGTTCAATTCTCCCCAATATGGCTATATCTGGCGTCCGACGATATACGTTCAGAACAACAACTGGCGTCCCTACACTGTTGGCAATTGGGTTTACAGCGACCGCGGCTGGACCTGGTGTTCCAACGAATCGTTCGGCTGGGCCACCTATCACTATGGTCGCTGGGTGTTGCTGCGCAACTCCGGCTGGTGCTGGGTTCCTGGAAACCAATGGGCTCCCGCATGGGTGGCTTGGAAGAGCGGCGGCGATTACGTCGGTTGGGCTCCGTTGCCCCCGGAAACACTGTATTGGAATGCCTCGCACTGGAGCCGCTACAATGGAGCTTCCTGCGGCATCAGCCCGCGCTCTTTCAGCTTCGTCCGCTCGAATGGCTTCGGCGGTTCGATCAACACACTGGTTTTTTCAATCAACGATTGTGTGAGAATCTACAGTCAGACAAACTACATCGGCGGCTACCGCTGGTCGGGCAACCGGGTGAACTGCGAGGGCATTTCCTATGAAAATGCCTGCAAATATGTCGGCCGCGAACTGCCGCGCTATGATTGCGAATTCGACGGACGCCCGCCGAGCCGTCACGATTCCCATCGTTTCATGGAAGCTCGGGGCAAACGCCTGCAGATTCACGCGCCCGACATGAACGTGCCCTGGAATGCCGGGCTGCAACCGGTGAAGATCGAAAAATCGGTCGATGATGATGAAATCGTTCGCGAGAAAACCATCGACCCCGAAGTGGTGAAGGAGTTTTCGTCGGCACGCGGACGCGACAGGGAGAATGGTGAAAAATCGGTTCGCGGCGGGCTGGCAAAGAAAATGACGGAACGAATCCAGCTTGAGGAAAAAATTGATAATCAGCGCAACGCCCTGGCGGCGGTCGAGGGTTCTCCTTCACCCAAGGATAAAACGAAACGCGATGACAAAAATCCGGAACCCCAAACCAATATGTCGGGATCGACCAAGGATTTGACTCCTGTTCGACCAATTGAACCCGTGCCCGATCAGGCAAAAGACGGTTCGCCTTTGCCAGAGTCGCGCCCTGATGACAAACCGGCGATTGTCGCTCCATCCGTAGTGGATGGCAAGGACCGTCCACAGCCTCCGGTGGCAGTGGATCCGGCTGTGATTGGACCGAAGGACAATCCTGTCCCCGGCACAGTGAAGCCCGGGCGCGGGGCTTTGCCGGAATCGAAACCCGATGGAAGAAAAGGGGCTGATGTTCCTGCGGTTGTTCAACAGCAGGAAGAGGCCGCCGCGAAGGAAAAAGAAATGCAGTCACAGCGCGAAGCGGTCATGAATGAAGAACGTCGGAAAGCATCCGAACGTCTGAAACAGAATTCGATGTCGGATGCGGAAAAAGCGGCGGAGTTGCAAAAAAACCGTCCCGATGACGAGCAAATGCGTCAGCGGGCAAGGGAACTCGCCGAGGCGAAGATGAAGCAACAGCAGGAGCAGGAGCAGGAAGCCCTGCGCGAGGCGCAGCAACAGCAAACTGAAAAAGATCGTGAACAGCAGATGAGCAAGTTGCGGGAAGCCGCCGAGTCCGCTAAACAAAAAGCGATGGAGGAAGAGCAATCGCAGCAGGGTAAAGCCGCCCGCGACCAACAGATGCGTCAACAACAGGCGGATTCCGAAGCACGCAAGGCACGTGAGCTTGATGCCAAAGCCGCCCAACTGGACGCAGCGCGCGCCGCACAGGAGCAAGCGCGCGACGCGCAGATGCGGGCGCAACAGGAGGCGGCAAAACAGGCGCAGGAGCAGGCTCGTGCCGAGCAAATGCGTGAGCGTCTTGAAGCCGCGAAGCAAGCCCAGGAGCAAGCACGGGCTGAACAACTGAGGTCGCAGCAGGAGGCCGCAAAACAGGCCCAGCAACAAGCCCGCGAGCAACAGATGCGGCAACAACAGGAGGCGGCCCGCGAGCAACAGATTCGGAAGCAACAGGAAGCGGCCCGCGAGCAACAGATGCGGCAGCAACAGGAAGCGGCCGAGGGCGCGTTCAAACGCAAACAGCAACAGGATGCCGCGCGAGAAGCCCAACAAAACAGGCGCGACCGCTAAATGTTAGATTCGAACAACAGGGGTGGTTCGGTCATTCTGATGGATAATCCCCGCATTTTTTGTGATTCGTTGCTATTTCCTCGAACTCTCGTATAGTGATAGTTCGTGATAAGAGTTGTGGTGGTGAGGAAGGTTCTTTGCTCTGCTCTTCACTCACCGCGAACAAATGCTAACGAAAGAAAGTCAATACCTATGAGCAATGAAATTCAAGCCATCAGTCAGGACCTCAGTCATCTCGCCCACCACGCCCGCGCGTTGGTGACCGCGACAGCTGATGTTGCCAGCGATCAGGTCGTGGAAGCACGTGCGCAACTCGCGAACGTCCTCAACAGCGGCAAACATTTGATTCGCGAAAAGTTCACGGACTATTCCCGAAGTTACCGCGAAAGCGTCAGCCTGAATCCCTATGAAGCCGTCGGCATTGCGCTGGGTGTCGGTTTTCTAATTGGCTTCTGCTGCCTCAGGCGCTGCGCTTCCTCGCGTTGCCACAACCTATAAGGTCTGTCGCATGCGGCGCGACCATTCGAGTGAGGAATCAACGAAAATCCCGGACCAGAGTCGGGAAAATTTGCGTATGGTCGCGCTCCGCCCGGGCGGGGGAGTTCCTCCTAACATTTTTCAATGCGTCGGTTCCTTTTGAAAAATGAAATCTGTTGTTGCAAAATGCAAAATTTGTGATGAAATCCCCCTCCCGTAACAAGTCACGCGCACGTGGCGGAATTGGTAGACGCGCTAGATTCAGGTTCTAGTATTAGCAATGATGTGGAGGTTCGAGTCCTCTCGTGCGCACTTGATAAAATAAGGGTTTGCGGGTTTTTACTAACAGAAAAAAAGCGTTAGCCAAAAAAAGACTGACTCAAAAATGCCTAAAATGCGCAAGGGTTTTTTCGAGTCTAACAAAAACGATGCCCTTCGATGAAATGCGGATTGCTTAACTTTTCCGAAACAAGGCACAAAAAAACCAGCACCATTTCTGATGCTGGCTTGTCCATACCCGCCGCGATTTTTGAATGAGCTTCTCGAACGCTGCCGCAAGGTGTCCTGGGAAAGTTACACTTCAACAAGCTCCGGTTCAGACGCGGCCTGCGCTAGCTCCATTGCGAGTCCTGCACGATCCAACCAGCCCAAGGGACACTTGGCCGCTTCCTCGCGCTCTGTGTTCAATCCGTGGATCAAAGCCTGCACCCGTGCTTCAAGCGCGGCCTTTTCCGGGGCGTTGCTGAAAAGCGCGTGGTTCGATGTCGCCAGTTCTGCCCGTCGTTTGTCAGCCTCGGAGATAATCGTTTTCCGCACCTGGTCAAGCAAGCTGTTGACGATGTCGGCCACGGACTGCGACACTTTCGCCAGGGCGATGCCTAGCGCGCCCCCTACGCGGTTTTGACTGAGCTTGGCCTCCTCCAGCCGGATGATTGCGGCATGAAAAATTTCCGCGCGCATGTGGGTCGGCTGGTCAATCAAAACCTGTTCCAGTCGATCAATCTCGCAGTGTAGCCAGCTATAAGCCACGTCATAGGGAGCGTGTGGCGAGTCGGCAAGCACCTTGTTGATTGTCTCATTGATTTCAGCGGCCTGCGCTCGTGCGGCGGCAATGGCTTTGATGTCTTTCGCCGTGAATGCGGTTGACTCGCAGATTTGTAAAATATCGTGGTTCATAGGCTTAGTCTGGTTGAGTGTATCGCGATGGTTTGCCGACAAAAGATTTGCGAGGTGGATTTTTGCGACTGATTGCATCCGACGCAATTTTCAGCTCGGCAGCTTTTTGACGTTGGAGCAGGTTGGTGATTTGCAATGAATCTAACTTGCCGTTGTCGAGCCGCGGCAGGTTGTTGGGATCGAGCGCACCGCAATGCGCGCCGATGACTGCGCTTGCTGGTTTGTTGGTTCCGGTTTTCCACGCGACGAACTGTTGTGCAGTGCCCGATGGATTCGTTTTTTTCCACTGCAAAAATTCAGCGGTCAATGTCTTTGGTATGGTAGTCGATTGCATAATTTCAGTTTGGTTAGTTAGTAGTTGATTGCGGCACTGGTCGAGTAGTGCCGTCCGTTCCTTGGTTGATTGTGGGAGTATTCCCGATGCGATGAAATCCGCCAGTGCTTTTGTAGTATTCATAAAAAGATTCCAGTTGTGCCACGTTCATCCGACAGGCACGTTTCACCCGGCGATTTTCGCGGAAGTGGTTGAAGCTGATGATTGCGTTGTGAATGAGTTCAATCATGGTTTGAAAATTTCCTTGGTGATGCGTTGACGTTCTGCCGGGTCTGACAACCGGGTGCGGAGGCGGGACTGTCTGCCAGTCTGCACAAGTGCGCTGAAAAGCTCATCCGGATCAGTGATGACAACTCCATGCCTGCGGTGCAAATTGCTGATTGTCTGCGGTGTCGTTTGGTAAATTCTCCCAAGCGTTTCAAAGTTAGCGATGGCATAGATTTGTCGCACGGACTGACTCTAACATAAATCTAACGGATTGCAAGCAAAAAGTTGTTAGGTTGCGATAAAAATCCTTGGCGGCAACTGTCGGCAAAATTGCCAGCAGTTTGACTGTGGCCTCGCTGACTCCATGCTGTGTGCCTAGCTTGGCGGCGGTGTTAGCAGATGTATCATTTTGATCTTTCTGCTCTTTATACTGATTCGCGCCTGTTCCTCCTTGCGCCTTCTTGGTCCGATTATACCGCCTACCAAGTGCCAACTTGCCCAGTTGACACCCCTGCGGCCTTGGCGATTTCGATGCGGGTGTTTACGGGTTGAATGACTATGTCATTTTGTGACAAAGTCATCTTGTTTTTGTTGCCTGTCGGGATGCGTAGATTTACCTTGCCAATCTCCAACAAATCCTGCTTATTGCCCAACTCCAATTCAACCTTCCAAGCTGGCGACAAATTGCGCCGTCCCCGCTGGTTTTCACGCATCGCCCTGTGCGCCGTAAAGTCTCTGAAAGTCGCGGCATAGGTTTTCGAGAGTCTGCACAACTTCGTCATGGACGATGGCGGCGATTCGATCCGCTGACAGGCCCTCAAGGCGTGGTGGTAAATCGTGG
>CAMAQB010000078.1 GCA_945860285.1 Akkermansia muciniphila | reverse complement strand
TTTGGTAGTTGATTTTCACTAATTTCTGAAATTAATGTATATCAGGAAATCTAACGGTTAGTATGGGGCCTTGCCGCCACAACATGCTGTATCGAAGGCGCTCAGACAGGCTTTATCTTGTGCTTTCTAAGTCCGACAGGCTGCTAGGGTGATCATTTGATCGCCGTTGGAATTATAGAGATCCCAGCCGGCACTGTAGAGAAGATAGAGAATTTTCGCGCGCTCCGCGCGGCTCGGATCAAGTTCACCGGCAACGGTGCCGGACAATCGGACAATTGGCATAAGGACGAAACGATAAGGAAATCCGGCGGATCACCAAGAAAAATCATCCGACAATACCGTCACTTCGCGGATTTTCTTCCGACTGCGGCTGAGTTCTTGCCAGGAATAAAAACGCGTTCGAGTGGTGTTCGTGCGCAATGACCTGCTGCCGGTATCGCTGACCGCTGAACCACCGGTCGTCGCATCTCAATTTGAGGCGCTGGGCAGTTTTCGGGGGAATCACCGCAGGAATGATACTCAGGCGGTTTTTTTTGCCATGCGCACCACTTCAACCCGCTTGGCAGGCAAGTGCTGGGGAACCAGCCAGGATAAGAAATGCACGAGAGGATAAGCAAGCGATGCCGCAAGCACGCCGCTGACCAGCATGCCCAGCACGAAGTTCGCCGCGTTGCACTCGATGTCAGTACAGGGAAACTTGCCAGAAACATCGAGGAACGATGGCATGGAAAGAGTGAATGACTGGCGCAGGAAGCCACCGAGGTGTTCCTGCATCAATGCCAGAGGAATGTTTGTCAAGGGATTGGAAACCCAAACCGCGAGCATGGCGAAGGGAACGTTGACGCGCGAACGGACCGCGAAAAATGCCGAAATCAATCCTTGAAACGGCAGTGGCAGCATCATTGCGAAAAACAGCCCGATCGCCAACCCGTGCGAAACCGTGGCGCGACATGGTTTCCAGAGCCTGCGGTTGGTGAGCCGCTGGGTGATGCCGGAAAAAAAACGACTGCCGCGCAGCTTTGGATGCCGCAATTGCTTGTAAAAGCGCCGCACGAATTTCAAGTAATGTCGCTTCATGCTGGGCCAAGTGTGTATGCGGATGCATGGTTGCGCAAGAGGAAATCCTTGAACAATTCTGAATATGTCTTCACTGTCCCCGCCGATGAACATTTTGCAAGCATTGATCCTGGGCATCGTCGAAGGCATCACCGAATACCTTCCGGTCAGTTCCACGGGCCACCTCATTGTCACCCAGCGCCTGATGGGCATCGGCTTCAACGGCGAAAAGGAAGCCGCTGATGCTTTTGCCATTTGCATTCAAGGTGGCGCTATTGCCGCAGTGCTTGGCCTGTATTTCAAACACGTTTGGCAAATGTTTCTCGGCTTGTTGGGCAAATCACCCGACGGGCTGAAGATGCTAGTCAATCTTGTCGTCGCCTTTCTCCCTGCCGCGGTGTCAGCGTTGACGCTGGAGAAGGTGATCAAGCACCATCTTTTCGGCCTCTATCCGATCATTTTTGCATGGCTGGTCGGCGGAGTGCTCATCCTGCTTCTCTGTCACCGCAACAAAAAAAATCCCCGGCCCGAAAACATCAAAACCCTGGCCGATCTCACCTGGCGCATGGCTCTGTTGATCGGTCTGCTCCAGTGCGTGGCGATGTGGCCCGGCACCAGCCGGAGTTTGATGACCATCGCGGCCGGAATTCTCGTCGGCCTGCGCACCAAGGACGCGGTGGAGTTTTCCTTCCTACTCGGTGTTCTTACCTTGAGCGCTGCAACGGCGAAGGACGCGGTGGAATACGGCCCGATGATGCTCGATGTGTTTGGCCCGGCAAAGTTGTTGGCAGGATTCGCCGCCGCAGCTGTGTCGGCCGCTCTGGCGGTAAAGTGGCTGGTTGCCTACCTTCAGAAACACGGTATGCAGGTGTTCGGTTGGTATCGGATTGCCGTGGCTCTGGTGGTGGCGCTGCTGGTCTGGAATGGTGTCATCCGGGACGTGCCGGAGCCCGTCGCGATGCCCCATGTTGCGGCTCCTCCCGCTGGTGAGGGATGATTTTTCTTGAACTCGGAACGAGAAAACTTAGCTTTTTCTTTCCATGAACCTCCAAACTCGGTTTCGTCGACGGAACTTTTTGCTCGCCACTTTGTTGCTGGGCTTGGCAAGTCCGCTTGCCGCACAGCAAAAGACTGTGGCAATCCCGCTGGCGGACGGGTTTGATTATCCGATCGGCAAACCGGATGGCAAGGGCTACTACGTGGCCAGGGGGCTGCGCTTGCGCGAGCCGCTTCATTTTGGCGAGGATTGGAACGGCAATGGCGGCGGTGACACCGACATGGGCGACCCGGTCTATGCAACCGCCAACGGCGTGGTGATGTTTTCCTACGATGTGCAGGTCGGCTGGGGCAACATCGTCATTCTCCGCCATGCCTACAGGGACCCGCAGACCGGCCTGGTGCGCTTTTGCGACTCCCTCTACGGACATTTGCTTGATCGAGCTGTCAAGGTCGGGCAGATCGTCAAAAAAGGACAGCAAATCGGCAGACTGGGCTCAAACAGTGGCATGTATCCCGCCCATCTGCACTTTGAGATCCGCCACAATCTCAGCACCGGAATGCAGAGGGAATCAGTGCCGCGGACCATGGACAACTGGGCCGATCCGCGGGCTTTCATCACCAAATACCGCGTTCTCAAACGGGAACTCAAGCAACAATCCACACCGATCGGCACATTCACCGATTACCGCGGCTGCAAAGGGCTCTAACGAATCGCACTGGCATGACCGCGCCAAAAACCGCACGCATTTCGACTTTGGGCATCATCGTGCTGATCGTTATCGCCGTGTTGAAATACGGTCCGGCGGTCAACCGCAGCGCCGAAGGCGGACGCACACTGCCATCCACGACGGAAACGACCGGCAAGCAGCCCCCTTCCGGAACGAGCAAGAACGGCTGGACGGTCTATCAGAATTGCCCGCTGGTGGAGCATCGCAACAACGACGGCGACAGCTTTCATATTCGATTGCCCGACGGCGGTATTGACGAATTCCGGCTGTATTTCGTGGACACGCCCGAAAGCTCCTTCAAGCGCTACAGCGACGGCAACACCAATGGTGAGCGCATCGCCCAACAGGCGGAGTATTTCGGCGGCATCAGCTCCGAGGCGTCGACCCGCCTGGGCACGGAGGCCAAGTCATTCACGCTGTCACTTCTAAAGGCAAAACCTTTCATGATCTTCACCCGGCACGAGAAGGTTTATGAGAGCGGACGTTTTTACTGTCATCTTCGCGTCGATATCGACGAACAAAGCCGTTGGCTGGACGAAATTCTGGTCGAAAAAGGCTACGCCCGTATCATCACCCTGCCGGCGGATCTGCCGGATGGCTCCAAGGCCGAAAGTCACCGAACCCTGCTGCGGCGGCTCGAGTCGGCTGCGAAACAACGCAAGGTGGGCGGATGGAAATGAGACATCCGCTGGTAGCCGCCGCTGAGGAACTCCGCGAAGCATTGCGCGGAATGACGTTCTCCGCACCGGTCAGCCATTGCTATCAACCGCTCGACTACGCATGGAAATCGCATTGCCTTTATCTCGAACGCTACGGCTGCGGCACGAAAAAAGTATTGTTTCTCGGAATGAACCCCGGCCCCTATGGCATGGCGCAAACAGGCGTTCCTTTTGGCGAAATTGCCGCCGTACGCTACTGGATGAACATTTCCGCTGCGGTGGACTCGCCGCAACAGCCTCATCCCAAACGTCCGATCACGGGGTTTCAGTGCGACCGATCCGAAGTCAGCGGCCGGCGCCTCTGGGGTTTGTTCGCCGAGCGCTTCCCTTCGGCGGACGATTTCTTCCTTCACCATTTCGTCGCCAACTATTGCCCGCTGGTTTGGATGTCGGCGAGTGGTGCCAATATCACGCCTGAAAAAATCAACGCGTCTGAAATCGCCCCGGTGGAGCAGGCCTGCATGAAACATTTGCGCAGAGTCATCGACATCCTCGAGCCTGAATGGCTGATCGGTGTGGGTGCGTACGCCGAGCAACGATTGATCGGGGCCTCGACCGACAGCGGGCAAAAAACCGGGAAAATCCTCCATCCCTCGCCCGCATCCCCCGCCGCCAACCGCGACTGGCCGGGCGCCGCAACCCGACAGCTCACAGCTTTGGGAATCTGGACACCACATCATTGAAACCATTTCGTGTTGAGACAAAAAGAAGGACGCGGAGGGGGAAAAGTCACTTCGCCATCGTTCAGGATACCCGGCACTTGTTCAATGGTTGTTTGCTGATGTTTTAACGAGTTTTTTGCTCTGGGATGGCTGCGTTGCGGCTTCGGTCGCTCCCGCTCTAAGAACGATTCGTCGATGAGACAAGCTTTTCTTTCCCTCATGCTTCGGGTTGATCAGTTGATCACGAAAGGATTCAGTGCCAGGATTCCATCCGCCGCACATTCGCCTGAGACAGGAATGGATTTGATGCGCCCTTTGAATACACGACCGCAGCAGTGATGCCGCGCATTCCACCCCTGGCTAAACGTGCGCATCAATCGGCGCATCCCATCGACAAGATTCGCTTCGCGCCATCTCCTGGTGCGATCTGATGGCACACAGAAGCAGATTCGAAGCCTATCTGCCGGGCCGTGCGGGAACTTTATGAATCATGGCAAAATAACAACGAAAAAATGCGCATTTCCAAGGACTTTAACCCCATTACTCCCCATTTCTGGCGAAGATAATCTTGACCGGGTGTGCGCGCAGACTAGGGTCGTGGTCGATGCGTTTCTCTGCGGGAAGCCCGGTCGGTTTGGATCATGCGCTTGGTTCGGGTGCTTGTTTTTTGCTTCTCGCCGCCGTCTTCCGTCACTCGCTGCAATTTTTTGTCTGTATGTCATGCAACCAAGGGTAATTCATTTGATGGCGGGTAGCGCCCAGGGCGGGGCGGAGGCATTTTGTTTGCGTTTGCTGCCCGCACTGGCTCGACGTGGTCTTTCGCAGGCATTGGTCACACGACCCCATATGCCGAAGCTCGACGAACTGGCGGCGGCGAGCATCGCAGTTGACACCGCGCGTTTCGCGACGCCATGGATGGATTGGCAAACAATGAACACCATTCGAGAGGCCGTTGCGGATTTTCAACCGAACATCATCATGGCGTGGATGAACCGGGCCGCTGCCTTCTCGCGTCGGTTGGCAGGCAGGGGGATAAAAATGGTCGGACGATTGGGCGGATACTACGATCTGAAATACTACCGGCACTGCGATGCATTGATCGGCAATACCGCGGATCTGGTGAACTATTTTGTGCGCGAAGGCTGGTCGGCGGATCGCTCCTTCTATCTGCCGAACTTTGCCGACACAATCGCGCCGTCAGTGTGCCTGCCGCGTCATGCGGTTCCGCTGCTGCTGGCATTGGGTCGTCTGCATCCCAACAAGGGATTTGACGTGCTGCTCAACGCGCTGGCGCAAATTCCCCAGGCGCGGCTTTGGTTGGCAGGCGATGGGGACCTGAAATCCGCGCTGCAAGATCAGGCGGCGCAACTCGGAATACTCGACCGCATCGATTTTCTGGGCTGGCGCACCGACATCACCGCCCTCCATGCGGCGGCGGACATTTTCCTCTGTCCTTCGCGCCATGAACCGTTGGGCAATGTTATCTTGGAAGCCATGGCCGCTGGCAAAGGAATTGTCAGCACCGCCAACCAGGGTGCCTTGCAACTGTTGCAGGACGGGCACAACGCGTTGATCACACCGATTGATGATGCCGCGGCACTCGCGCGGGCCGTGAATGATCTCATCGCCCATCCACAACGGGCGGCGGAATTCGGGGCTGCCGCGCAGCAGACTTATCTTGCGAACTACAGCGAAGAAGCGGTCTGTGCTCGTTATCTAGAATTTTTCAACAACTTACTGAAGACATAAGATGTGCGGAATTGCGGGCATTCGGATGAAAAATGGCAAGCAGCCGCCGCGAAGGTGGCTGGATGGAATGCTAGCCGCTTTGGCGCATCGCGGTCCCGACGGCCGCGGTGAATGGGCTGATGGCACGACGGTGTTGTTGCATACTCGCCTTGCCATCATTGACCCCGAAGGCGGTGCCCAGCCGTTGTTCGACAACAACACGGTGTTGGTCGGCAATGGTGAAATTTACAACTACCGCGAATTGAACCGGCAACGGGACAGTCATGCAGATCATACTGCCTCGGACTTTGAATGTGCCCTGCGCATGGCTCCGGATGATTTTTCGCAATTTCGCGGCATGTTCGCGCTGGCGCGTGTGGAGTCCGACGGCACCCTAGTGCTCGCGCGCGACCGCTATGGCATCAAGCCGCTCTATGTCGCGGACACGGCGGATTATTTTGCCTTTGCGACGCTCCCTTCCGCCCTGCGGGTTCTCGATGGCGTGGATGTCTCCTTGCTGCCTGCGGCGGTCACCGAATTGCTCCAACAAGGATGGGTCACGGGTCGTCGGACAGTCTATCGCGGCATCGCGCGTCTCATGCCGGGGGAGGCGATCACTTCCGGCGGCTCATCCCGCCTTGCGACCCTGCCGAATGCTGTGCGGCGGTCTAACATGTCGTTCGACGAGGCGGTGAAAATTTTCGATCAGAAGTTTTCGGAAAGCATCGAACTCCACCAGCGCAGCGACGTTCCCTACGGGCTCTTTCTCTCGGGCGGCATCGACAGCAGCGCGGTGCTGACCATGATGGCGCGGCAAAACACTGCGCCTGTGATTGCCTTCACCTGTGGGTTTGATGGCACGGCCGCAGCGGACGAGCGCCCGCGCGCGCGGGACTTCGCCAAGGCTCTGGGCGCGGATCATCACGAAGTCGGTTTTGCCGAGTCGGATTTCTGGGACATCCTGCCGCGCGTGGCTGCGGCTCTCGATGATCCGATCGTCGATTATGCGACGTTGCCGACCTACAAGCTTGCGGAAGTGGCGGCACGACATCTCAAAGTGGTGCTCTCCGGCGAAGGAGGCGACGAAGCCCTGGGCGGCTATGGCCGATACCGCAAGGCCATTCGCCCGTGGTTCATGGGCGGCGGTCAGCGTTTCAAGGGACGTTTTTCCGGACTGAATATCCTGCGCGACGAACTGACATCGTGCGCTTTCGCCCGCGACGGTCAATGGAGCAAATTGCAAAATGCCCAAGCTCATGACTTCGCGGGGTGGTTGCCGGACAATCTGCTCATCAAGCTGGATCGCTGCCTGATGGCTCACGGTCTCGAAGGGCGCACTCCCTTTCTGGAGCCTGAGTTGACCGATTTCAGTTTCAACCTGCCCGACGATTTCAAAATCAAAAACAATCTGGGCAAACATCTGCTGCGCACTTGGTTGGCGGCACACGGACCTTCGGGCTTTGATTATTTCGCCCGCAAGCAAGGGTTCACCGTGCCCGTAAGCGAATGGATTGCTGCGCGCGGTGCACGACTTGCGCCGTTGATGGCGCGCAATGAAGCCATTCGTGCCATCGCGCGCCCCGATCGCGTTGCGGCACTTTACACCCATGGCGGGAAGCGCGAAAACACCGCCGCCTGGGCGCTGTTGTTTTATGCCATCTGGCATGCGGTTCATTTTGATCACAAGGACCCCAAGGCGGATGTCTGGCATTTGCTGGCGTGATAAAATTGATCAAAAGGCAGGGAATGATCTCCGAGCGTTCCGGTGGGGGGTGGTTGCGGATCAGGCTAAGGTGAACCTCCTTCATCCTGTGTTTTCGTTCGCTGATCGATGGCGTGGTCATTCGCGAAAAACCGCGCCCGGCAGGATGCCGGGCGCAGCCTGCGGGACGCAGGCGCTCCCCGGGGAGAAATCACCCCACGCTTTCGTTCGTGAAGAAAGCCAGTGAGGACAAGTGATACATGGTAATTCTTGCCAATCGAGCGCCGATGGCGTGAACTTCGGCCATGCGTTACGGCGAAAAACTTGGCAAACGGATCATCACGGCGGATTCGCGATTGTGCGTGGGGCTCGATCCCCGGCCTTCTAAGGGCGATGTCTCGTCGGTAGAAGATTTTCTGAAATCGGTGGTCGAGCAGACCTGGCCCTACGCGGCGGCTTTCAAACCGAACATGGCGTATTTTGAAGCCATGGGCTGGAAGGGGATTGAAATGCTGGAACGCTTGTTAGGCTGGATGCCCGACGAGGTGCCGGTGATCCTCGATGCGAAGCGCAGCGACATTGGCGAGACCCAGAAATACTACGCGCAGGGATATTTCGAGCATTGGGATGTCGATGCCGTGACCTTGAATCCATTTCTGGGCTACGACTCCATCGAACCCTTCCTCGGCTGGGTAGGGAAGGGGATCTATCTGCTTGCGGTCACTTCCAATCCAGGGTCGGCGGATTTCCAGCGGCAGATGTTGGCGGACGGCAGACCGGTGTATGAACTCGTGACGAATCTCGGCGCGCGAGCTTCGATGGCGGGATGTGCGACCGACGTGGGCTATGTGGTCGGACTAACCAATGCAGGCGGTGTTTTGGAAAGGATGCCCGACGCGCCCTTGCTCATTCCCGGGCTCGGTGCGCAGGGCGGCGATTTGGCGGGATTGGTGGCATCAGCCCGCACGGCGGCGGATGTGATCAATGTTTCGCGCGGCATCCTCTATGCGGGCGATGACAAATCGTATGCCGACCGCGCCGCGCACTGGGCCGGGGAAATCCGCCGGGCTTACGAGAGCTGAGTTTGACTGTCGCCCGGATCATCCCGAAAACCGAAGTTGCATGATGGATTGATGCTTAAAAACATCTGATATACAGAGAACCACTGAGTTCGCTGTAAAAATGCAAAAGAAGAATTCAGTGATTGATTTGCAGTGCCTTCCCACTCAGCGTTTTCAGTGGAATTCAGTCTATCAGTGGTGGAAACAGCCCGAACTCCTGTTGTTAACTTCGGGCCGCGGGATCATTCTTCTGCCGAGACCGCAGCATGATGATCTCAGCGATATGCCGGGCAAGGTGCTCTTTGCTGTCGCGCGGCAGTGCGGTGTTTTCCGCCGCTTCCACGATCAGCACTTCGTTTTCGTGCGAATCGAAGCCGATTACCACTTGTGACACATCATTGGCGATGATCATGTCGCAGAGTTTTGTTTCGAGCTTCCGCCGCGCATTTGCCTCGAGGTTTTCGGTTTCCGCCGCAAAGCCGACAAGGTATCCGCCGAAGTTCATCAGGCTCCGCGCCGAGCCGAGGATGTCCGGAGTTTTTTTCAGGGTGATGGTGATGGTGTCCTCTGATTTTTTGATCTTCTGATCCGCGATCGTCGCTGGCGTGTAGTCGGCAACGGCGGCGCAAAAAATCGCGACATCCATCTGGTTCAGATGATGGGCCACCTCATCGTACATCTCCTGTGCTGATTCGACCGGGATGTAATCGACATGATCCGGTATCGGCAACGTGGTGGGTCCGGAAATCAACAGCACGTGGTCCTTGCGGAGCGCGAAGGCCTTTGCTAGGGCGTAACCCATGCGACCCGACGAGCGGTTGGACAGGAAGCGCACCGGATCGAGGGGCTCGCGAGTCGGACCGGCCGTGATGAGGATTTTCACTCGCCCTTGTGTTTTTCTTTCGGCGAGTCCGCGGATTTCTCCTTTGGCTTGTCGGTGCCGTTTTCCGGTTTGTTTGACTTATCGGGCGACTTCGGTGCCTCTTCCTTTTTCTCTGGATTGGCAGGTGCTTTGACTTCCCCGCCCTTGCCTTTCGCCGCGGCATTTTTGGCGAGTTCCTCGCGGAGTGTTTCGAGGGCCTTCTTGCCGTCTTCGACATCCTTGGCGGTGGCGATGGTTGATATCTCACCGAGAATCGTTTTGGCATCCTTGTCACCGTCCTGAATGGCAATGTTGGCCCAGGCCCAGGCTTGCGGAATGTTCGGTTTCGTGCCGGCACCCGAGGCCAGCAGACGGGCCACGGCGGTCGCCGCCTGCGCGCTGCCGTTGCGGGCCGCTGTTTCATACAGTTGCCCGGCCTGGGAGTAGTTCTGCACCACGCCGTAGCCGCGTTCATAGAGGGTGGCGAGATTGTTCATCGCAATGAGATTGCCGTTTTGCGCCGCCCGTTGGAACCAACCAGCGGCGGCGGACGGGTCGGCGATGCCCATGGCTCCGGAAAGATAGAAAAGGGCCATTTCGTTCTGCGCCTGGGAAATGTTGCCCACGGCGGCGTTGAGCAAGTGGTCATAGGCCTTGCGCGCTGCGGCGACCTTTTCCTCCGCTTTCCGGTTATCCGGTTCGGGTGCTTCGAGCAATTTCGCCGCGTAGCGGTATTTGCCCAGTGGGTGGCCGATTGCCGCCGCCTTCTCCAGCCACTCCATTCCCTTTGTTTCACTTTTCTCAATGTAATCCTTTTCGCCCTTCTCGCCCTTGCCCTTGATGTAAAGGTCGGCCGCCCGGAGTGCGCAGTCGATCTGCTTGGCATTGCCGCCGAGTTCATATTGTGCCAGCGCCGCTTGAGGGTCATTTTTGATGTTTTCCTCGAAATCGCCCAATGCGAGATAGGCTTCGCTCTGTTTTTCCTCGATGGCTTTTGCAAGAATCGCGCGGCCCTCCTTTTCATTGCGAATTCCTTCCGCACCATTGAGCAGTCGCGATCCCACGGCCACCATCGCGCTTTTGTCCCCGAGGGCGATGGCCTTTTGATACATCTCCAAGGACTTCTTGGGGTCCTTTTTGTCGGCAAAAGGTTCCTCCGACTCATACACACGGGCCAGTGCGAGAATCGACGGGATGTCACCGGCTTCGCTGGCGGTATTCCACCAGGAGACGGCCTTGTCAAATTCCGGCTTCTCGGTGATCATGCCCTTGATGTAGGCCTCGCCAAGAATGCGCCCGGCACTGGAGGGGTCCTTGACTGCCTGCTCCTCCAGATTTTTCAAGCCCTTGTCACGCTCCGCTTTGTCTTTGGAAGTGAGCAGGATTCTGGCAAGGCTGTAGGTGGCATCCTTTTGTCCGGCTTCGCTGGCTTTGCGGAAAAACTCCAACGCTTTGTCCCGGGACAACTCCACGCCGCGACCGCTTTCATAGGCCACGCCAAGCAGATACATGGCATCGGCATTGCCTTTTTCCGCAAGGGGGCGCGCCAAATCAATGGCCTTGATATGGCGACCTTCGTTGAAGGCCGCCAGGGCATCTTTCATCGGCCCCTCGCTTACATCGGGAACCTTGGTGGAGTCGCTGGTGTTCAAACTCACTGCAGCCGACAGAGGATGCAGAATTAGGACGAGTGCCAGATGGAACAGTGATGAGATTTTCATATTTCAATGGTATGCGCGGCTAAGCTAGTGAGAAAAATCCCTGAATGCAAGAAGTAGATTCCTGAAGTTGTCTTGCATCGAATCGATTCCAGCCTGTGGACAAAGATGATGATTGCTATTCCGAAGAAGCGGAGGCAGACGGCGGCGACGACTTGCCTTCACTTGCGGGGGCGGACGTTGGTTTCGCCGACTCGGACTCCTTTTTCGCTCCACTTTGGTAGGATTCCGAGCGGTAGTCGGTTTGATAAAATCCTCCGCCCTTGAAGATGATGCCGCCGCCCTTGCCCAACAGACGACGGACCTTGCCCTGTTTGTCGCAAATGGTCGCAGGGCAGGTAGTGAGTTTTTCATCCTTCATGCTCTGGAAAAATTCAAAACGTTTCCCGCATGTTTCGCATTCGTAATCGTAGTTGGGCATGGAATAGGTATTCGGTCGGCTTGTTGGCTGCGAGTATAGCGGCAGCTGCCAGAAGTGCAAGGACTCATCGCGACCGGACGGGGGCTGGAGGCAATGTCGCGCCCTGTCGGTTCAAAAATCCTGTTAGAACCAAGACATCATCGGGGCCGTGACGCATTCCCACCATGCCGCTGCGACCCTGGTGAAACAGGGCGATCCCGGCATGATCCAGCTCGTTTTGCCATGAGTTGGGAATGGCCTCGCTCGCAGGAAAATCCGCATGGGTGGCAATGACGGCCCGGGCTCCCCACTGCCTGAGCCGGGCGCTATCCAGAGGGGCGTGCAGGGAGTTGCGTCCGGTGACGACCACATCGCATCGCAGTTCCTTGTTATCGAGACAAAGCTGCCGCAGAGCCCTGGGGCCGGCATCGTTCACAAAAAGGATCCGATGCTGGTGAAAGTGCAGCAGGTAAAGCACTACACGCTCGTCGGCGGCGGCATTTTCGTCGGCCGCGTCCGGGGTTTGCAGGATCTCCCAACGCGCGTGTTCGCTCACCGGAATGACGGCGTTTTCTTTCGCGCAATACACTTCAGTGCCGTGAAGCGGAGCGTTTTCGCAGATCGCCTTGAACGTCGGTGCACGCGAGGTGGTCACCGGGACGACGATTTGTTTGACGTGAAAATTCTCCACCGCGGTCATCGCTCCGCCCAGATGGTCCGATTCCGGATGACTCAGCAGAATCGTGTCGGGTTCCGAGCCGAAATAGCGGAGACAGGGAAGCACGATGTTGCGAAACGCGCGTTGATCCCCGGTGTCGAGCAGGCAATCCGCATTGTCCGTTTGCAACAGCACGGCGGCACCACCGTCGGGAATATCGAAAACCTGGATGGCATCCGCAGACGGCCGATGAATGGAAACCGTCGCGTGTCCTCCTGGAATCGAAGCGAAAAACTCCGAGCTATCGATGCAGCGCGCGGCGACCCAGCCGTTGAGCCGATTGCAAAACGTCACCGCATTGGACGAGACCAGCGACAGGCACGTGGCCAGCATTGCCAATCCCAACAGGGCCGTCACCAGCGGTGCGAGAACCAGATTGGCGAAGATTGAAACCGGCGTGATCATGCCGAAATGACGGATGGTCAACGGCGCGGAGCCCAGAGAAGCGAAGGTCGAAACGCCCAGCGCCTGGAGCAGATGAAGGGCGGCATTTTCGCTGAGAACCTGGCCATTGCTGTAAAGGTCTCTTGGCAGATAGCTGTCGTGGATCTTCAGGTTGCGGATGGATTTGTTCAAAAATCCCAGCCCGATCGCGATGGCGGCAACCACTCCGTAGGAAAGCTGCACGCCGGCGAGGAACAACAGATTGCCATCGACGAGCAGCGCCGCGATCATGACCACCGCGAGGGCGTTGAGCAGATCCGGTTTTCGCTGGAAGAAAAAAGCCGATAGAAAAACCGAGCACATCCAGGCGGCCCGCATCGCCGGGGCGGAGGCACCGGTGATCCATGCATAGGAAAATACAAACGGAATCAGCAGCAGGATCGCCGATTTTCGCGGAACCCGGCAGAAACGCAATACCAGCCAGAGCAACATCGCCACCAGATTGACATGCTGACCGCTCACCGAGAAAAGATGCAGCGTGCCGCTCTCGCGAAATGGCCGAAGTATTTCATCCTGATATTGTGGTTGCTCGCCCATGACCATCGCTTTGATGACCTTGGCTTCGTCGCTTTCCGCTGGCAAACCCCTGGTGATCGCATCTCTGAAATGGTCGCGGATTTTCTCGGTGCCACGCAGCAGAGGATCATCCTTGTCGGCGGGAATCTCATGGTGATTGGCAAAAAAGCGTCCCACGACCCCCTGCCTTTTCAGCCACTGGGCGTGATCGAACTCGCCTTCATTGCGGGGCCCCTCGACCAACTCGAAACGTCCGCTGGCCTGGACCTCCTGTCCCAGCGCCGGTGCCTGGCCCTTGCCTCCGAGCAGCATGCGGGAATGCTCCAATTCTCCGATACTGCATCGAATGATGCGGGCTTCCGCCTCCCAGGTGTTGAGCCGCTGCTTCGCCGGCTTGATCGTTTTCGCAGTCAGCTCGGCCATGCGACCTGGGGCAATCAAGAGTTGCCGCTGGTCGAATGAATGACGCTGCATGAGATGCAGACCCGCGCAAATGCAGCACAGGGCAAGGCTCACGAAAAAAAACTTCCTGCTGTCCATCAGGGCAAGTGCGAAAAGCAACAGACAGGTTGGAATGCCCCAAAGGTATGAGCCATCGACCAACGCCACGGCTGCGCAGCAGGAGATCGTCGCGGCGGGCAGCCGATGACGGGACAACCAGCCGGACCAAACGCGGAGGCGTTTATGCAACGCCCCACTCGTGAAGCTTGTGGCGCGCATTGGCGGAATGGCGGGTTTCAGGGAATTGATCGATGACCTGATGCATGATTGCCACAGCGGAATCCTTGTCCTTCATGTCGCCTTCATAAAGTTCGGCAAGCCGGAACAGGAAATAGGCGGCATCGTTTTCCTTCCACACATGGTTTTGCAAAACCTCGCGGATGGTTTCGATGGCTGCGGCCGGCACGTGCAGGGTTTCCCTTTGAAGCTTGATGATTTCCACCCAGGGCAGGCGATTGTCCGGCTCCTTGTCCGCCGCTTCGCGAAAGGCCAGAATCGCGCCTTCGTAGTCGCCCTGCGCGACCTTCGAGCGGGCCTCCGACATGCTGTTTTTCTCGACCATCTCGCCACTGTCGTAAATCGTGTGAGTGCCCTTGTGAACGAGGACCGGCAGGATGTAGGTCACAAACAAAATGCCCACGTAACCGGCGGAAAGGAAAGTCAGCAGAATGCCCATGAACGTGGAACCATTGTCCAGGTCGGTCGCCATTTCCGAAGCAGCGGCGTAGGTTTCATCCACGGTTGTTTCCCGACCCTTGAGCTTTTCCTGCAATTTGCGGATGGCGTTTTTCTCCCCGTTGTTGTGGCTGTCCTCAAGAAATTTCGGCAGCATGTCGCTGCTGATATCCTGACTGCTGATTTCCACCGCCAAATCTCTGGTCACCGCCGTGGTCATTTTTTTTTCAATATGGGATTTCCACCCAAAGGCGAGCACAGCGATAGCGATAATGTGAATGAGAATTTTCATGGGTGATTTCTATCGGAATTTACGTTTGCGCCAAGCAAATTTCAAGGGCGGCGTTATTTTTCCAGGTGTTTTGCGTTCCGTCCCTCATCAATCAGCTTCCAAAAATGTTTGGACTTTGCAAGTTCCTCGTCCTCGGCGACTGTCATTTTCGAACGGAAAAGGAAATCGGAAAAAGTGCCCCTGTGCAGGACGCGGTGCACGATGACCAATCCGTCGCGGACTTCAAAATAAAGCCTCCAGTCGCGGGTGCGGAAACGATAGAGCTTCTTGCCATCGCGTTCGATCAGTCCGAATTTCTCATCGCTGAGGTGTTCGAGATCGCTTTTTTGAACGACGAACTGATCTAACAACTCCAGCTGTTCAAGGGTGTTCATTTGCGACATTTCCGCCGCGCTCAGTTCATTGAAGACAATTTCCAACACGGGGGCATGTTACGCAGTGGCGGGAAAAATGGCAAGCCATCCGTAAATCGAGTGCATGGGAAAGGCGAAAAACCACGGTGCCGCAAAAAAATTCGAAAAATATCTTGCCAACCGGGGTGTTATTCCATACCAAGTGCGCCCCCTTCACGGGTGGAGAAAAAAGCGAGGATAGCTCAGTTGGTAGAGCAGTTGGCTTTTAACTAATTGGTCCTGGGTTCGAGTCCCAGTCCTCGTACTTCTCTCCCATGCCCTGCCATTGGCTTCGCTTTTCAGCACCTCCCGGCATTTCAGCGCCGCGCGCTCATGTTGAACGGGTTATTCCCTCACTGGTTCGGCGCGCAAGGGCCTGTTGCGCGGCTCCTCAACGGGTTCGGCCCGCAGAGGTCGTTCGCGGGGCTCCTCCACTGGTTGGGCACGGATCGGGCGATCTTGCCGTCGCGGATGATTTTCGACCGGCGAGGATTCTTCCTCCACTGCCACCGCGCGGATCGGATGAATGGGGCAGAAGTCGTTGTCCGCCGGAGCAATGTCGGCGGGCACTTGGTCGACATACGTGGTGCCGGCCGTTTGACAGCCTCCCGTGGCGCGTTTGCCCGATGATTTGCACAGCGAGCAACGGATCAAACCAGTGCTGCGCGTCACCTTTGTGAATTCACTCGCCTTGTAGCCGAGCCGGTCCGCGGTTTTCATGATGTCAACCCAGATGGGCAGGGCGAGGGTTGCGCCGTATCCACCCTGCACGGTGCGAGTGGAATCGTCCATGCCGCACCACACCGCGCAGGTCAGCGATGAGGTGTAACCGGCAAACCAGGCATCTTTGAAATCGTTGGTCGTGCCGGTCTTGCCCGCGCAGGGTTTTTCGAAGCCGAGCCGGCGCACCGAAGAGGCGGTGCCGGTGGTGGTGACTTCCTGAAGGATTTTGGAAACGGAATAGGCCGAGCCCGTGGTTGCTGCCTGGAAGGGGAGAGGGGGTGTTTCGTAGAGTACTTCACCATTGCGGTTGCGGATGAGGCTGATCAAAAAGGGTCGATAGCGCACGCCGCCGTTCGGGAGCATCGAGTAAGCCGATGCAACCTCATAGGGTGTGGCTTCCCACGATCCAAGATACGAGGATGGGGTGGGGGGGAGTTTGAGGTGGAAGCCCGCCTGACGCGATACCTCTCTCACGTTTTCGAATCCCGCGTAATTGCCGACCCTGACCGACATCGTATTGCGCGAGCGGATCAATCCATAGGAAACCGGAAATTCCCCGCCATACTTGCCATCGGAATTCTTCGGGTGCCAGTTGGCGGGTGCGCCTTTGATTTCCCCGGTGGCAATCGGTGAGTCCGAGATTTTGGTGTCGGGCCGCAGACCTTTGTCAAACGCGGCAAGATAAACGAAAGGCTTGAAGACCGAGCCGATCTGTCGTTGGGCGAGGATCGCGCGATTGAACCTGGATTCATCCGCCGAGCGCCCGCCGACAAATGCCAGCACCGCACCGCTGTTGTTTTCAATCACCACCGCGGCACCCTGGATGTATTCGGCCGGTGTTTTTTTTCCTTCGGGAATGGCTTGCCAATCGGCGCGTGTTTGATGGGGATATCCCGTGATTTTCTCGATTCTTGCTAGAGATGCCTCAACGGCTTCCTCGGCTTTCTGCTGGATGAGGTCGTCGATCGTCGTTGTGATCGTCAGGCCGCCGAGTTCGATGTTTTCCCTTTCAAGGATGATTTCCAGGTCGCGGCGAATGGCATCCAGTGCATAGGATTCGCGGATTTTCCTGCGATTGGCAGGGCGGATATCGGGCGTATGAGCCTTGGCGGTGGCAGCCTCCTCCGCAGTGATCGCCTTCGCGTCGATCATCCTGTCCAGGGTGCTGTTGCGTTCGCGCAGCGCGGCTTGCAGGTTGTTGAAAGGATTGAATGCATCGGGCCCGCGGACAATCCCCGCCAGCATGGCCGACTCCGACAAGTCCAGGTCCGAGGCATTTTTTTCAAAGTAGATGCGCGATGCTTCCTGAATGCCGCGGATCGAGCGCCCCCAGTTGATGGAGTTCAAATACGCCTCGAGCACCTTGTCTTTGCTGCCGAGATGCCTTTCGATTCGAAAGGCGATGGCAATTTCCAAAAATTTCCGGTCGATTTGTTGCAACACCGATTTTTTGGTGCCGTATGCCTTGAGTTTGAAAACGTCCGATGCCAACTGTTGGGTGATCGTCGAAGCGCCCTGACGTTTGCCCTGGAGGTTTTGCAAAAAGGCTCTAACAATTCCGATCGGGTCGAAGGCGCCGTGACTGTAGAACCTTTCGTCTTCCCGTGCGATGATCGCCTTGCGGAACGAAGGGGATATCTGGTCGATGGTGATGATGTCGCGGATCTCGCCGTGCATGCGCGCCAGTTCCTTGCCGCGCTTGTCAATGATCACAGATCGCTCGGGCATCTGGTTGATTTTCGCGAGGTCGTAGTTTTTGGATCGAAAACCGTAAACGACCGCCAACACCGAGAGCACATACAACGCGGCGATCGCGGGATCTCCGACCAGGCGCAGCAAAAAGCGCCAGGGAAGGGCAAGTCGGCGGATCGCGAAGTGGAACAAGTGAAACGGCCCCAGGCAAAGCAGCGACAACAGGGATGCCGGCTGGCGTGCGTCAACCGTCGCACGCTTGCTTTTCTGTTTGTAGCTTTTTTTCGGTGCTGCCATGGTAGCGGGTGCAAAGAACCTATCTTGGATATCACGCGAGTTGAAGCGGGATTTTGTGAAAAATTGATGAAGTTCAAATGCAGCCTTCCCGCAGGCAACCGTAAATTAGAGCATGGACGAGGGCAAAATGGTCAAAGAACTAGTGGTAACTTGCACGTTCCGCAAATCGTTTGCAATCTAACAAAAATCTGACATTTTTTCACGCAGTGATACCAGAGCTATGCCAAAAATGCCAGAGGTGCTCTGTTGTCCGCTCACCGCAGAAACAATTGTGATCACGATGAAATTTTTCACAGCCGTCCCACAGGATAAATCAGTAAGACGGAAAGCGGGCTGGTGTTAAGTTGAGATCCCTGCCACTCGGTAGGGGTGTATATGCAAAACAAAACACCAACCCGCGCCAATGTAACCGTCCTCAAGCAAATGCTCAACCTCAT
>CAMAQB010000077.1 GCA_945860285.1 Akkermansia muciniphila | reverse complement strand
AGCGCTATACCTACCGCATGCACGACCTCAGCCAGTTCATGAAGACCGTGCTGCAACGCATGACGCGCTGGTACAATCTCAGCCATCAGCGCAAGGGAACCTTGTGGGAGGAGCGCTTCAAGAGCGTGATCGTGGAAAGCGGTATCGCGGCGCGGACGATGGCGGCCTACATCGATCTCAATCCTGTTAGAGCGGGAATGGTCAGCGATCCGGCGGAGTATCGGTGGAGCAGTTATGGTGAAGCCATCGGCGGCGGCGCGAGAGGTAACGGCAAGAAGGCCCGCGAAGGTCTGGTGCGAGCGTGCATGAGCCATCGGGGTGCGGGATTTGAAGCGGAGAAATGGAAGGAAGTGTCGAAGCTCTATCGAAAGATGTTAGGTCTGGCCCTAGAGAGAAAAAGCGGTCGGGCGGGAGTCGAAGTCAGCGCGGCGAAACAGAAAAAGCTCACTGCGGTGACGAAACAATCCCTGCAAGGCGGAGGGAAACCCGATGCCAATGCGGTGAAAAAAGACGACAACAACACCATTCTGCCCGAGTTGGCGCTGGCAGAAATGTTGCTGCACCGCATCCGCTATTTCAGCGATGGGGCGGTCATTGGCAGCAAAGCGTTTGTGAACGAAACCTTCGCCAGCGCGCGAGAGCGCTTCAGTGCAAAACGCAAAGACGGGGCGCGAAAGATGCGCGGGAGCGGAACGGCGGCGAAGGATACATTGTGGAGCGCCCGCGACCTGCGACTACGGGTGTGAAGGCATCTCAGGGCTAACAGAATCCGAGCGAATCAAAAGTTCTCTGCCGCTTTTTCACGGCTGATTTTTGGGCGTTGCTATCAGGTCAGGGCGATGATTTTTTTCGAGTGGGCTGGTTCCGGTCCTTTGCTTGTATTGGCTGCCCGGGATGGGAAGTGGGAGGGATTTAAAAGTTGCTATTTTTGATTGAGTTGTTATTTTTTATTAATCTACAACTTTTTTCGCAATCGTACATTCGTCGTTCAATCTTCCGTTCAGCGGGTATGTTCGGGTCAAGCGTCTGTGACTTTCGAGGTGGGCGAAGGGAGGCGCAGCAGGGACGATTCAGAGGAATTGATAGACAGGGCATCCCACGCAATGGGAGCTTAAGCACTGGGCAATTGTCTTGGATCTCATTCAGGAAGCTTCCATTGTCAGAAAAATATTCTATTTTTTGCTTGCCACAGCACGTGAAATGGCTAAATTCAGCTCCCCGAGTTATGGCAAAATCAAGTTGGATTGCACGAAACAAACGCAAACAAGCAACGGTGGCAAAGTATGCCAGCCTGCGTTTGAAATTGAAAAAAGAGAAGGATTACATCGGTCTCACGATGCTTCCGCGTGACGCGAGCCCCACCCGTGTGGTGAATCGTTGCGAATTCAGCGGCCGTCGCCGTGCTTTCCTGCGCCGTTTCCGGCTGTCCCGTATTAGTTTCCGCGAAATGGCTTCCGCCGGGTTGATCCCGGGGGTGACCAAATCAAGCTGGTAACTTGGTGCGGTCCGTGCTTGAATTGACGCCGATTGGCAATGTCCCGATCCGGCGTCCTTCTTATGCCAATTTACGAATACATTTCTGAAAGTCCCGATGACCCCGCCCGATCGTGTCGCATCTGCGCCCAGGGCTTTGAGCTGCGCAGACCGGTGAGCCGGGCACCATTGACGAACTGCCCGCTCTGCAAAAAACCGGTGAAAAAGGTGATCTCGCGGGTCAACACGCCCAGCGTCACCAAACCCTTGTCGATCAGCGATGCGAAAAAAGCCGGCTTCACGGTGTTGCAGCGTCGCGACCAGGGCGTGTATGAAAAACTCTGACGATGCACCCCCCGCTGACATTCATGGCCGAGATCACTCATGACTACCCTCCGGGTTGGCAGATCTTGTTGTATTTATTGGGGATGTTGTTTTTCCTGCTACTTAATGCCTTTTTTGTCGCGGCGGAATTCGCCATCGTCAAGGTCCGTCCCAGTCAGGTGGATCAGGCGGCGAAACTGAAACCGCGCAGGGCGCTGGCAACGAGGCTGATCATTGAAAACCTCGACCCCTACCTCTCCGCCTGCCAATTGGGAATCACCATCGCATCGCTGGCGCTGGGTTTTCTCGGTGAACCGCTGGTGGAAAAAATCGTCGGACCAACCCTCTATCGGATGTTTCCCGCGCTTGAACACGTCAGCATTCTCGGTGTCGGCTTGGTCAGCGCGATTTCGTTCGTCATTGCGATCATTTCCTTCACGGCGCTGCATGTCATCATTGGCGAATTGATGCCGAAATCGCTGGCGATCCGCAAATCTCTGGTAACGGCTCTTGAATTGTCACGTCCGTTGCAGGCTTTTGCAACGATTTTTTCCATCCCGATCCGCTGGATGAACGGTGCGGCGAATGCGCTGCTGAAAAACATCTTCCGCATCGAACCAGCCGATGAACATGGTCACGCCCACAGCGCCGAGGAACTGGCCTATCTGGTGGCGGAGAGCGAGCGCAACCAGAAGGTCACCGAGACCGAGCGCGAGATTCTCGTCAACGCCCTCGAACTCAACGAAGTATGGGTGCGCGATGTCATGACGCATCGCGGCGACGTGGTTTTTCTCGATGCCGATCAACCGTTCGCGCGGACGATGGAGATCGCTTACAAATCGAAACACACGCGTTTTCCGCTCGTGCGCGGTCATCTCGACAACACGCTCGGATTGATTCACATCAAGGATATTCTGAAACTTGTTAGCGAGCCGGACCCTGATTTGATGCGCATCAAGCGGGAGATGAAGGTGGTTCCCGAAACCATGCCGCTGGATGTGTTGTTGAAATTTTTCCTCAAGGAGAAAGCCCACGTCGCGCTGGTCGCGGACGAATTCGGCCATATCGGCGGAGTGGTGTTTCTTGACAACGTCATCGAGGAACTGGTCGGCGACATCCAGGACGAGTTCGACAATGAAAAATCGGAGTTTCACCGGATCAACGACAACGAGTTTGTGGTCGAGGGCACAACGACGCTCAACGACCTCGCCGATTTCGAGGATGCTTTGTACATTGAAAGCGGCGAAGTCACGACCGTGGGTGGCTACATCACGCAATTGCTCGGGCGCTTTCCCGAATTGGGGGAAACGATCGAGTTTCTCGGTTACGAAGCCCGTGTGACCAGCGTTGACGACCGCCTGGTCGGACAGATACATTTCCGCAAGTTGCTCAAGGACGAAAGCGGTGCGGAGACTGTTGATCAAGAAGATACCGGCACCTGATCAGGCATTCATCAGCCAGCTGATTTGCGGGGTATACAGGTGCGGTTCGAGCAGGAATGAATCGTGTCCCTTTTCCGAGTGCACGGTGATCTGCGTGGCGTTGATATCGGCCCGCTCCAGATGCAGCACCAGGTCGGCCTGCTCTTCGGGATAAAAGCAGAAATCGCTGTCGATCGAAAACACCAGCCAGCGTTGTCCGGCTTCGGCGGCGCGATCCAACAAATCGCGCGGACTGTCGGCACCACCCTCGTTCACCGCATCGTAGCGCGACCACATATCGATGATTCGCAGATAGGTATTCGCATCGAAACGGCGCACGAATTTTTTTCCCTGATAGAGCATATAAGATTGGAACTGGTCGCGGACCTTGTACCAGGAAAGCGTGTCTCCGGCCGGCACGATGTCCTGGCGGGCACGGCGTTCGATGGCATCGAGGTGAACGAAGGTTTTTTGGGAAATCATGCGCGCCAAGGCAAGGCCGTACAGGGGAGGGGCACCGTCGTAATAGTCGCCGCCGTTGAAATTCGGATCGTTCTCGATGGCGAGGATTTGTTCGAACAGGATCAGGCGGTTGAGCACGGTGGTTTTGAAGCCCGCCGCGATTGAAACGACACGTTGCACGCGCTGCGGGTGGAGCGTGGCGAAGGAGAGCGCGAGAAGTCCTCCTACCGAGGGACCGATCACCGCATGGAGAACATCGATGCCCAGGGTGTCGAGCAACAGCGCGGATGCCTTCACCTGATCGGCCGCAGTGACATGGGGGAATGCGGAACCCCAGGGTTTGCCGGTGTCGGGATTGATCGAACTTGGACCGCTGCTGCCATAACAGCCGCCGAGGTAGTTGGCACAGAGGATGAAAAACCGGTTGGAGTCGAGCGCTTTGCCGGGACCGATCATGTCCTCCCACCAGCCGTGATGCATTTCCGGTTGCCAGAGATTTTCCGCACCGGGAATCAACGGATTGTAACCCGCCGCATGGTGCGATCCGGAGAGCGCGTGATAGAGCAGGATCGCATTGTCCTTCCCGTCATTCAAAGTGCCCCAGGTTTCGTAGGCGATACGCAGGCCCGGTAAAACACGGCCATCACCGAGTGAAAAGGGCTGGGGAATGTCGCAAAAACGGGTCTGAATGGTGTCGGGCACGGGCTCGGTATAATTGTTGGTTCTCGTTTGTCCAGCAACTTGTTCCCGGAGGATCAAATGTAAAACATGCTGTCCCCCGGCATCACGGCAAGGTTTTCCAAAGTGATCAGCGAAAGGTTTTTCTGGAAATCGCTGGCGAGCGACTTCCATGATCGGGCGACCGCGGGACCGGATTCGCCATCGGTGCTGACACTGAAAGCGAGCAGTGCGGGGTCGATGGCATCGACGATTTCCTTCAATGTGATTGCCGAGGGAGCCCGGGAGAGAAGATATCCGCCCTCTTTGCCACGCTTGCTGTCGATCAATCCCGCGCGGCGCAGGTCGTTGAGGATTTGCACTAAAAAGTTGGCGGACACGGCTTCCCGTTGCGCAAGTTCATCAAGTCGTGTAAGAATCTGCGTGTCGTGGTGTTTGGCGAGTTGCGCCAATGCACGACAGGCATACTCAAGCTTCTGGGATATCCGCACGAGAGAAATGAAACACAATACCGAAAAAAGCGCGAGTGTTAAGGTGATCCGGTTTTGCGGAGGTCGCGAGGTCGATATCGCCGAACTCTGGCAAAAAATCCGCGCTGACGCCCAGCGCATTGCCGAGCGCGAGCCACAGATGGCGCGATTGCTGAACGACGTGATCTTGGATCGCTCGTGCCTTGGTTCCGCGCTGGGCACGCGGCTGGCCCGCAAACTGGCCCGCGAGGACATGTCGCGTGATGAACTATCGCCCTTGCTTGCGGGGTTGTTCCGTGATCATCCCGAACTGACTTGCAGCGCCGCCAAGGATTTGCTGGCGATCTACGAACGCGATCCCGCCTGCGATTCACCCTTGCAGCCGCTGCTTTTTTTCAAGGGCTTCCTGGCCATCAGCACCTATCGGATTTCGCATTACTTGTGGACACACAAACGCCGCGACCTGGCGCTGTATTTTCAAAGTCTCGCCAGCGAGGTGTTTGCGGTGGATATCCATCCGGCGGCGCGCATCGGTTGTGGGATTTTGTTGGATCATGCCACCAGTTTTGTGGTCGGCGAAACGGCCATCATCGAGGATGACGTGTCGATCCTTCACGAGGTGACCCTGGGTGGCACGGGCAAGGAATGCGGGGACCGCCATCCGGTCGTCCGCTCCGGAGTCCTGATCGGTGCGGGGGCGAAAATCCTCGGCCGCGTCGAGATCGGCGAATGTGCGAAAGTGGGCGCGGGCAGCGTGGTGCTGAGCGACGTGCCCGCCCATACGACCGTTGCCGGCGTGCCTGCTGTGATTGTCGGCGAAGCGCGCGAGGATGCACCGGCCTTGGACATGGACCAACGACTGTGATCGCTGTTGGAACGGCTGTTCAGTGATCCGAGACGAAGCGCACATTCCACGTCTCGCCATCCTTGTAGAGAAGCGCGATGTGAGCGCCCGGTTCCTCGGGGCTGATCGAATGTTTCTTTTGCCCTTCGATCTTCACCGCAATCGACGGTCCGTTGATGATGCCGGCATCTTTTTCCTCCTTCGGTTCGATCGCGATCTCCTGATCACCCACGGCGACGCTGGCTTTTTCGGTCGATAGGTTGACGATCCGCAGCGAGTTTTTACCTTCCACGGGTTTGCTTTCGATGCTCTGCCACTTGCAGTCGCCCTTTTCTTCAAACAGCACGACGATCTTGCCGGTTTTTGCGGTGTCGACTGTCAGATCCTTGCCTTTTTTCTCTTCGACATGGATGGTAGCCGGTTTGTTCGGAACAATGAAGGTGCCGCTATCGGCCCCGTGTTTGAGGACGATCTCCTGGCTTTTGCCCTGGCACTTGATCTGGAGAGTGAGGTCTTCGTTGGCACCGAGATGCACGATATTGAGGTTCCCGGCGTGGGCGGGAATCAAGGCAAACAGACTAAGGATCCACGGGTGTTTTTTCATCGGTTTCATTTTTTCTCTTTCTTCATCCAAGGGGGAAGTTCTTGTTTTTCGTTGCGGACGAGCAGGCTGACGTATTTGCCTTTTTGATCCGTTCCCATGAGAAGCAAGTAAGACCCTTTCTCTGCGGACCCCGAGCATGAACCGATGACATCGTTGCCGTGTTTCACGGTAAACGCACCGCCGTTCCAACCGGCGATTTCTTCGGTGCCGAAAAACTTCATCCGCAGCACGTGAGGGCCGATGTCAAAACGTTCTTCCTCGGGGCATACGGACATGGCCTTGAGAAAGTATCCTTTGCTTTCTTCGAAGGGTTCACACTTCTTGATGCGCACCTGCGGCGGAATTTCCTTGCCCTCCTTGTCGGTTTTTTCGCCGATCTGTTGGAAGAACACCACATACAGACTGCTCAGGTTCGGGCTGACCGTGATCACGCCACTGGCTTTCTTGTGTCCTTCGATTTCCAACACCATCGGATGCTCGCCGACGGGCACGATGAACCAGCCGGTGGATTCGATGCTTTTCAAACCTCCGGGAACCAGGTCCTTGCCAGCGATGGTGATCTTGCACGGCTTGTCGCTGGGGGCGAGGTTGGCGATGTTCAAAAAGCCTTGTTCGACATCGGTTTGGGCGCGCAGCGGCGATAGACCGAAGAAGGCCAGCATCAGATAGTTACAGAGTTTTCTCATATACGGTTTTGATGAACAAAGGTTTGCCGGCGACGATGGTGCCGTCGGCATCGCGTGGTGAATCGATTTGGATATGAAATTCGCGCGTGCGGCGGCCGATGACGACCCCGCTTTTGTCCACCGCTTCGCCCGCGACAACGATGCGGAATGTTTTGCCGCGAAAGGTGACGAGATTGCAGACCCGTTGGAAAAGCTCCTCGCGTCCGGCATCGTCCCAGGTGTCGGGCGGGCTGGTGGTTCCCGGGTATTGCACTCGGCTACCGAAAAATGGTTCGGTGTCGCGATTTGGGGTGGTGTAATTGCGGGCGGTCGATGGATTTTTGCGCACCATCGCGAGGTCGGACAAGCCGCGCAAGGGAGCTTTGTTGCGCGAGGCGATGACCGCGTCGGCGAAGCGGTCGCCGATGCTGCTGTCCTTGGCGGGATAGAACGTGGCATACACAGGGTCATTGCTGAACAACTGACCTGCGACCAGGGTTCGCAGCACCTCGCGCGGCGCGGTGTTGACATTCACTTTGCAGATGTCTTTGGTGGCAGCGGAGTCTTTGATGGTGAAAAGATCGAGAAGCTGCGCGGCGCGCATGCCGTCCTTGTCGAACTTGGCGTATTCGGGTCGTCCGACCGCAAGAGTGAAGCCGCCGCCCGCCAGTGCCGAGGAATCATTCGCGGTTGATTCCACATTGGCCCACTGGGACGGGTCGAAGACATTGCCGATTTCCGCCAGTGAAACCAAGTTTTTGTTGCTGATGAATGCAGGTGTCATGGCGGACTGGGTGGGGGGCAGGGCCAGGGAAGTGGGCAACTTTGAATCTGAACCCGGCACGGTGCCCGGTTTGGAATCTGATCCGCGGTCGGACCAGCGCGACACTTTCACCTCACCGTAATTCGGGTTGGTGATCGAGGGCTTGAGTCCGCGACCGCCCCAGTTGCTGTTTGCATCATAATTGTTAGGAAAAATCGATGTGTTGATGTAGTAGGAGGCGCGGGGATCTCCCTGCTGGCCGATGCTGTAATCAAGGGCAGGGGAGGCGTGACCTTTCCACTTCGCTTTGCTGGGGCCTGCCTGCAACGTGCCGGTGGTTCGCGTGACGTTGCCACGGGCCCAGTCGATCAGCTTGCCATTCCAGCGCAGGCGATAGGTGCTGGTTTTCGTTTCGGTGGGAAACTCCAGGGTGCTGGGGGGGAAGGCTCCGACGGGAAACTGGTAACTCTTCACGCCGCAGTTGCGGACAATAAAACCGTTGGCCGGAATGGAAACCTGCTGGGCTGGATGCACCACCGGGGAGAATTTCGCAGCGGCAGCGGGGGGTATTTTGATTTCGTGCAGATTGACGTTTTCCAATTCGTAGGTTCCCGCGATCGTCTGTTGAGTCAGGTTCCAAAGTTCGACAAAAGTAGTAACCTGGATGATCACCTGTCCGTTCGCCGTGCCGGTCCACTCGTAGCGGTCGAACAGCTCGTTGACAAACGGGTAGCTGTCCACGCCGCGGTAACCGGTGCCGAGAGTGGGATCGCTGTCGGCATCGGCATAGTCGATCATGCTCGCTGCCAATGTTTTCACATAGTCCTCGCCTGCGGGAAAACCACCCTTGCGAGTGACGAAAAGCGGCAGGTTGATGCTGATGTGGCTGGCGATTTCATCGACATTTTTCTGCGCGATCAGGTCGTTGAGATCCTTGGCGGGTTGGCCGGCATTGACGTAATCAAAGCCCTGGGGAATCAGCGGCTTGGACTTGAACTGCTTCGGCAGGCTGTAGGTGATGTACGGTTCGATTTTGTCAGCATCCGGCTTGTCGAGAATCAATCGGGTGCTCGCGGAACTGCGCAGGTTGTTGCGTTGGGCGACGAGCTTGTCTTCCGGGCCGACACCAGCGTCCTTGTCCGCCTTATCATTGAATATGGTGAACAGTCCGGTTTCAGTCGGTCCCAAGCCTAACAAACGCGGATCGGCACCGGCGTTCCGGCCATCGAGCCGACCGGTCAGATCCTCGACCCACCAGGCATAGCGCATGTCGTACGGCGCGTTGGTATTGTCGAGACCAACCCAGGCAGCTTGGGGAATCGTCGGATCATTGTCGCGCTGGCGGGTGAGCTCCTTGGCGGTGAAGTTTTTCAATGCCGCTGCGATCAAGGTTGTATCGGGAGTTTTGGCGCCCGCGGTGATTTCCTTCAATCCGCTGACGAAGGGAAGGATGCGCCAGTTTTTTTTCCCGGTGTCGTATTGGGCGCCATAGGTGTAGAATTTCTGCTTCGTCGAGCTGCCCGTCGTGGTGCTTGGATCGTCGATGCGGAACACCAGGGTGTCGTCGCGCGAAGCAATCGGTGCGATGGTGGCGATGGCATCCGCCAGGCCGCTTTGCAATGCCATGTCCGCGCGGGTGGCGTTGGAATAAGAACGCGCCGTTTTTCTTTCCAACGTGAGCATCGACAGCAGTCCGATAAGCATCAGCATCAGTCCCGAAATCGCGAGGATGGTCATCGGCAGGGCGAAACCCCGTGCGGCCCGCCTGTCGTTTTTCTCGGCTGAGGATCGAGGCAGGGTCATGGTGTCAGGGCAATGTTCTGCACAAAGCGCCTCACCGCCTCGCGCTGTTTGATATTGGTGCTCTCCGCAAGGTCGAGCCAGGATTTTTCACTCACCAGACGTTGTGCGGAAAAGTCATCGGTGATGTCCAGGGTGACTTCCAGCAATGATGGGGCCGTGACGGAGGTTTCAACCCAGTTTTGGAGATTTCCCGCCGCATCGCGTTGCAGGGGTCTGACCTGAAATCGCACGACGTTGTATACGACCGTATCATCCGTAGCCGGGTCACGGGCCGGGAAAGCCGCCTTTGTTCCTGCTTCGATCAGCTTTTGTGTTTGTTCTCCGTCCAGCACACGACGGAAGATTTTTTGTGAGCCGCTTTTTTTTCCATCGGCGGTGAAGCCGACGTAGTAAAGAACCGTCGAGAGATCGCCTTCATCGGGCTGCGTTTCGGAGTCGTGAGTGCGGATGAAGGCGAACTCATGGGAGCCATTGGGGTTGAGCTTCCAGAAAAATTTGGTATCGGCCACCCGCGTGGATAGATCATTTTGAATGAATTGAAGGAATGCACGGGTGTCGGAAATCGTGGTGATTTTGCGTTGTGACAAGCGGTAATTGGTGCCAGACCGTCCCACCAGGGAAAACAGGGCGAACATCAACAGCGAGCTGATCACCATGGCGGTGAGCAGTTCGACCAAGGAAAACCCCCTGACCACCCGGGGCGTAAACGGATGGCCTGATGCGGGGCATGGTGGGTTGCGGGTCATGGGGAGGTTTGTCGGGGGATGAGCACGACGAATGAGTTCGCGGTTCGTTTTTGTTTTGCTGCGCGCGCGGAGTTTTCGACTGATATGGTCACCCTGCTCATGCTGTCGCCTCCTCCGGTGATGTTAAAGGCCGTCTGGCTCACGCCATGAAGGGCGATCAAATAAACGGCTTTCGGGTTGGTGCTGCCCTTGACATAATCCTCGGCTTTGCCCGTGGCCAGAAACGCCCCTTCGCTGTCGTAGAGCAGCACAGTGGGGCTTTCCGGGCTGGAAAATTGCGGGAATGTGGGTTTTGTGGCGAAAGCGGGCGAGGGGATGTTTTTCCAGGAGTCGGTGAGTTGACGCTGCAGATCCTGTGCCAGCCAGGCGGATCGGGTGTCCGCCTCCGCCTGAACCCGCGTCCTTGCACCTGATGTCGTGGCGGCAAGAATCAATGGCACCGCCACGGCAATCACGCCGAGCGCGATGACAGCCTCCATCAGGGTCAGCCCTCGATGCCTGCGGCGTTCTGGTGAAGGGAAATGGTTCATTGATTTTCGATGAGGCGGGCGCGGCCGGTGAGACGATTCACCTGCAACAAGTCATACGAAGTGGCGTTGCCGGTTTTTTCGGTGGCAACAACGGCACCGTTGACGATGTTTGCCGCACCCATGGTGATCTCGATCGCTTTGTCGGCCGGATAGATGATTTCCCCGCTGGAAGAAAAAACTATGAAGGTTCCTGTGACACTTTTTTTGTTCACGGTAGTGGCCAGTTTCTCAGTTTCCTCCATGATCGTGGCTTTGCCATTGCCGGTGATTCGCTGGTTGAGAAACATCACCTGACCCGGCAGTTTCTCCCAGCGTTGCAGCACGTTGGTGACGCGGTACGCGCTTTTCCCCGAACCGGTGGCGTCGGTCTTCCACACGACCTCCGCAATCCCTAACATTTTCCCGGCCACACCCGCTTCGGCAGCGTAGTCGGGGAAAATCACCGCGGTCGTTCCGCCAGTGGCGATCGAATGCGAGCGGGCACGCATCAAATGACCTTTGACAATCTCCCGGGATGTCTGGCGAGCCCTGGCGCTTGTTTTGAGAAACATCGGCGCCGCAGCGATCAGCAGAATCACCAGAATGACCATTACCACCAGCATTTCGACCAAGGAAAACGCCTTGACTCCACTCGTGGAATTTCTGGCGCGTCGAAGTTTCATGACGGAGAATGGAAGAAATTTCGGCATCGACGGCAATGCTGTAGTAGCAATAGTAATGCCAGCACGATGTAAATACTGAAAAGCCCCCTTGGCAAGCCAAATGATTGTGACCATGCCGTCACATTGACCGCTGAAAAGACTCTCTAAAGACTCAGGTCAAAAAAATCTTTCATCACCTGCCGGTAAACCTCCCGCTTGAATTCGGGCAGCCAGTCGAGGTCGAACTCCGCCGGTTCAATCCAGCGGTAGGCGGAAAATTCCTTTGGTTTTTGATTGATGTTCACTTCGGGCGCGTTCGCCTTCATCCGGCACAGGTAGTACGTTTGCTCCTGACCGTGGTAGCCGTGTTTCTTTTGCTTTTTGACGCGAACGTCCGGTGGATAGATGTAGCGGTATCCGGTGAGATGTCGCAGCACCTCGTAATGTTCGGGAAGCAGTCCGATTTCTTCCTGCACTTCACGAGCCAGCGCCTGTTCCAGGGACTCTCCCGGGTCGACCCCGCCCTGGGGGAATTGCCAGGCACCTTGAAAGGTCGAGCGTTCGCAGACAAGAAGTTGACCCTCTGGTCTCACAAAAAGAGCTGCGACATTTGGCCTGAAACGAACCACAGGGCTGATTGTAAACATTTCTTAATTAAAGGCAAGGAGGAAAAGTTCTGCTGCAAAAAAATAAATCAACACTGGTAAATCGCGGGGTTATGTGCCAACTTGCCCGCATGATGAAACACGCGCTTTGTCTGATGATGTTGTCGGGATCGTTGGCCTTGGGGCAGGCAACCAACTCGAATACGAATTCGCAGGCCGCCGCTGATGCAAGCAAGAAGCAGGAGGAACTGGAAGCGCGGGTGAAGGAATTGGAAAGCCCGAGCAACAACCGTTTTTGGCAGGGCAACATGAACGGCGGGGAAATCATGGTGGCGGTGGACCGCATCGGTTCGATCAGCAAAACCCAGTATCTTCTCGATGGCGGCATCATTGTGACCGAAGTGGTGATCGACACGCTCGGCGGACAGTCGCTGACGCGGATTTACCACCTCGCCCCGGCGACCGACGGCACATCGTCGAATGCCGCGGCGAAAATTGTCGACCGGGCCAAGGAATTGATCGACAACTCCGCCGCCCGCGCCGGGACGAAGATGCATGAAATGGTGCAAAAAACATATCCCGCCACGACCCATGCGCACACCGTGGAATTCAGGGTCATGCACTTGGAAGATCTTAATGCTCTTTATTCCAGTCTGAAAGCGACCTGGGTGACCGGCAAGGGCCGGACGTTTACGATCAAATGATTCCACCCGGTGTCATCCGCCGCGTTTCGGAATCCACTCCCCTGGAGGATGAGCTTGCATACGTTTGGCGCAAGGCCATGCGCGGGGCGGGATTGAACGCCTATGAATTGGCAGAAAAATGCAGTGTCTCACCGGGAGAACTGGAGCAGATGCTGCGCGAGAGTCGCCCTGAAAGCCTTGTGCGCAAAGCGGCCGAGGTTCTATCTTTATCCGCCGATGCCCTGCTCGGTTTGTTGCGCTACCGACCTGTCGTTCCGATTCTCCATGGCATCAGTCGGTTGGACATGCCTTTTGAGGAGGATTCAGTCAACGCCTGGCTCATCCGCGATGAGGATCACGCTCTGCTTTTCGATACGGGTTACCTGGCGGATTCCGCCACCCGTCTGTTGGCCATGATCGGTGTCGCGGAGGTGGAGTTGTTCCTCACTCACGATCATCGCGACCACGTTGGCGGAATAACAATGCTCGCGCCGCTGCTGCGTAAAATCCATGAAATCCCCAAGGGACAAAGTCTATCGTTCGGCTCCCTGCGCGTCAAATGCATCGACCTGGCCGGCCACTGCATGCCGACATCCGGTTATGTCATCTCCGGCCTGTCGCGTTTGGTTTGTGTCACCGGCGATGCTTTGTTCGCGGGATCGATCGGCGGTTGCGCGGATGCATTTGCCTATCAGATGGCGCTGCGCAACATCCGTCAGCAAATTCTGACGCTGCCGTACGACACCATTCTGCTTCCCGGCCATGGCCCCGCAACAACCGTCGGTCAGGAGCGCGAGAACAATCCGTTTCTGGCTTGAGCCGAGAGGCTCGTTTTTGCCGGTCAAATCGTCATCGAATGGAAGCCTCCGTCAACGATCAGTTCGAGACCGGTGATGAAGGAACCGGCACTCGCGGATGCCAGGAGCAGGGTGGCACCGATGAGTTCCTCGGCGTTGCCGAATCGCGAGGCGGGAGTTTGGCGCAGGATGTCGAGCACGCGTGATTCGTCCAACACCTTGCGGTTTTGTTCCGCGGGAAAAAATCCCGGCACCAGGGTGTTGACGCGGATGTCCTTGTCGGCCCACTCGCGGGCGAGGTTTTTCGACAGATTGTGCACCGCGGCCTTCGAAGCGGAGTAGGTGAACACCCGCGACAGCGGAGTCAGTCCCGAGATCGAACCGATGTTGATGATCGAAGCCACCTGTGAATTGTTGATGAAGTAGGTACCGAACACCTGGCAGGAACGGAACACCGCGGCAAGATTGGTGTCCATGATGCGGGCGTATTCCTCTTCACTGACATTGAGAAACGGGGTCGGCGAATTGGTGCCGGCACCGTTGATCAGGATGTCGACCTGACCCGAGCGTTCCAGTACGGTGTCCAGCAAATGTTGCAGCGATTCGCGGGAAGTGACATCGACAGGGACAAAGTATCCCTTGCCGCCGTGGGAATGGATTTCCGCGAGCCGGCGCTCCGCTTTCTCCGGGATGCGCCCGCCGAGAACGACTTCGGCTCCGGCGCGCGCCAGTCCGACGGCCATGGTGCCGCAGAGTTCACCGGTGCCGCCGATTACGACAGCGACTTTTCCGGACAGGTCAAATAGGGATTTCAGGAAATTGGATGTTTGCATGGATGCGTATTGTTGGTGGGTAAAGATCGTCGGATCGCCGAGCGGGGATTGATGGGAGTATTAGCGTGTTTGCACTGCATTACAAAGCCTTTTTCATCGTCTCGGGATTCCATTCCGCCCTGCCAAGTTCCCGATTGATTTCATTGAATTCCGCAAGTTCCGCCGCAGTGAAAAGCAAGCCGCCGTTGGCATCGGACTGCTGCCGCGCTTTTGCCTCAAGCTGGCCGGGAAGCATGGCGTTGTCGTTGCCGTGACCGAGGATGTCGGCAATCACCGCGCCGAGGTTTTCGAGCTGGGTCCGGCCTTGGGCGAAGTTTTTTCCCGATAGTGCGTCCGGATGAATCACTTGGAAATAGAATGCCGATGTGGATTTTTCCCCCTCGCTCGCCACCGGGCGACCGCGGAGAGTGGGCAGGGATCCGCCGATCAGCGCCGCCATCAGTTCGTTGATCAGCGAGAGACCGTAGCCTTTGTGCGCGCCAAAGGGAAGCAGGGAAACGACGGCGTGCGGATCGGTCGTGGGATTGCCATCCTTGTCGACCGCCGAACCCGGGGGCAGTTGTTTGCCTTCTCGTTTCAGGGCCTGCACGCGGCCCATCGCGACGGTGGATGTGGCCCAGTCGATCACCAGCGGAAAACCCGAAGCAGCCATTGTCGGGATGCCCCACGAATGGGGATTGGTGCCGAGGGTCGGGAATTTTCCGCCAAAAGGCACCACTTCGGCGAGTGTCGATGTGCAGTTCGTGTAGGCGATGTAGCCGCGCTCCGCCGCCGCCATGACATAGCCGCCGCCCCAGAGGTAGTGGAAGGCGTTGTCGATGGAAATTTGCGCGATGCCATATTGGTCGGCAAGTTCGATGGCGCGGTCGATGGCCCGATACGCCACGCTTTGGCCGAGTTTCTTGTTGGCGTTCCAGATTTCGGACGCGGGAAATCGCGAGGGCAGGACTTCGATCTCGGCACCCGGCACACAACCTCCGGTGGCCGAGCCAAAAAGATGATCCAAATGCAGCGCCTTGAGAGCGTGGTGGGTGCGGATGCCATGACGCGCGGCTTCGGCGGCGAGGCGCGCGCCTTCTGCTGACTCGTCGGCGTTGTAACCGCGCGCCATGTAAGCGGTCGTCACAAGGTCATCGTGATGCTGGCGTGGGAGAACGAGGAATTCAGACATGGATGGTGTTAGATAGGAAAATGGTGCCGCTGGCAACATTGTTTGCGGGGCGAGAATGGAAATTTTCTCCCACGCTGTCCAGCATGTAAGTCCGTCATAACGTCAACTCACGCCCTCGTAGAGTTCCGCGAGTGAGAGGGAAATGCCGACTTCCGCGAGATGGAGCACAGCTTCCGAGCCGGATAGGATTTCCCGCCGGAAGCCCGCATCGACTCTGCGGTGAATCGTGAGATAAGGAGCATCGGTTTCCGCGAGAATGTAGGTCTGCAAAGTCGGAATGGTCAGGTAATCACGGAATTTCTGCACCTCGTCGTTTCGGCGCGTGGAGGGGCTGAGAACTTCGAGTATCACGCTGGGAGCATCAGTGTAGAGGGCATCACCGGCAACGGGCACGCAGATGATCATGCCATCGGGATAGTAGAATGCCTCATCGCCACCGCCGAGCGGCATGTGAAGTTTGAAATCACTGCCGGTCGGGAAACAGTTTTTCCCCGAGAGCTGATTTCCTGACAGGCGGAGGAAATTTCCCGCGATGCGCTGGTGGTTGAGCGTGCCACCAGACATGGCGTACACATGTCCAGCGATGTATTCGTGACGAATTTCTGATGCGAGTTCACCATGGAGATATTCATCACATGTAATGTGTTTCTTTGCAGTGGCGAGTGACATGATAATAGCATTACAAGAAGACAAACAAATATGCAAGCCTGCAAGTGCAGGTATTTACGCATCATGGCGATCATAACGAGCCATTCCCCGGTGGCGGCGGTCATTTCGCTATGAGCTTCAGGAAATTGGCCGTCGGTGGTATGCCGTGACCGATGCAGCCATGTCCGCGCGTAGCAGAGAACCAGAGAACGACGCATCGGTATGACTCACTTGGATCAACGGGTGGCTGGCGGATAAGAACATACTCGCAGCAGCATTATTTCTCAGGCACGTTTTTTAGAAAAAATCGCGGACAGGGGCCGCGCCCCTGCAACCCCGTTTGGGGTGGATGCATCTGTGGGCGGGCACAACCATCGAGCTTCGTGCAGAGCGAGTGAATCAAGAAAAATGCAGCAGAATGCTGGGGCTCTCTGGACTCACGCCGCTCCACGCCCTCCCCAGCGCATCTCCGTTCGTCCCTCACTGCGATGTTCCGTTCCGCTTCTGACTGGTTAGGGCTGACCTCGGGCGACACGGAATCCGCCGGTGTAGGCAGCGTAAGTCGGAGCGCCGTAGCCGCGCACCGCGCACCGCGTTCGCAGAGCGCTGTCATACCAGCCACCGGCACGAATGACACGAAGGGATCCGTTAGCTGCTCCCCGTGGATTTGACGTCCCATTCACATACGCCGATGTTCCATACCAATCCCAACACCATTCCCACACATTGCCAGCCATGTCGTATAGACCATAGCCGTTCGCTGCGAAGCTACCTACGGCTGAGGTATAAGGAAACTTCCTATACTATAGCTAGGGTTATAGTTGTTTACGGCTCCACTCAAGTCATAAGTGTGTTCGAAATAGGCATGATAATTCGCTTGGCTATGTGAGATCGTATCAGTGCCCCATGGAAAGCGCTTGCCGCTTACCCCTCCTCGCGCCGATTTCTCCCACTCCGCCTCGGTCGGTAGCCGGAAGCCGTTGGCGGACCAATTGGCTACGGGCACCGCCGTCCCGGTCTTCATCACCGCGCCACTCACGGTATAGACGGGCGTCAGACCTTCTTTTTCACTGCGGGCATTGCACCACTTGATGATGTCAAACCAATTGACCGTTTGCACCGGATGCGACGTTTCCTTGCCTGCTCCGGCAGTGAGATCTGTGTAGCCATTGGCGAGAGCCCATGTCCTTACCTCGTCCCACAATGCCTTCGTTACCTCGTATTTCCCCATGTAAAATGCACTCACCGTCACCGTCACTGGAGAAGCATCAGGGTCCGTATCTCCACTGGTGCGCCCCATGGTAAAGCTGCCGGCGGGGATGAGCGCCATGTCTGCGGGCACTGGGGCGAGCACCTCCGCCTGCATGCGGTAGAATCTCTCGGGCGTGGCGCTGGGGACGACGATTTTACCGTTGGCATCCAGCATGGCGGGAGTGATCGGCACGATTTGCCATGCTTGGAGATCCGTCGATTGCTCCAAGGTCAGGCGGCTGGTATGCTGCGCTGCCAACGGCAACGCGAGGAGGGAAAGGTAGAATGGCCCTCGCAGTAATGTGCGGATGGTGCCGCCATGTTTGGTTGTTTTCATATTTTGATCTGAAAAAGGAGTCGAAGCATTATCGGATCTAGGCGTTTGGGTGAGGTGCCATGGTTAAATGCACGGCGGTTTCAGGTTGTTAGCGAATAAAAGTTAGATATGCAGAGGCGGGGATTCATCTAGCAGCCTGTCGGACTTAGAAAGCACAAGATAAAGCCTGTCTGAGCGCCTTCGATACAGCATGTTGTGGCGGCAAGGCCCCATACTAACCGTTAGATTTCCTGATATATATTAATTTCAGAAATTAGTGAAAATCAACTACCAAATCAAGTGTTAGCTCGACCTGAAAGTCCACATATTGATTTTGAGCGGAATTTTAAGTCAGACAGACTGCTAGGAATTTGCTTTTAGGGTTGATGTGCATTGGAAAGAAAATGAGAGGTCCGAAGAGCGGGGAAAGTGGGGGTCAATCGAGGAATTGCATACCGAACATAACGGGCGAATCGAGGCATTCATGAGTAAAAAAGAGGAGGAAATGCACTTCTCTCATGCATGATACATAAGGGAAGTGAGATGCAACTGATTTTTGGACCAAAAATTTCATGCTGCTTTTGTTAGGTTTTCTTCGAATTGTTTGGGGGTTTTGTAGGCAATGGAGGAGTGCTTGCGTTTGGTGTTGTAGTAGTAATCGATGTATTCAGAGATTTCAATCTGTGCA
>CAMAQB010000076.1 GCA_945860285.1 Akkermansia muciniphila | reverse complement strand
ACGGGTGATGCGGTCTTTGAGTTCAGGCGGGCCGTAGAGGTGGATTTTCTGGGCGCTCTGGACGACCCAGTCTTTGAGGATGCGGTTGCAGCGGGGGCTGGCGTGACCTTGGACGGCGGGTGAATCGGGACCGCCGCTTTGGTGGGTGCTTTACAAACTGAGGAAGTTTTTCAACAAATGCATGCCTTCCTGGGTGAGGATGGATTCGGGATGGAACTGCACGCCGTGTACGGGATGTTGCTTGTGGCGCAGGCCCATGATCTCGTTTTCGGCCGTCCACGCGGTGATTTCCAGGCACTCGGGCAGGGTTTCGCGTTTCACGATCAACGAGTGGTAACGAGTGGCTTCGAAGGGGGAGGGAACTCCTTTAAAAACACTCGTGCCATTGTGATGAATCGGCGAGGTTTTGCCGTGCATCAGGCGCTCGGCGCGAATCACATCGCCGCCATACACCTGACCGATGCTTTGATGACCGAGGCAGACACCGAGGATCGGAATGTGCGGACCAAATGCCTCGATGACCGCGCAGGAGACGCCCGCTTCGTTCGGAGTGCAAGGTCCCGGTGAGATGCAGATGCGCGAGGGCTGGAGCGCGCGGATTTCCGCCACGTTCATTGCGTCGTTGCGGATGATTTTCATTTCCGCACCCAGCTCGCCGAAGTACTGCACGAGATTGTAGGTGAACGAATCGTAGTTGTCGATGATCAGCAGCATGTCAGGCGGGGTGGGGGGACAGGGTGTTGGCGAGTGCTATGGCCTTGAGCATGCCCATGGCCTTGTTGCAGGTTTCCTGATACTCGTAGGTGGGATCGGAGTCGGCAACCACTCCGCCTCCCGCCTGGACGTATGCCTTGCCGTTTTTCAACAAGCAGGTGCGCAGGGTGATGCAGGAGTCGTGCGAGCCGTCAAATCCGAAATACCCTACCGCACCGGCATAGGCGCAGCGTTTGGTGGGTTCCAGTTCGTTGATGATCTGCATGGCGCGGATTTTCGGGGCTCCGCTCACCGTGCCGGCAGGAAAGGTGGCGCGCAGGACATCGTAGGCGCTGTGCGACGGATCGAGTGTTCCAGTGACGTTCGAAACAATGTGCATGACGTGGCTGTAGCGCTCGATCAGCATGAAGTCATCGACCTTCACCGTGCCATGCAAGGCGATGCGTCCGACATCGTTGCGGGCGAGGTCGATTAGCATCAAGTGTTCCGCGCGTTCCTTCGGGTCGTTAAGCAGGTCATCGGCCAATGCTTCATCTTCCGCTGTCGTTTTTCCCCTCCAGCGGGTGCCGGCGATCGGGCGGATGTCGATGCGACCGTTGATCGCGCGCACATGAACCTCCGGCGAGCTGCCAACGAGCGAGAAATCGCCCAGTTCCAGCAGGAACATGTATGGGGAAGGGTTGACGCAGCGCAGTGCCCGGTAGAGGTCCACCGGCGCGCCATGGAAAGGCGTTTCAAATCGCTGGCTGGGCACGAATTGAAAAACGTCTCCGGCGGCGATGTATTCCTTGCCCTTGCGCACGTTCGCCTCGAATTGTTCCTGCGTGGTGTTGCTTTTCGCGGTTGGAACCGTCGGGTGGGCGAGGCCGTTCAAAGCGCTTGTGTGGAGCGGGCGGTTGAGAATTTCCACCATCGCGGCGACCCGGCCGCGGGCATGAATGTAGGCTTCCTCCGCGTTGGCTGATTCGTCGGTGAAGGCATTGGCAATCACCAACAGTCGGCGCAGGCGGTGGTCGAAGACGAGCAGCGTGTCCGCAAGCATGAAAAAAGCATCGGGAATCTGCAGGTCATCCGGCGGCGCGGCGCCGATGCTGGGTTCGAACTGACGCACGGCATCGTAGGAAAGATAACCGAGGATGCCGCCATAGAACGGCGGGATGGCACCGTGCGGGACCGGTTTATAGGCGGACATCTGGCGCTCGAATTCGGCAAGGATGTCATCGTGCGCGGTGATCGTTTTCACCGAGCTTCCTTCGCGGATCGTGATGGTTTTATCGCGGGCCTCGTAGGTTCGCTTCGGCTTGCTGCCGACGATCGACCAGCGGCCCCCTTTTTCCGTGCTCTCGGCGCTTTCTAACAAAAATGCATGCGAGCCATCGCGGATTTTCAGATAGGCCGACAACGGGGTTTCGAAATCAGCCGCGAGCTGGGTGTAAACAGGAATCACATTGCCCTGATGCGCGAGGCGGAGAAAGGATTCCAGGGATGGTTCTACGGGAAGGGAATGCACGTCCGGGGATGGATAGCGCCAGTGCCTGTCGGGGTAAAGCATTTTCCGTGGGGAGAATTCCCCCTCACGGTCTCCGGCCGCGCGGGTGCCGACCGGAGCAGAGTGGCGATCATTTCAACTTCACGGTGACCTTGTCCTTGGTTTCGACCTTGACACCGTCCATGCCCTTGAGATTCTCCTGCATTTCCGCAGGGTCCTGTGGATTGAGGTTCTGGAGTTTTTTCATCGCATCTGGATTGGCCAACAGCTTGTTCATGTCCATTTCCGTGAGGGTGATCGTATTGCCATCCTTGAATGTGGCATCGGTCTCGGCAATGCCGGATTCGATCACAACCTTGAGCGACATCCTCATGTCCTTCATCATGTTCATGGCCATTGCCTGGGCTTGTGCGGCCTCGGCTCCTTCCTCCGCTTTGGGTTTCGCTGCATCGGCTTCCGCGTCTTTGCCGCCTGCATCCTTGGCACCGCCTTCTGCTTTTTGCGGCGTTGGATTGATCATGGTCAAAACCTTGTCTTTGTAAGTGAATGTTACCGGCACTTCCTTCTTTTCTTTTTTCTCGGCATTTTCACCGGAATCGGGCGCCATGTCCGAGAGGCCGGACGCGCCGTCGGAGAGCGAAAGGGTCACGGTGTTGATGTCGGTGAAATTGTATGTCACCCGCGAGCCCGTGCGGCCGTCCTTGTCGATTTTCTCGACCTTGCCCACGGTCACGTCCTTGCCCATTTTTTCGGCGCGTTTCTTCGCGGCATCTTCGCCAAACATGTCGGGAGCTTTTGCGCCCTCTCCTCCCAGAGCGGCCATCTGGGCGATCATTGCGCTCATTTGTGCCCCCATGATGGTTTCTTCGACGATCGTGCCCGAGCCATCGACTTTGAGATGAACGGTCTCGGTGACCTCAATGCAACTGCTCAGGGTGATGGCTACGGCAGTAATCGGAAGCAATCGGGAATAGAGTGTTTTCGTCATAGTTACTGCAACATAGCGGTATCGGTGAGGAATGCGATGGGAATTTTTGTAAATGACGAAAAATTCACTTTATAGCATCAACTGTTCATGATAACACTGTGTTCGCATGAATACTTTCAAAATTCGCCTATGGTTTTTTTGTCAGCGCTGGCGATCCAAAATCCGCGCATCGATCCGGAATCGACGGCGGAAAAGGACGGCGAGGGGCTTGGAACAGATGCATTTGCCGTTCGATTGAAAAAAAATGCGGCGACAGTGCATTTTGCGCTTACAGTTTGGGAGACATTTTGCTACAGATCGCCCACGCACATGGCGAACGTCACGTTTTCAAAAAACCGATCCACTGTTGGCCGTCAACTGGCTGTGTTCTGCATGGTGCTCTGTGCGGGTTTTTCCCATGGTCAGCAAACTGCGGGCCGGCAGTTGGCGGACAAGGAAAAGAGCGCCAGGGAAAAGAGTGTGATGGAAGCCCAGGAGTTGTTGATGAAGGGCGACAACGACTATAGCGCCGGGCGGTATCACGATGCTGTCGGCAACTATCTCAAGGCGCGCAATATGCTTCCCGATGCTCCCGCAGTGAAGGAATTGCGGGATGCCGCAAGCGAGCGTTACGCCACCGCGGCCTTGCAGGAGGCATCCGCACTATCGCGGAAGGGAGACGTGGCCGGGGCGAAAGCAGTGGTGGATCTGGTTCTTGCCGAGGACATGCTGCCCTCACATCCCGGGGCCTTGGCGATGCGCACCAAGCTCGATGATCCAATCCGCACGAACCCCGCGCTTACTGCGGAGCACACCCGGGATGTAGATGAGGTACGGCGCACTCTCTACGAAGCCGATGGGTTTTTCCAGCTCGGCAAGTTCGACATGGCGCGAGACATGTATCAGGAAGTTCTCCGGGTCGATCCGACAAACAAAGCCGCCCGGCGCGGGCTTGAGCGGGTGGCGGGGCAGAAGTCCGACTACGCAAAGGCCGCCTACGACCATACCCGCGGGGAGTTGCTCGAGCAGGTTGATGCGCTTTGGGAGACACCGGTGCCGAAGGTTGGCGACCCTCTGATCGAGGAACCCCTTGCCAACACCACTGCCAGCAAGGTGCGTTTTGTTGCGGAAAAAATGCGCAATGTGGTTTTTCCCACCGTCGATCTCGATCAGGTCGGCATTGTCGAGGCCGTCGATTTCATCCGCACGCAAGCGAAGTTGCTGGACAGCACGGCGCTGAATCCTGGCGACAAGGGATTCAACATCGTCCTGAACCTCGGCGATGACAATTCCGAGGTCGGCAAGCGGGTTCGCAACGTCCGCTTTGATCTGAAGGTGAAAAACGTGCCGGTGTCACAACTGCTCCAATACATCTGCGACCAGACGCACTGCCTGTATTTGATTGATGAATATGCAATCAACATCCGCCCGCTCGGATCCGACAGCGCGGAATTGATCGGTCGGTCCTACAAAGTGCCGCCCGATTTCCTTTCCGCCGAAAACGTCGGAGCGGGAGGTGCGGCAGAGGTGAACGACCCGTTTGCCAGCGCGGAGCCGCAAGAGGGGCTCAGTGCCAAGCGCATGACCGCCCTTGACAAACTCCGTGCCTACGGGGTGGGTTTCCCCGAGGGAGCGACGGCTTCGTTCGACAGCAAGAGCAGCACGATATTTGTCAGGAACACATCTGCGAACCATGACATGATCCAGCAGGTAGTCGATGCCATTTCGCAGACCGAGCCGGTGCAGGTGGTGGTGCGGGTAACGATCATCCGGGTGCAGGAAACGCGATTGAAGGAATTGGGGTTCGACTGGCTGCTCAACGGTGTCGGGCTGGGTGGGAACGGTATTTCACAGGGCAGCGATGCGCTGTTTTTGAATGGCGGCACGCAGGGCAATGGCGATGCGATCAACGATCTGAGTTCTTTCGCCGCCAACCCGGCGCCGATCACCTCGGGCAACCGCAGTGGTGATACGGCGATTCCGCGGAACAGCATCGATGCGCTGATCAGCGACAGCACAAGCGGTTTCTCGCCTGCGCCAAGCAGGGCCCCGGGTGTGATTTCGCTGCTTGCCAGTAACTTGAACGGCGCGCAGGTGAGTGCCATGATGCGCGGTTTGGACCAGAAAAAAGGTGTCGACTTCGTTACCAAGCCTGCGACTGTGTCACGCAGCGGTCAGACATCGAAAATTGAGATGATTCGCGAATTCATCTACCCCACCGAGTACGAACCGCCCCAGCTGCCCAATCAGGTGGGAGGGTCAACTTTTGTCGATATTACCACAGGGCAGGTCGTCGGTGCCAACAGTCCTGTGACCCCGATTACCCCGGCGATGCCCACCGCCTTCGACAAGAGGGATGTCGGCACGGTACTGGAGGTGAATCCGATCGTCAGCGCCGACCGCCGATACATCGAACTATCCCTGCAGCCCTCGGTCACAAGCTTTGATGGTTTCGTTAATTACGGCACGCCGATCAACGGAGGTTCTTCCTCTTTTTTTAACTTTGCCGGTATCAACACCAGTTCTTCAAGCTTTGGTGAAATCACCGCCAACCGCATTTTGCAGCCGATTTTCAGCGTCATCCGGACGAACACCAATGTTACTATTGTGGACGGGGGCACGATCGTGCTCGGTGGCTTGGTTGAGGAGCGGGTTGTGGATGTGCAGGACAAGGTTCCGGTCTGGGGCAGCATTCCCGTGTTGGGTCGTTTGTTTGAAAGCAAGGCGAGAAAACCAGTTAGAACCAACGTGTTGATCATGGTGAGCGCGGAGTTGCAGGACCCCTCGGGCAAGTCATTCCGCAGTCGATGATCGTTTGCATGCCATACTGACGGGGCGCGGTATCTGCCTCACACATCTCCCTTTATCATATGCAGTCGAATTTGACACCTGGTGGCAATTTGCCGCCCCAGCAGGAGCCAGAGAGTTACTCTCTGGAGGAGATGATGCGGCGCCTGAAGGAGCGGGGACATGATGAAGGGGAGTTGGTCGTTCGCGCGGATGGAACGCAAGCGCTCAAGGTGAAAAAGCGCAAGCGCCGCAGCAATCAACCGCACAAGGAGGTAAAGAGACGGGCACAGCAACTTCGGCTTATCCAGCTCGCCATCGCTTTTGTGGTTGTCAGCGGTCTTGCCGCTGCGATTGCCGGACTTTTATTCTATTACAACAGCGCGGCGTATCGCGAAGGCTTCCGCAACAAGTTGGCGTCATGGACGGCGGCCGATGTGGAGATGTCCGAATTTTCGGTGAGACCGACAAACGCCACCTGTGCAAGTGCCACGTTCACCTGGCCCGAAGGCAACTTTTTGCGTCGTCTTCAAGTGGCCCAAACGGCGGCCCATCTCGAACTCGCAAGTTTTGTGGGAAAAAAATGGGGCGGTGCCGGGGTGGTTGCCAAGTCCGGCAGCCTGAGCTTTTCCAACTACGTGGATGGCAAATCCAAGCGGGGCAAGGTGGCGGCGGAAACCTCGGGTTTTCCCTTTAATTTTTCCAACTATCTCTGCGAAAAACTCTCGATCACAGGTTATGCCGAAGACAAGAATCCCTGGATGTCGTTGGAATCCACTGAAGGCATCATGATCAAGACGGTCAAGGGTGCGGAAACCCGCTTTGTCGGCGGATTGGTGAAAATTCGCGGATTCCATCCGATGAAACTGGACCGCGGCACGATTCATTTCGAGTCGGGTCAGATGAACATCTCCACGCTCCGCTGCATCCCTGTCGATCAACCGTTCGGGGAGCTTGAAATCAAGAATTCGATTGATCTCTACGGCAGGCAGAATTCCGTGTTGGAGCTTTCGCTGACCGAGTTTCCATTGCACGTTCTTTTGGGCGAAGGCATGGAGGCGGTGCTGGGTGGGAGTGTCGATACATCCGTGGAGACAGCCAGCCGTGTGGTTTCGTTTACGCCGGGCGACTTTGAATCCTTCCGAATCCTGCTGGGGTTTTCAGGATGCAAAAAAGATCCGCTGACCTTCAAAGGATTTCCATTCCTGAACGAATTGAGCCGTGAGCTGCAGGATCAACAGTATGCCAACAGTTTTGTTTTTGAGGATTCCGCAGTGGGTGAACTGACCCGTACGGCGAAGGAAGTGCGCCTGAAGGCATTGCATCTGGAGACCAGGAAACAGTTCATCATCAAAGGTGAATTGGTGCTGCGCGACGGTCAATTCAACGGTCAGCTGAACGTGGGTCTTGGATTGGCTTTATTGGCAGGTCCTCAGGGCAATGCAAAACTGCGAAAGGTGTTTTCCAGACAGTCCGACGGCTACGGCTGGTGCAGGATCGAATTGTCGGGTTCGCCTGTGGTTGCGGAGGATAACTTCGCCGAGTTGCTGAAACGGTCCCTCACTGCGGATGCGGCAGTGTCGCAACCGGAAAAGACACCGGCTGCTTCTTCAAGTATCGAGAAAGAACTGGGTGACGAATAGTCCGAAAGTAAATCTTTCTATTCTTGATCAACCGCGCAGCGGTTGCCACAATCAAAGCGTCAGAACTACTCAGCTTATGAGCAATGAATCGCCTTATTCGCATTTGTTTCACTTGTTCGGCCAGCAGCCGGAGCAAACGGTTGAATGCATCAACGCGGCGGCATTCCAGCAATTGATGTGCCTCCTGTCCCGGCCGGTCGAGGCTGCCGGGCGCTGTGTCTTGCTGCGCGCGCCCCGCGCCGGTTATGGCAAGTCCCATCTGCTTTCTCGAGTCCAACACCAGTTGGGCGGCAGTCACGAATTCGTGCTGCTGCAACCTGTCGACGGCTACCGGGTCGATGCCGAGACTGCGCTGGCGGATGTGCTCGCCAAACTCACCCGCGTCCAGCAGGGAAGCGGAGGACTGACTGCGTTCGATGTGCTCGCCCGCAAGGTGCTGGCGATGGGATTGGTACCATTGGTCCGCTCGGGACAGGTACCTTGCCAGGATCGCGAATTCGCTCTCGCGGCACTCCACAACCGCCCCGTTGAGACATTTGATTTTCAACATCCCACGGCTGTGACAGCCCACTGGACCAGGGATAACTACGAATTGCTCGGACCGCGTTTGGTCGTTGAGCTCTCGCAGTTGCTGGACGCGCCGATGCGCGAGGTCGGGTTCTGGGTTGATGTGATGTTTCGCTACTCGGTAACCCCGCTGGATCAGCCGGGTCGCGCAGGCTTGATGGTGGAGTCAGTTTCGAATGCTGTTGCGGTTTCAAAGGTTGAACGCCTGTCCACATTGTTTAAAATGCTCACGCACCTGCAGCGGGTGATTTTGGTGGCCGATGAACTGGAGGGGATGTCGGCCAATGCCGAAGCGGCATTGCGTCTTGCCACCTTTGTCACCACGCTGCGTCACGGCGCCGAGCGAGTGGACATTGTCATTTCGGTCAACGATGATGTGTGGGAAAATGCCTTTCTCCCTCGCTTGAGTCATGGATTGAAAGACCGGTTGAGCGAAGCCGAGATCGGGCTGAGTCCCATGACCCGCGAGCAGGCGCTTCAACTTTTGCAAAGCCGCGACTCTAACGCAACTGAAGAACAACTCAATGCTTTGCTTGCCAATGGCGGTGATTTGTTTGCCCGCGGTGTATTGCGCGCGGCAGCGGCTGCGTGGGTCGCGATGTCCGCAGTCGCGGAAATTCCAAAAGCGAATCCGCTTTTTGTTTCAGAATCCGTTGTCGCAGAACCTGATCTCGCCACAACCTGGCCACCCTCTGTTTCGGAAAACACCTTCTCGGAGCCGGGCCCGTCAGTTGCGGTGCCGTTTCCAGTACCCGTCGCGCACGGGCCCGTTGTCGGTTTTACACCTGAACTGGAACCTGACTATGCTTCATCGGTTGAGTTCGCCGGGTCAGCGGTGCCCCTTGCCGAGGAAGTGGCGGTCTTTTCTTGGGACAAACCCGGTGCCAGTCCGTGGGCCGGGGAAACTGGCCCGCCACCGCCACCACCAGTTGACGAGAGGTCCCTTTTCGTGACACCAACGGTGGAGGAGAGCGTTGCTGCGATGGCATCGCATCCGCCATTTCAAGCGGTTCGGGAAGGGCTTCAGCCCACCGTGACCGATATCTCCAGCCCGGTTCGCTCCGCCTATGAACAGAGTTTGGTCAGCGAACAGGAACAGTCGGTTCAGGCGCCGTGGTGGGCCGAATGCAGCGTATCAAACGTAGATGCAGACAAGGTTCCCGTCAGCCCTGATGTTTCGCCTTACACCGAAACCTTGGAGCCAGCCCTCCAGAGCACCGTGAGTCCGCATGCTTCGCCTGCATACGGTGTCGATAACAGGGCCGGTCCGATCCCAGCTCCCGCTTTCGATTTTTCTTCGATCCAGCAAGAAATTCCATCAGCTCCGCGCGTCGATCATTCTATTGTTGCTGAACAGGAATTGCCTTCGGTTCAAACGGCGGCTCATGGAGAAACTCCGGCGCCCGTGGAGTGGCTGCTGAACGAAACCTCCGTGGTGCCTGCCGTGCCTGAAGCAACTCCCGCCGCCACGCGTTCAATCAAGAATGAGATTGATCGCGTCGATGAACTGCTCAAACAATTCCGCGAACGATATGGCCGACCTTGATTCCAAATTTCTGTATCGAGATCTCCGGCCATGAGTTACTTCGCTGTCGACATCGAATACTTGCGCAAGCAATACCGAGGTGGTGTCGAGGCGCTTTCAGGAGTGAGTTTGCAAGTGCCCTACGGTTGCATTTTCGGACTGATCGGACCAAACGGTGCGGGCAAAAGCACGTTGGTAAAATCGCTGCTGAGCATCTTGCGTCCCAGCCAATGCTCGGGAAGCATGCTCGGTGAACCAATTGGGAAAAAAAGCGTGCTTGCCAAGGTCGGCTATCTGCCCGAGCACGCCAGTTTTCCGGATTACCTCAGTGGCCGACAGGTGCTCGGGTATTCGGCGGGGCTTGCGAATTTGGCAAAGCCGGCCTATCGGTCGAGGGCGGATCAACTGCTGGAGCAAGTGGGAATGACCGCGTTCGCCGGGCGACCGGTCCGCACCTACTCGAAAGGGATGAAGCAACGCATCGGTCTCGCGCAGGCCCTCGTCAATGATCCGGTGGTGGTGTTCCTCGACGAACCGACCGATGGTGTTGATCCCGAGGGCCGCATGGATTTCAAACGCATGATCGTGGCGATGCGCGACGAAGGTCGTACGGTGTTTGTGAATTCCCATCTGCTCGCCGAGGTCGAACAGGTGGCCGACCGCGTGGCCATTCTTGCCAAGGGAAAAATTGTCATCCATGGCACGGTGGCGGACCTTACCCGCCGCGAGGCGCGCTATGAATTGAAAATCGAAGGCGCATTGCCGACATCGCTTGTGGAGTGGTGCGTGCATAAGGGCATGGAGGTGTTGGAAAACCGCATTCTTCTGTCGGCCGACAGTGCTCTGGCCGTGCAGGCCTTGATCGACAAGCTGCGGGCTTCGCTGGTGACCATTTGTGAATTGAAAGAGGAGAAATTCTCACTGGAGGATTTGTTCATGCAGGTTGTCAGCCAGGCGCGTGCGGACGCGGCTGCCGCAGCTCAGGGGAAAGGAGCGGGACGATGATCCAAGCCGGTGTCATTCTGCTTGATTCCCTTAGAATGCTGCGTGCCAGCAAGTTGTTCTGGGTGTCGATCTGGATTTCCACTCTGGTGGCTCTGGTTTATGCTTCGATCGGCTTCACCGACACCGGAATTTCGGCAGGATTCGGATTGTGGGATATTCCCATGCCAATCTTGCGCAAGGGCACCCGGGAGGCGGAGGTCTTTTACCTGCTGATGTTCACGGATGTGATCGTGCGCTTCTGGCTTGGCTGGTTTTCGCTGGTGCTGGCTCTGATTTCAACCAGTTCGATTTTCCCGCAGTTCCTGCAAACAGGTTCGATCGAGATCGCCTTGTCCAAGCCGGTCAGCCGCACGCGTTTATTTTTGCTGAAATACCTCGGCGGTTTGTTGTTTGTGGCATTGCAGACGGCATTGTTTTGCCTCGTCGCCTTCATCGCCATGGGACTGCGGGTGAACGAATGGAATCTCACGATCTTCTGGGCGGTGCCTGTGATTACATTTTCCTTCAGCTTGATTTATTGCGTTGGTGTCATCATCGGAGTCACCACCCGCTCGACAGTCTTCGCGCTGTTGGGCGCGCTGATGTTCTGGTTGCTGACTTTGGTGGCGCAATGGACCGAGGATTTCATGTACAAGGTCGCCTATCTGATGCCTGAAGTCGGCATGGGCGTTGACCTGAAAAGCGGCCAGATCAGCGAGGCTGGCAACAATTCCGGATCGGGCATGAAAAAAGCATACGAGGCGATCAAGCCGGTCGTGGCGGTTCTGCCGAAAACGCGCGAATGCACGGTCGGACTGAAGCGCTTGATCCGTTTCAAAGAGAGAAATTCGATGCTGACAGGCATGGACATGGGTTCGGTATTGATGGCTGGCGAGGCAGACCCCGCGATACGCAAGGCGATGGAAAAATACGAGATGCGACATTCTTGGTTTTCGATCATTGGTTCCTCGTTGGTTTTTGAAGTCTTGGTACTCGGCTGGGCTGTGTGGATATTTTCGCGGAGGGATTACTAATTCTGAATTTTTGCTGGTAATCCGAACGTAGAACTCCTAGATAGACCTCCAACGACATGAAATCTTTCTTGGGCATTATAGCGGTTCTCGTGGCCGGGCTGTTCGGCTACGTGGTGGAACCCGGACTGCGTCACCCACTCACGGGTATGGTGCCCGTTGCCCGCAAGGCTTCCGCCCCGGTTGCAGCAACGTCCGCGCCTGATGCCGTGGTGCAAACACCGCCGGTTCGAGCGGGGTACGATTACTCCAAATTGCAGCCGAGTCAGTTGCCCGATAAAGTGGTTCTAAAATCTCCGGCGACTGCGACAGCACCCGGCGGGACGGATGCGCTGGCGTTGCCGACAGGCACGAAGGTCAAGCCGGTAAGGATCGAGGACAAGACATTGGTGTTTTCTGTTCTTGGCACTGCTGAAGGCCGGACTCTTGTCGTTCAAACCAGTCTGGTGGAGCAATTGATCGCCCACCCTCCGCCCGCAGCGACGGCTGCTGTCATTGAGCCAGCACCGCAGGCCGATCCAACACCGCCCGCCGATCCTGTGCCTGCCGCGGAGCCGGCACCTGCGGTGGAACCTGCTCCCGCGCCCGCCGTTGAGCCTGCGCCAACGGCGGAACCGGTGGCATCCACCAGTGCCTTGTCGGATGCGGAAATCGTCAAGATCATGCAGGAAAACATCCGCTCGGGCCACATCAAGGAATTCACCTATGATCAGGTCACCGCCTGGACTGCGGGCAAGGAGGAGGAAGTCGACAACCAGAAGTATCAAGCCGGCCTCGCTTCATACAAAGCCGAAACCATATTCGGGGTGAAGAACATCCAAGCAAAGGCATTGATCCAGAACGGCAAGGTGGTGAAGTGGATCTGGCCGACCAGCGGATTGGAAATTCAATAATCCGCGCCACCCAGATACCGCTCTTGCAAATGGGTGAGGTGGTGCCTTGCGTCAGGCGCTTCCCCTGTGGCACGTGTTACCAGTTCCGCTGGTTCGAACAAAGCACCGTGACGGTGGATATTTTCCCGCAACCAGAGGAGGAGTGGTTGATAGTTGGCCACCGCCAGTGATCGGTGGATGTTGTCGTCTTTCGCTGCCGAACGATACAACTGCGCGGCATGAAGGTTGCCCAAGGTGTAAGTCGGAAAATAGCCGAAAGCACCCATAGACCAGTGGATGTCCTGCAAACAACCGTGGGTGTCGTCGACGGGAGTTTCACCGAACAATTCGCGATAGGCTTCGTTCCATGCCTCGGGCAGCTCGGCGAGCGGAAGTTGATCGCGGAAAATGCGACGTTCGATGTCGAAGCGCAGCAGGATGTGAAGATCATACGTCGCTTCATCGGCTTCCACACGAATCGGCGAGAATTCCGCCCGCTGCACAAAGCTCATGAAATCAGCAAGGGAAAAATCGCGCAGTTGCGGAAAGAGATCGCAGGCCTTGGGATACCACTTTTCCCAGAAGGGGAGGGAGCGACCGACATGGTTTTCCCACAGTCGCGACTGCGATTCATGGATGCCGAGCGACACCGCATCGTCGCTGGCCATTCCGGGCTGAGTTCCCGGCAGGCCCTGTTCATACATGCCGTGCCCTGCTTCGTGCAATACGCCAAAGAGCGAGGAGGTGAAATCGTGCACTTCGTAGCGGGTGGTCAGCCGGATGTCACGCGGGCCCAGTGTCGTGCAGAAAGGATGCGCGGTGGTATCGATGCGTCCGGCGTTGTAGTCAAAGCCGATGTCACGTGCGATCAATTCATTGAAAATCTTCTGGTTCTCTTCCGGATAGGGACCAGCGGGCAGAGGTTTGGCATGGGAATTCGATCGCATCACTGCCGCGCGGGCGAGACGGGCGAGTGGCGACCGCAGTCCGTCAAAAAGCACGGAGATGGATGCGGTGGTCGCACCGCGTTCGTGGCAATCCAACAGGGCATCGTATGGTTCGTTGGAATATCCCCACAGTTCAGCTTTCTGACGCGCGATATCGACCAGCCCTTGCAGGTGCGGAACGAAACGTTGGTAGTCGTTATCCTTTCTGGCCTGCGCCCAAGCATGTTTAGAGATCGAACTGGCGCTCGTTTCCGCAGCGACAAGTTCCACCGGAAGTTTGGCCGCAAGGTGGTAACGTCGTTTCATTTCACGCAAACAGGCGCTGGTCGCGCTATCGCCGGGATCGGTCTGTCGCGCCGCATTCTCCAGCGCGTCATGCCATGCGGCGGACGTGCATAGTTCGTGGGCCCGGGAGCTGAGCCACGATAGTTGTTCGGCGCGGAATGATGCCGCTGACTCAGGCATGTAGGTTTCCTGATCCCATCCCAGCAAGGAGGCTGAGGTGACGATGATCTGGTGTTCGCGTGCGAGTTGCTGGATTTTCATGAGATGGATGGCATCATGCCTCGGCGTGATCCTTGCGGACAGCCGGACAGAGCTGGTCAATTGTTGTTAGAATATCGTCGGTCAATGCGGGGCCTTTCAGCGCCCGCAGGTTGTCGTCGAGCTGCGCCACACTGCGCGCTCCGATGATCGCGGACGTGACTCCTTGTTGCTGCAATACCCATCGCAAGGCCAGATGGTGCAGCGGCATGCCCGCCGACTCCGCAAGCTGATGCAGGGCGCGGATTTTTTCCTGTTGGGCGATGACCTGTTGCTCTTGCAGGAAGCCATCGGGTCGCGCGGCCCGCGAGCCAGCAGGAATTCCGGAAACGTATTTGTCAGTCAACATGCCCTGTGCGAGCGGGCTGAAAACGATGGAACCGATGCCCTGCTGCTCCAGCCACGCATGAATGCCCTCGGCTTCGGGCCAGCGGTTCAGAATCGAATACGGCGGCTGATAAATCAATGTCCGCACACCCATGGAACGCAGGATTTCCACGGCGTCGCGCAACATCGGCAGCGGATATTTCGATATCCCCGCGTACAAGGCCCGGCCCGATGAGACGGCTGTTGCCAGCGCCGACATGGTTTCCTCCAATGGCGTGTCGGGATCGGGACGGTGGGAGTAAAAAACATCCACATAGGGGATGCGCATGCGTTCGAGCGATTGATCCAGCGAGGCCAGCAGGTGTTTGCGCGATCCCCATTCGCCGTAGGGTCCGGGCCACATCGCGTGACCGGCTTTCGTTGAAATGATCATTTCGTCGCGGTGGGCGGACAAATCCTGTTGGAGTATCCTGCCGAAATTTCTTTCCGCGGATCCCGGCGGGGGACCGTAGTTGTTCGCGAGGTCGAAGTGGGTGATGCCTTGTTCGAAAGCCGCAAGCAGCATGCCGCGGGCTTCACTCTGGCTGTCGATGTCGCCGAAGTTGTGCCACAGGCCCAGCGAGATTTCCGGAAGGAGAACTCCTGAACTGCCGCAACGTCGGTAGGAAAGCATGCGTGTATTCTCGCGTTGCCGGTCGGCAAGCTCAAGAAGAATCTGGCATTTCGGCAACGCAACCGGAGAGTGGCAATTGAATCAAAAAAAAACCGCACCGGCGACGGTGCGGTTTTCTGAAACGGAGAGGAAAATGATCAGCGCTTCGAGAACTGGAAGCGCTTGCGGGCACCGGGGCGCCCTGCTTTTTTGCGCTCCTTCATGCGACCGTCGCGGGTCAGCAGGCCGTGAGGTTTGATCAGTTTGCGGATCTCCGGATTCAGTTGGGTCAGGGCGCGGGAAATACCCAGGCTGATCGCACCGACCTGGCCGTGAACGCCGCCTCCTTTGGCGACAACCTTGACATCGAATTTGTTGATCAAATGCCCGTGTTGGAACGGCAGCAACACCGAGTTTTGCAGGGGAATCGTGGGCAGGTATTCTTCAAAGGTGCGACCGTTGATGATGATTTGGCCCGAACCTTCGGAGAGCCATACGTGGGCGATGGCGTTTTTGCGGCGGCCGGTGGCGGATGCTGTGGTGATTTCGCTCATGGAGTTGATAGAAGAATTGGGGATTAGGCGATGACGCGCTCCACGGGTTGTTGTGAGGCATGCGGATGCTCGGCACCAGCGTAAATTTTCAGTTTAGTATACTGCTGGCGACCGAGGCTACCCTTCGGCAACATGCCCCAGACAGCGCGCTCCAGCATCAAAACCGGACGGCGTTTGCGGACCATGCGCGGGGTTTCTACTTTTTTGCCACCGACGAAACCGGTGAAACGGGTGTAGACTTTTTCCGACTCCTTGTTGCCGCTCAAGCGGACCTGATCGGCATTGATGATCACAACGAAGTCACCCGTGTCGATGTGGGTTGTGAAGATCGGCTTGTGCTTGCCGCGCAACAGACAAGCGGCTTCGACAGCCACGGCACCGAGAATCTTATCCTTGGCATCGATGATGTGCCATGTGCGTTGCACATCTTGTGGCTTGGCGGAAAATGTTTTCATATGGACTGGAATGGAGATCGGTGAGATGTGAATCCTGCAAAGGCCTTCTGGGCGTTGCAAGGGGCGCGAAAGCTATGAGTCGAAACGGAAACTGTCAATGCAAAATCTCAAAAATCAGGCATTTTTTATTTTAGGATTGCCAATGACTGGAAAAAAGAGAGAGTTGTCTTGCCGTATGAATGATTTATCACGGCAAAGAGGAAGGATTCATCAAACAACTGCATGGCAAATTTTAACAGACCAGGCGGACGATCAGGAGGTCGGTCCGCGCGACCATCGGGGCCCCGCCCGGATGTCGGCCCGAGGATTCGCAAGGGGGCCAAAGGGGGCGAAGACAAAGCCGTGGAGGTCGAGGGAACCGTTTCCGCGGTTCTGGCCGGAACGATGTTCAAGGTCAAGATGGCCAATGGCCACGAGGTGCTCGCTCACATTTCCGGTAAAATGCGCAAACGTTTCATCCGGCTTGTCGTCGGCGATGTGGTGCGCATGGAAATGTCGCCCTACGACACCAGCAAAGCACGCATCGTGTTCCGGGTGGGTTGAGCTCAAAAGGCTGGGAACGATCTCCGAGCGTTCCGGTTTGAAACGGCCACGTTTCACCAGACGCAACCTGCCTTTACCCTGCGTTTTCGTCTGCAAACAAAGCCGGTGGGACAGGAACAACCATAGAGAATGATGAATCTTTCCCGTAAGGCAATGTTCGCGGCGCGGTTGCATGTTCATTCGCGAATACCCGCGTCCGGCAGGATGCCGTGTGCAGCCTGCGGGACGCAGGCGCTCCCCGAGGAGAATTCACATTCCGATCCTGCCTGTGACAACCTCCCTCGCCGTGCCGACCGGCAGCTTGCGCAGCTGAAAATCGATTGACGTGGCGGGTTTTATCCTGCTACTTTTCCTCCCCCGGTTTCGAAAGGGTGCACGATAACTGCCAGTCAATCACTATGAATCACGTTTTGTCGATCGCGATCATCCTTGTCTCCGCATTGGTTTTTTCCTCCTGCGCGGTGGCCCCTGATTCACCGCCGCCCCGGGCCGGCCACGTGCTTTCCGAGTGGCACGATGACGGCGGCCCTGGCGAAGTCAGCGTGAAAATCAACCTTGCCCACCAAAAAGCCTACGTCCACCGCGGCGGACGCCCCATCGGCTGGTGCTACGTCGCCACCGGCAAGGAAGGCCGCAGCACTCCCTCCGGTTCCTACCGCATCATCGAAAAGATCGTTGACAAACACTCCAACAAATACGGCTGGATCGAGGATGCCGCCGGCAATGTTGTCAACGGCGACGCCACCCCCTCGTCGCGCGTCCGCGAAGGCGAGAAATACATGCCCGCCCCCATGCCCTATTGGCAGCGCCTCACCTCTTACGGCATCGGCATGCACATCGGCAACATCCCCAAACCCGGCGAACCCGCTTCCCATGGCTGCATCCGCATGCCCAAGGAATTCGCGCCGCTGCTCTACCAGATAACCAAAGTGGGCACCCCCGTAAAAATCACCCGCGAAAGCATCGAACCAGCCCCCGCCGGTCTGGTCGAAACGCCGCCCCCCCCCGCGCCCTATCCCGCAGCACAGCCTCTCTAAAAACCACCTCTCCCGATCGTAGCCAGAACTGGCCGACTCAGGAAGTAAGTGGTATTGGAATGGGAAACTGACGCGGCCCGCCCGTGTTCGCTACAGTGATCTGGTTAGGCTGTTCCATCCTGAGCAGTTACTGCCTTGAAAGGTGGCGACTCGCACTCGCAGTGCTCGACGATGAACACCGCGCCACGCTCCCGGAGAATCCGTCGAAAGCGACTGGTCTCTCGCACGCCCCAAACACCGAGATACTCTTGGCCTGCGTTCCAGTCTCGCGAGCGAATGCGCCCACCAAAGAGCCGAATAATCTCAAGTTGTGAGATGAACAGCTCAATGAATTCTGCTCGGCCTTGAATTGTTGAAGGAGCTTGAATGCTGTTGCGATAAACATACAATTTCTCGATTGTTGGGTAATCGCTCATATGCTGTCGCACAACGATGAGCGCATGCACCCCTGGAAACGCGGGCGAGCGTCGATCACAGGGTGACGGTTTGAATTACGAAAAATCATCAAAACAGGGCGGCTGGTAGGGGGGGGGCATGTCGCGGCTTGTTCGGCATCCGGATTATTTGGGGAATGGGGTGAGGCATTCGCCGCCGTCGATCCATGTGGCTAGGTAAGGCCAGTCGGCTCCCGCTCTCCACAAAAACACGAAGAACGGCTTCTCGCAAACAAAGCTTCTCGGGGTAACTGGAGGAGGCTTGGGTGGCTCTCCAAACGGCTCCGTGCCAACGCCAGTATCAACTCGAACCCGAGCCCCTTCTTCAAACAGCTCAAATCTGGTAACCTGAAAAGCCCCTGCCACAAGCCATGGCAAGGCCTCTCCCGTATAATGAAGGGCTCCGCGAGTTCCAAAAGCAAACGCAACGGTGAGAGAGAGGCCTCCGACAAAAGTTTTAAAATTTTCAAAAGAGAAAGGGTTGTTACGCCCCTTCCCTTTTGATGGGTAAGATGTTACCGGTTGTCTCCTCGTCCAAAATTCAACAGCCA
>CAMAQB010000075.1 GCA_945860285.1 Akkermansia muciniphila | reverse complement strand
TTGATGCAGCGTTACCAGCATGCAAAATTACATTTTTGCCATGTTTTCACCCATCAGGTGAAACGAAAAACGAATCGTATTTCCTCTCTAGCCCATGTTCTACAAGGCTTTAAGAGAAATTCTGCAATTCCAACTGCGAACTTTAGGATCAACGCTCGGCGGAGGGACTCATCCGGCTGCGGGCGCAAGGAAGTGATTGTTGTTTGCGCGGCGTGTCTCGCATGGCTGAAACCGACCACGGAATTCCCATCTGGATTCCTGATTTCCCTTTTCATTCCTTGTCGAAACAATGACACTGCCGCCCGTGACTTCCGAGGAATGCAACGTGTGTCATCACCGCGCCATCGCAACGGCATCGCTTCTGCATCTGCCGTTGCGCTCCCGTGTTTGGAGAGGGCAGGCGGGAGAGTTCGCGGGGGCTGGAACCGGGTCGTCGCTGGATTTCCAGGATCACCGGCTTTACGTGCCGGGCGATGACCCTCGCCACATCAACTGGCAGGCTTACGCCAGAACCGGCACCTACTCGATGAAACTCTATCGCGAAGAGGTGCGTCCGGTTGTCGATGTGGTGTTGGATGTTTCGGCATCGATGTTTTTTGACAAGCAAAAGGCCTGCCGGGTGGCTGATCTGTTTTATCTCTGTGTCGAATCCGCCCAGCGGTCCGGGGCATCATTGCATGTGCATTTGATCAAAGGCGACCAGACGCGAATGATTCCCTACGAAGTGATCGCCAGTCACGCATGGTGGGAGACTGCGGAAAAACTTGTGCCTAAGGACCCCGCGATGCCCCCGCAGATGATGCGCGTGCCACTAGGACCAAATGCGATCCGGATTCTGATCTCCGACCTGCTGTATCCAGGAGAGGCCGAGCCGATCCTGCGCGCTCTCAATCAACGCCAGGGCAGCGGCATTGTTCTCTGTCCCTTCCTGCAAAGCGAAGTCGATCCCGGATGGATCGGCAATTGCGAATTCGTCGATACCGAACTCAACACCCGTCATCCGCATCGGATCGAGCCAAACACCCTGCAACGCTACAAAGCCGCCTACGTGCAACACTTTTCCCTTTGGAAAAACAGCGCGTTGCGACAACAGGTGTTGCTCGCCCGGGTTGCCTCCGAAGTGGATTTGCAAAGAGCCCTGCAAGCGGAAGCAATAGCAATCGGAGCGTTTGAGACCAATTGACCCGACAAGCGGATCTGCGAGCCGGGTTGTGCGATAACGACAAATCAGCATTGCCTTTCATGTGTCATTGCGTTTCACTGCGGCAGTGACAACGTTGCAAACTCTTTTCGCATCGCGCTGGCTGGTTTTGCATAAAATCGGTCATTGGGAATTCGTCAAACGGCCAAATTCCAATGCTGCGGTGGGAATTCTTGCGATCACCGACGAAGATGAAATCCTGCTCGTCGAGCAATTCCGCATCCCGCTCCAGTCTCGCGTCATCGAAATACCCGCAGGGCTGGTCGGCGATGAACCCGAGTTCGCGGGCGAGTCGCTCGAAGAAACCGCAAGAAGAGAACTGCTGGAAGAAACCGGCTACGAGGCCGCCTCGATGGTCGCGCTGCTGAAATCCCCGACCTCGGCAGGCATGACTTCGGAAATGACGCATTTCTATCGTGCCGGCAAATTGCGCAGCATTCACGCAGGCGGCGGTGTCGGCAGCGAGGACATCACCGTTCACAAAGTCCCGCTGACGCAACTGCGCGCCTGGTTGGAAATCCAGCAGCAGCGGAATTGCCTGATCGATTTCAAAATTCACGCCGTCCTCGCCATCGCCAAAGTCCGCTTCTAACCAAAATCCCCCTATCCCAGTCATGCGATTTTCCGGTATTGCCCGGCTTTACAGCCAACAGGGGCTCGACAACTTCAAGCGGGCCCGTGTCGCCGTGGTCGGCATCGGCGGCGTGGGTTCCTGGTCGGTCGAAGCGCTGGCGCGTTCCGGGGTGGGAAGTCTGACCTTGATCGACCTCGACGAGATTTGCCTCAGCAACATCAACCGGCAGTTGCACGCCATGGACGGTCAGATCGGTCGCTTGAAAACCACGGCGATGGCCGAACGCGTCCGAATGATCAACCCCGAAGCCCTGGTGGAGGAGAAGCAGACATTTTACTCGGCGAACAATTCCGATGAAATTCTCGCCTGCGGATTCGACGTGGTGATTGATGCGATCGACGCCGTTCGCCAGAAATGCCTCTTGATTGCCGAGTGCAAAAAACGGAGCATTCCGGTGATCACTTGTGGAGGGGCGGGCGGGCGGCGCGATCCGTCGATGATCGAAACCGCCGATCTCGCACTGACCTGTCACGATGCGTTGTTGCTGCAAACCCGGAAGAATTTGCGCAGCCATCATGGATTTCCCAAAGCGCCGGTCGGGAAAAAAATCAAAAAATTCGGGGTGACCGCCGTTTTCTCCCGTGAATTGCCGGTTTTCCCGCAGTGTGATGGTTCGGTGGCCGCGACGAAATCCGCAGAGAGTTCGCTGCGGTTGAATTGCGAATCCGGCTACGGCACCGCGTCGCCTGTGACGGCGACATTTGGGATGATTGCGGCGGCTCAGGCCCTCGACATTTTGACGAAATCCTTGTTCATTCCATAAATATTGATTGACATATCTCAAATTTCTGTTTGCATCACCGCCCGGTTTTGACACTCGTGCAATCAGCAATATGCAGCAGGAAAACAAACGGGTGTTACCTGCATGCCGCAATGAATTATCGTTCTACTCTCCGATCCATCAAAACCTGCCTACCCGCGCTTTCCTAACTACTTCCCATGTCTACTTTCAAAAGGCTTTTTGGCAACTGGATGTCACAGGACATCGGCATCGATCTGGGTACCGCCAACACCCTCGTTTGCGTTAAAGACCATGGCATCGTGCTTCGTGAACCCTCCGTAGTGGCCGTCAAGGCCGGCACCAACCAAGTGCTGGCGGTCGGCGACGACGCCAAGCGCATGCTGGGTCGGACACCGGGTGACATCGTCGCTATTCGCCCCTTGCGTGACGGCGTAATTTCCGACTTTCAAGTGACCGAGGCAATGTTGCGGCACTTCATCAAGAAAGTGAACAACGGTCGTCGTTCCAATTCGCGGGTTGTCATCGCCGTGCCATCGGGCATCACCGAAGTTGAAAAACGCGCCGTACGCGAGTCGGCCGAGCAGGCTGGAGCCCGCGAGGTGTATTTGATTGAAGAACCCATGGCGGCTGCGATCGGCGTGGGATTGCCCGTCCAGGATGCCGCCGGCAACATGATTGTGGACATTGGCGGCGGCACCACCGAAGTCGCATTGATCTCCCTTTCGGGCATCGTGTATTCGCGCAGCGTCCGTGTGGCGGGCGACGAACTCGACGAGGCGATTATTTCGTACATGAGACGCGCCTACAACCTGATGATCGGCGAGCGCACGGCAGAGGACATCAAAATACGCATTGGTTCCGCTGCGCCATTGCCGAAAGAGATGACCATGGAAGTCAAGGGCCGGGATCTTGTCGCTGGACTGCCGAAAACCATCACCATCACCTCGCAGGAGGTCCGCGATGCGATGGCCGATCCCCTCTCCCAGGTGCTTGACGGCATTCGCACGACACTGGAGCGTTGTCCTCCGGAGCTTGCGGCTGACCTCGTCGACCGCGGCATCATTCTGGCGGGCGGCGGTGCCCTGCTCAAAGGCTTGGATCGATTGATTCGCGAAGAGACCGGTCTGCCGGTTCACATCGCCGAGGATCCGCTCAGCGCCGTAGCTGAAGGGACGGGCAAAGCATTGCAAGAAATTGCGCTACTGAAACGTATCGCCAACATTGGTTGAGTTGAACCTTGAGCCCTTCGGTGCAATCCGGCAATGAAGCCGCTAAATCTTATCGCCCTCCTCTGTTTTCTGGGTGGCGCCACTTGGGCGCTGACCAGAAGCGACACCAGCGTGCGTTCGATCCAGGCCGCCTATTACAGCGCGCTTTCCCCCTTTCTCAAGGCGGGGTCGGCCATCGAAACCCGGGCGAGGAATTTTTCCAAGGAAGTCAAACATTCCACCGAACTGGAGGTCCAGCTGGAATGCACCAATGCCGAACTCGACAAACTCAAGCAGATCGAGCAACGCTTCAGCGCCCTTGAAACCGAGAACGCCCGCCTGCGCTCCGCTCTGGAATTCAAACAGAACACCCCGTTCACCCTGGTGGCGGCGCGCATCACCCGCAGGCAAACAACCAACTGGTACAAGACCGTCGAAATCAACAAAGGAGAGGAATCCTACATCGGCAACCAGAATCCGGTCGTCACCGCCGAGGGTTTGGTGGGTAAAATCGACCTCAGCGCCAAGGATTTCTCCACCGTCATTCTGCTCACCGATGAAAAATGTCAGGTCGCGGCCAAAGTGGAAGGTTGCCCCGAGGTCGGGATCGTCAGCGGTCAGCGCGCCGATTACGGAAAAATCCCGAAGCTGCGCATGCGGTTTTTATCGAAAAACGCCAACCTGAAAAAAGGACAGCGTGTTTTCAGCAATGGGCGGGGTGGCATCATTCCCGCCAACATTCTTCTTGGAACAATCGAATCGGTCGAACCCGGTGCCCTTGATTCTGAAGCTCTCGTAGTCCCCGCCGTGAACTTCAACGAACTGGTCACTGTTTTCGTCATCCCTTCCGCGAAATCAACCCAGTAGTCCCGCCGTGTTCCGCTACACCCTATTTCTCTTGTTGCTGATCCTGCTGGCGGTGGTCCTGCAGCAATTCCTGCCCGCCTTCCAACCGCTTTACAACGCCCGCATTTTTCTGTTGCTGGCGGTGTTCCTGTGCATTTCCGTCACAGTGCCGCTTCCTGTCGTTTTCATCTATGCGCTGATCTGCGGTTTTCTCTGGGATGCCCAGTGCGCACTGAGCACGGACAAACTCGATCTCTCCGTTTTCCCCACGACGATTTCCAGTCTGAGGTTCGGCACTTCGATCCTGCTCTTCGGTTTGGCGGGAGCGTTCATGCACGGATTCCAGCACTTGTTCATCCAGGGAAAATGGTATGTTTCCTCCGTCATCGCCGGTGTGGCAACCTTCATCTACAATCTGGTGGAATACAGCCTGATCGATTTCATTCGCGGCTCGTTCACAGTCAATCGTGGCGTTTTGCAGCAAATCGGCTACACTTCGCTGTTCAGTGCCTTGGTGGCGCCGCTGGTCTTTGCCGCCCTGTTTCTGATCGCCCGCATCGCCGACCATCAAATCATCGCGGGCAAACGCCCACCGAATCGCTTCGGCTATTCCCACTAAATTTTCCCTTTCCGCCATGGAAAACGCTTTCCGACTGCGACTTTACCTGCTAACCGCCCTCATTTTGCTGGGCTTCGGCACCCTGTTGCATCGATTGCACACGGTGCAGATTGTGAGAAAAGAGCACTACCTCTCGCTGGTTCCCTCCCCGAGAAACGTCTCCGTGCGCGAACCAGGCGTGCGCGGGGAAATCCGCGACTGCAACGGAGTGATCCTCGCCCGCAACAGCCGGCATTACGAAGTATCCTTCAATATCGAGGAGATCATTAACGCCTACGCGCTGCAACATGACGATTCGCCGACAATTGAAACGCTGCGCTCGGAGAACGGCATGAGCCGCAAGACGAAAAAGAAAAACATCAGCGCGATCGTCAAGGAAATGATCATCAACAGGTTGGCGAAATACGGGCTGGACAAGCAATACAGCGCGAAAGCCTTGGAAATCCACTATGCCACCCACGGTGGGCTGGTTCCATTTTCCTATCGCACCGACTTGAACTACGAGCAGTTTTCTCGTTTCGCTGAACTGAATCTGGAGTTGCCGGGTGTGTACATCAACCTGCGCCCGGAGCGTCAGTATCCCTACAAGACACTCGCCTGCCACGTGCTCGGCTACACCAAGGAATGGGAAAAAGGCGACGTGCCCGAGGAGGGACAAAGACGATTTGACCACTACATCGGCGAGGAAAAAGGCGTCGCGGGAGTTGAGGCGACCATGGACAAGTATTTGAAAGGCACCGAAGGGGTGAAAACCATCCTCAAGGATGAAAAAGGCCGTGTCGTCAATATGACCGACTACACCAAGCCGCAAATCGGCGCGGATGTGATTCTTTCCATCGATGCCCGGGCTCAATACCTCGTGGAAAACGTGCTGCGTCGCGCGGGCCGGGCCGCGGCGGTGGTGATGAACGTCAATACGGGCGAAGTCATCGCCATGGCATCCGTGCCCAACTACGACTCCAATAATTTCATCCCATCGATCGATCCCCAGAAATGGAACGAGTACAGCAGAAAAAACATCTGCCTGCCGCTGATGAACCGCGCAACCGAGAGTTTCGATCCGGGCTCGACATTCAAACTTCCCACCGCGATCGCCGGTGCCAGGGCGGGTCTTGGAGACAAGATCTATTCATGTAACGGATACGTCCTATACGGCAAACACAAGGCGGGTTGCTGGATTTGGAACCAAAGCAAGGGCATGCACGGTGCTCAGAATGTCTCCAAGGCGATCCAGCAATCGTGCAATCCCTATTTTTTCCGGCTCGCCAATGCGGTTGGTCCGCGCGGCATGGCTGAAACGTTCACCTTGCTGAATCTCGGTCGCACCACCGGCATCGAGCTTCCTAGTGAAAAACCGGGCACTGTGATTGGCTCGCCCGCTTGGAAATTGAAAAATCCGACAACGACGGTCACACCTGTCGACACCGCATTTCTGGCGATCGGCCAGGGTGTGAGTTCGGCTTCACCGCTGCAACTGGCCTCGATTGCCTGTGCGATTGCCAACGGCGGCAAATACTACCAACCTAGAGTGGTGAAAAAGGTTGTTCTCAACAACAAGGTCATCGTGGCCGACGAACCAAAACTGGTCGTCGATCTTCTCAAGGAAGGCATAAAGCCCGCCGACATGGATCGCATCCGCCAAGGCATGTGGATGGCGGTCAACAAGCCCGGGGGCACGGCGGCACGGGTGAAAATGCCCAACATGGAGGTCGCCGCGAAAACCGGAACTGCACAGAGCATCGACCGCGGTAAAAAATCGAACAACTCCTGGACAGTCTCGTTCGCCCCGTTTGAAAACCCCAAGTATGCGGTTTGTGTCCTCGTCGTGGGTGGAAAATCCGGAGGCAAGGTCTGCGGCCCGCTCGTGCATTTGATCTATCGAGGCCTGTTTGCGCAGGAGGAAGGCCTCAAACTGCCCCTGCATCCTCAGGACGAAGTGCCGGGAAATACCCATTCCATTGAAGAAATCACTTTACCAGCAGACACTCTTGCCGCAGTAGAAGCGGCAGATGTTACTGAAACCGCCGACGATGTCCAAGTCAATACCGAGGCAAGTGCCAGCAACAACGCCGCCGAAGACAACACCGCAGAAATTCTCCCTACTCCAACCATCACTCCCGAAATCGACCCAACAGGCACAATTCCACGCGCCAAGCCGGTCAACGAGTGAATTGCATCTAACTCAACAACCATACCATCTGTCTCATTACCATGATCAAACAAATCAAACGCTTCCTCGGATTTGGATCCAGCAATCCCATGGAAGGAAATACCATTCTCATCAACGTTGAAAAACTGGAACGCCGCGTCGCGCTGCTGGAAAACGGCCTGCTGGAGGAATATTCTGTAGAGCGCGAAGGCGATCAAAACATCGTCGGCGGCATTTTCAAAGGTCGCGTCAAGAACATCGAACAGGGACTCAAGGCCATGTTCGTTGACATCGGGCTCGACAAAAACGCGTTTCTGCATTTCTGGGACGCCCTGCCTGCGGCGCTGGACGCGGGACTTGAGGAAATCGACCGCGGACCCAAGAAGCAGCAGAAAAAAATATCCTCCAAGGACATTCCCAACATTTATCCAATCGGTTCGGAAATCATGATCCAGGTTTCGAAGGGCCCCATCGGCACCAAGGGTCCCCGCGTCACCACCAACATTTCCCTGGCCGGGCGCTACCTGGTGCTCATGCCCTACACGGAACAGTTCGGCATTTCCCGCAAGATCGAGGACCCCAAGGAGCGCATCCGCCTGCGCACCATTATGCAGAAACTCACCATCCCCGAGGGAATGGGGATCATCATGCGCACCGCTGCCATCGGCACGCGCAAACGCCACCTGATCCGCGACATCGCAATGCTGCTGGAACAATGGCAGGAGGTGGAACAGCAGCGGGATGTCCGCCCGGCACCGTGCTGCGTTTTCCAGGAGCCGGGCCTCGTCGAAAGAACCGCGCGCGACTTGCTTACCGATGACATCGACCAGGTGATTTGCGACTGTCCCGACACCACCGAAGCCATCAAAGCGGTCGCAGGAAAGGTCTCGCGCCGCGCCAAACGCCGGGTGACCTACCTCGCGGGACATGTTCCGATTTTCGAACGAATCGGCATCCAAAAGCAGATCGACGAGGCGTTCTCCCGCCAGGTCTGGCTGCCATGTGGCGGTTACATCGTCATCGATGAAACCGAGGCGCTCATCGCCATCGACGTCAACACCGGCCGCAACCGCGGATCGAAGGATGTCGACAAGATGATCATGGAAACCAACGTCGAGGCCGCCCAGGCAGTCGCGCGCCAACTGAGGCTGCGCAACATTGGCGGACTGGTGGTCGTTGACTTCATCGACATGCGCCATCGCAAGGACCAGATGACCGTTTACAAGACCATGAAAGAGCGCGTGAAGAAGGACAAGGCGAAAACCCAGGTCCTGCAGATTTCAGCGATCGGCCTCATGGAAATGACCCGCCAGCGACTCAACGAATCCCTGCGCGACTCAATGTATGAACCTTGTCCATACTGCCAGGGCCGTGGACGCGTAAAAACCACAATGACGATGTCGGTCGAAATCCAGCGTCAACTGAACACCCTCATTCACAAGAACACCCATCAGGGCGACCTCGTGGTGATGGTCAACACCGATGTGTTGAACCGATTCCGGACCGAGGACTCGAAGATCCTCATGGAATTGGAGCGCCAGCACAGCGGGCGCTTGATTTTCCGCTCTGATCCCGGCATGCACCGCGAGCGATTCGCGATCATCGATCCCTCCAATGAAAAAACAATCGTTCAAGTTTGAGAAATCCGACGAATTCTTAACCAGCCCGATTTTTTCTATTGATCTTTGCAACACACCATTCAGAGTTTCGAGGTCTACCACAAACACCAACAAGAATCACCATAATAACCATGATCATACCTACCATCAGTAGCGGCACAGCGGGCCCCTTGGGCGTACTACACCTTCCACGTCTCTGGCAAAAAGCTTCCCTCGCGGCAGCAGGAAAACTGCACTCCGACTATCCCGCCTGCGGCATGGGCTACGACCAGATGGTGCTCGACGGAATCGGCGTAGACAAGGAGGCTTTCCTTTCATTCATCAACAGCAAACCCACCTACGTGCAAACCGAGGCATGGGTGAAGGCGAATGCAAGCAATCTCAACAGCGAAGCGGTCAGCGCCCTCAACGCGGCCATTACCGGCTATCATCATTCGGATGACACCCGCAAAGCCATCCTTTCCTCCGTGGGTCTGGAGGATGACGGCAGCATTCTCGATGCGGTGAACCTCAACAATCTCGACGACTGGGGCAGTTTCCACGCCCAGGAAATCGCGTAATTGATTTGATCTTCTTCCACGCCTTGACAGGTTCGCCTGTCAGGGCGTTTTTTTTGGGACACGGGTCAAAGTTCCCGCGCGTTGAAGGTGTCACCCTGCCTGATGTCACCGGTTTGGTAGCCTTTCTTGAACCACCGGGCCCGTTGCTCCGAGGTTCCATGGGTAAATGCGGCGGGAACAACACGACCCTGAGCCTTGCGTTGCAAAGTGTCATCGCCAATGGCCAGGGCGGCGTTGAGGGCCTCCTCGAGATCCCCTTCTTCAAGAAAATGGAATTTCTCCTGGCCGTGGCGCGCCCAGACACCCGCATAAAAGTCCGCCTGCAGTTCGAGTCTGACCGAATACTTGTTGTAATCCTCCTCGGAAACCCTTCCCCGGAGTTGATTGACCTTGTCGGACGTTCCCATCAATTTCTGCACATGGTGTCCGACCTCATGGGCGATGACATAGGCATGGGCAAAATCCCCCGAAGCCCCCAATTCATCGCGCATTTGATCGAAAAACGAAAGGTCAATGTAAACGTTTTGGTCGGCGGGGCAATAAAAGGGGCCCATCGCCGCACTGGCCCTTCCGCATCCGGAATTCACCTGCCCGGTGAACAAAACCAGCTTGGGTTGCCGATAGCTGGAGCCCATTTGTGAAAAAACATCACCCCAGACTTCCTCGGTATCGCGCAGCACCACGCTGACAAACTTGGCCGCGCGCTCATCCTCGGCGGATCGCGGTCTGTTTGGGGCTGACGAAACCGGAGGACCGCCCCCTTGGCGCGCCATCTGCGACAACATCGCGAGTGGGTCGCCGCCCAGGAACCATACCACCAATACAATCAGCAGCATGCCGAGGCCGCCGCCGATCATTCGACCACCGCCACCCTGACCACGCATGTCCTCCACATTCTCGCTTCCTTCCCTGTCTTGCCAGCGCATGCGGCGACCATAATTCATCACCCATCACTTGGAAAGCAGACAATCACCCAAAAGTATTACACATTTGTTTATGTTTTAAACTTGACAAATAAATCAAGATTTATTGATCAATCCGTATTTTTCACTCGCTTTGCCGTTTTCCGGTGGTATGCTCGGGCTTGTTATGGCAATTACTACGAAACGCACACGCTTCTCACGTCGCCTTCCTGATCATGTCACTGACGAGCTCGTCAATGTTTTATCCGAAGACAAGATTTTTCCGTTCAACGACCTGTTTGAGCGGACCTTTGAGAAACTCAAGGTTCGCAATGCCGTTTCCGGCGGCGAAGAGATGCTCCGACTTCGCGCCTATGAAAAGCTCCAGAATCTGGTGACACGAGGTTTGGTGGAGAAAATCGGCAAGGAATACAAAGGTGGCAAGCGCGTGCGTGAGGCACACTCCGAGTTTGCTGGCGCCGAGGATTGAAATTTTCTCCGATCCCTTTTTACAAAACCGCGTTCGAACTTGTTTCGAACGCGGTTTTCATTTCGGGCTAGTTTAGCGCCGACAGCATCTCGGCGAGCTGGGCCAGTTTCCCTTGCCATTCCTCCAGCCGGGCTTTTTCCTGCTCAACCACTTCGGGCGGAGCGCGGTCGACAAAACTGGCATTGCCCAGTTTGGCCTCGCACTTGACCACCTCTTTGCTCAATTTTTCGATCTCGCGGGACAAACGCTGGCGTTCAGCATCCACGTCGATCAATCCTTCGAGCGGCAAGTACATTTCCCCAACGGGAGTGATGGCCGCGGGGGTGCCCTTGGATGCGGCGAAGTCATCATCCATGCGGATCACTGCGGCTCCGGCCAGCAGGGCCAGCACATCGAGTTCCTCAGCCAGCCAAAGCGCGGCGGACTTCACGATAAAGGTCACGTCGCGGCGCGTGGCTAACTGGTATTCCGCCTTCAAGTTGCGCATTCGGCCTGCCGCTTCGTAAATGTCGGCCGCCCGCTGGCAACTGGTCGACGCCGCAAAGCCGTGGAGCAGCGGCTGCTCCGGCAGCAACTGATTCATCAAGAAGCTACCTTCGGCAACATACCCCATACGTGCCGACAACTCCTCGGTCACATGAGGCATATACGGATGCAACAACTGCAGGAAACGACTCATCACCGCATCGAAGACCGCCAGGGTTCTTTCGCGCTCCACCTCCGGCGCCTGCTGACGAAGGTCGCCTTTCACCGCTTCCAGGAACCAATCACAGAATTCACTCCAGAGGAATTCGTTCATTTTCTGCGCGATCTCTCCAAAACGATACTCGGCATACGACTCCCCGAGCTGGACCGACAGCGCATCGAGCTTCGCCATGATGTCGATATGATAGGGTCGCAGCAAAGCCAGCGGCGGAAGCACGGTGTTTCGCTCCCCGCCCGCCATCTGGCGGAAACGGCAGGCATTGTAGATCTTGTTGGCAAAATTCCTGCCCTCCTCGATCTGGGCCTCATCGAAACGGACATCGCCGCCGAGGGGAGAAATGCGCAATAATCCAAAACGCAGCCCGTCGGCACCGTAGCGATCCATCAATACCAGTGGGTCGGGCGAGTTGCCGAGCTGTTTGCTCATCTTGCGACCTAGCTGATCGCGGATGATCGAGGTGAAGAAAACGTTGCGAAACGGCAGTTCATCCATGAACTCGTATCCCGCCATGATCATGCGGGCGACCCAGAAAAAGATGATGTCGGGACCGGTCACCAGATCATTGGTCGGATAGAATTTTTTGCGCGTGGCCTCGTCCATCGTGGCAAAGGGCCACAGCCACGAACTAAACCAGGTGTCCATGCTGTCCTCGTCCTGCACCCAGTTGCCGGGATCTGCCGGTGGCGTGACGCCGACGTGAATGGCTCCTTTTTCGCGATCCGATAGATCCAGGGTATCTGCATTTTGCAGGGCCTCCGCCTGATCCTTGCGATACCAAACAGGAATGCGGTGACCCCACCAGAGTTGACGGCTGATGCACCAGTCCTGAAGATTTTCCATCCAATGCGCGAATGTCTTGCGCCAGCGCTCGGGTCGAAAAACGATTTCGCCATTCGCTACCGCCGCAGCGGTGCGGCCGACCGATGGATAGCGCAGGAACCATTGCAAAGAAAGGCGTGGCTCGATGGGCACATCGGCGCGTTCACTGAAGCCGACGTTGTTTTGGTAATCCTCCTCCTTCACCAGCGCGCCCATCTCCGCAAGTTTGAGCGCGGCCAATTTTCGGGCTTTGAAACGATCCACCCCATCTAGATCCGGGCACTCGGGACAGTTGATCCGACCGTCGGGATGCAACACGTCAATCATGGGCAGATTGTGGCGCACGCCGATCTCAAAATCGACGCGGTCGTGGGCCGGCGTGACTTTCAGGGCACCGGTGCCAAAATCTTTCTCAACCGCGTCGTCGCCGATGATCGGAATCGCAGCGCGCGGAAAGGGACGCCAGACATGTTTGCCGAGCAGATCGCGATATCGTTCATCACCGGGGTTCACTGCCACCGCCACATCGCCAAGCAGCGTCTCCGGCCGGGTGGTGGAGATTTCCAAGAAACGCCCAGGTTCCTCAACAATCTCATAGCGCATGGTGTAAAATTTTCCCATTTGCGGCTTGAGGATCACCTCCTCATCGCTCAAGGCCGTAAGTGATACCGGGCACCAGTTGACCATGCGCAGACCCCGGTAAATCAGGCCTTTTTCAAACAAGCTCACGAAGACCTGTTGCACGTCACGCGTATACTCGGCATCCATGGTGAAACGCTCGCGGCTCCAGTCGCAGGAACAGCCGAGCCGTTTCAATTGGGAAATGATGATGCCGCCGTATTGCTCCTTCCAGGCCCAAACTCTCTTGAGAAATTCCTCGCGTCCGAGATCGCGGCGCGACTTGCCTTCTTCCTTGCGGATCAGTTGTTCGACTTTTGTTTGCGTGGCGATACCCGCGTGGTCGGTGCCAGGAAGCCAAAGCACTTCAAAGCCCATTTGGCGGGCGCGGCGGGCGAGAATATCCTGCAATGCATTGTTCAAAACGTGTCCCAGATGCAAAATACCCGTCACATTGGGCGGTGGAATCACGATCGAATAACCGGGTTTGTCGGATTGCGGATCGGCCTCAAAACAGCGGGCTTCCATCCACGCGGCATACCACTTGGCTTCGACATCCCCGGGCTCGTAGGCTTTTGGTAACTCTGACATGGCGCGGCACGATTGCCACAGACGTTCGGAAATGTAAAGAACAGCCTCGAACTGGATGCGTTACGGCGATCAAGCCAGGGAAATGCACAAAGGGATCGTTGTCCTTGGTGATCCGGTGGGGACAGGATGGTTGACAGGTCATCATCCATCCTGACTCACCGGCGTTGTTGGCGCTCGAGAGCGTGGGGTAAGGTAGTTCACGTCAGGCCGTGATGTGCCCGCCACCCACCGGAACGCTCGGAGATCGTCCTCTGCCTTTTGATTGCGACATTTCTTGTCAATCCTTTCCCTGCTTGATTGCCGTGCTGGATTCTTTCCATTCGTCAGAGGGACCAAAAAAACGACCGCCCCATATTGGAGCGGTCGTAAGAACATCGTGCTGCTGCAACCAGTCCGATCAAGCGGTCGGAACTTCCGAAATCGTCTTCAAGACGCGTCCGGCAATCGCATAGGGGTCGCCTTGGGAGTTCGGACGACGGTCTTCGAGATACCCTTTGTAACCGTTGTTTACAAAGCTGTGAGGGATGCGGATTGACGCGCCGCGGTCGGCAACTCCGTAGCTGAACTTGTCGATCGACTGTGTTTCGTGATGACCGGTCAAACGCAGATGGTTGTCCGGACCGTATACCGCGATGTGTTCGTTGACATTTTTTGCAAAAGCGGCCATAAGCGATTCGAAATACTCCTTGCCGCCAACTTCGCGCATGTGGGTCGTAGAGAAATTGCAATGCATGCCGGAACCATTCCAATCGCCCTTGAGCGGTTTGCAGTGGTATTCCACATCGACACCGTAACTTTCGCAGACGCGGTTGAGGATGTAGCGGGCCACCCAAACTTCATCGGCGGCTTTTTTCGATCCCATGCCGAAAATCTGGAACTCCCACTGGCCCTTGGCGACCTCGGCATTGATGCCTTCGTGGTTGATGCCGGCTTCCAGGCACAAATCGAGGTGCTCTTCGACAATCTGACGGGCGATGTCGCCGACATTGTTGAATCCCACGCCGCAATAGTAAGGTCCCTGCGGGGCTGGGTAGCCGTCCTTGGGAAAACCGAGCGGTTTGCCACCCTGGGTCAGGAAATACTCCTGTTCAAATCCAAACCAAGTGCCGGGATCGTCGAGGATCGTCGCGCGGGTATTGGTCGGATGCGGCGTCACGCCATCGGGCATCATGACCTCGCACATCACCAGGACACCATTCAGACGGGTCGAATCCGGAAAGACCGCCACTGGCTTGAGAACGCAATCGGAACTGCGTCCCTCGGCCTGTTGTGTGGAACTGCCGTCAAATCCCCAGTTCGGAAGTTCCTCCAACTTGGGAAACTCGTCAAACGACTTGATTTGGGTTTTGCTGCGAAGATTAGGAACGGGTGTGTAACCGTCCAGCCAGATATACTCCAGTTTGAATTTGGGCATGGTAATTTGATGTTTGTTTATATGGACCGCGCAGATATTGTACACTTCGCGCAGACTTGCGAGTGAAATCTGCGGGTGTGACGCATCAGCAATAGCAAATAAGCAAAATCCACGCCAATATTTCGTAGCGATGAAATTTTTTCAATTTGCACGAGACAAAAGAATTCTCTATGTCTCGTGCAGACGATGGAAAACGCTGCGATCGATGCTCCCCCACCCACTCTGCGCTGGTCCGGGATGACCGATGTCGGACGCTTCCGCAAGAACAACGAGGACACCTTTCTGGCCCTCCGTTTCGATGCCCGGGAATTATGCTATCTGGGGAAAACCGGCGCGGGTTCGCTGGATGAGGGCGATTTTTTGTTTGCCGTCAGCGACGGCATGGGTGGAGCGAAATCCGGCGAGTTCGCCAGCAGGATCGCGGTGGAAAAAATCACCCGGCTTCTGCCCAAGAGCTTCAGCATGGGCGCGCAACATTTCGATGGCGGGCCCAGCGACGTGCTGATGGAGCTTTTCGGCCAAATCCATCAGGCCATGGTGGAAATGGGCCGCCACTACGAGGAATGCGCCGGCATGGGTGCGACGCTGAGCCTCTGCTGGTTCATGCCCGGCTGGGTTCATTTCGGCCACATCGGCGACAGCCGCATCTACTATCTTCCGGTGGACGGACCGCTGATCCAGGTATCGGAAGATCATTCCTATGTCGGCTGGATGCAGCGACAGGGGCAGTTGAACGAACGCGAGGCCCGCAATCACCCGCAGCGCCATGCACTCAACCAGGCGCTCGGGGGCGGACAGAAAAAGATCGAACCGCAATTCGGTCGCATCAACGCCCGGCAGGGCGACCGGTTTCTCATCTGCTCCGACGGATTGGTGGATGGTTTGTGGGATCGCAAGATTGAAGAACTGACGCGGGCCAACGATGAGGCAGACCAGCTCAACACCCCGCGGCTTGTAAGAGAAGCGGTCACCGATTCCGGCAGGGACAACACAACGGCAGTGGTTGTGGAAATCCTTTGAGCAGAAAACCGTGACGAACAGGGAATGCGGGACCAAGTCGGTTTGACACCTGTTTCAAATCATGCCAGTGTCGCTTTCACGCATGAAATTTGGCATTATCGGAGCAGGTATGATCGGGCATTATCATGCCAAGGCAATCCAGTCCATGAGCGGCTCCAGCCTGCACTCGGTTTTTGATTTGCGGCCCGAAAGCGCGGAAAAACTGGCGCGCGAATACGGTTGCAAGGCTTACACCGGTTGGGAGGATTTCCTTGCCGATCCGGAACTGGAAGTGGTCACCATCGGCACCCCGTCCGGCGCGCACCGCGACCCGGCCATCGCCGCTCTGCAAGCGGGCAAACATGTCATTTGCGAGAAACCGCTGGAAATCACCACCGAGCGCATCGATGAAATGATCGCCGCCGCGCAAGCATCTGGGAAAACGCTGTCAGCAGTGCTCAATCGCCGCTTTCAACCTGCCATCGAAGCCTTGAAAAAGGCCAGCGATGAAAACCGCTTTGGCAGAATCACCTCGGCTTCCGCGTACATCAAATGGTGGCGCACTCAGGAATACTATGATTCCGGGGCCTGGCGTGGCACCTGGGCGCTCGATGGCGGAGGCGCGCTTATGAATCAAGGCGTTCACACGGTGGACCAGCTTCTATACGTCGCCGGCCCGGTGGTCGCGGTTGCGGCATCCACAGCGCTGCTGGCTCATGAAAGGATCGAGGTCGAGGATTCCTGCGTGGCGATTCTGGAATTCGCCAGCGGGGCCCGCGGCGTGATCGAGGCCTCGACCTGCTGCTGGTCATCGGTCGGTCACCCGGCGGAAGTCCAGGTCTGCGGAACCAAAGGCTCGGTTTTTCTCGCTGACGAATGTTTCCGGGTGTGGGACTTCGCCGATCCCGGGCCAGCGGATGCGCATATCCACCAGACGCTGATGCAGGGAAGTGTTAGAGGACTCGGTGCCAATGACCCGACCGCGATCCACTTCGATGGTCACCGGCGCAATTTCCAGGAAGTCGTGTCGGCTATTCAGGAAAAACGGCCCTGCGCCGTGGATGCTACGGAAGCCCGCAAAGCCGTGGCGCTGATCAACGCCGTTTACCGCTCGGCCCGCGAGGGCGGAACTCGCATCGTATTATCGACCTAACAATTTTATCCAACACCATGCAACTCACCGGATTTTCGGACGAAGCGGGAACCTCACTTGACTCGCAAATCAAGGCCACCAGGGAATTGGGATGGAAGAACATTTCCACGCGCGGCATCGATGGCATCAATATTCACGACCACACTTCGGAAAGTTTTGATGCCATGGTCGATGTGCTCGAAGCGGCGGCAATCCGCGTGCCCGAGTTCGGTTCATTGATCGGCAGTTGGTCGAAGAAGATCGCCGGCGACTTCGAAATCACCCGGGCGGAAATCGAGCGCGCCCTTCCGCGCATGCAGCGCCTCGGCACCAAACTGGTGCGCATCATGTCCTACGCGCAGGAACCGTGGGGCGAGGATCAGCACGAACAGGAACGTTTCCGTCGGCTGCGCGAAATTGTCAGTCGTTTCGCCGATGCCGGAATCACCGCCGCGCATGAAAACTGCATGAACTGGGGGGGATTTTCCGCCGCCCACACCCTTCGTTTGATCGACGAAGTCCCCGGTCTCAAGCTGGTCTTCGACACCGGCAATCCCGTGTTCCAGATCGACCGCAGCGCGGCAGCGGCGGATGTTTGGCAAAACGCGTACGATTTCTGGCGTACTGTGCGCGAACACGTGGTGCACATTCACATCAAGGACTGCCGGTATCCCCGGACCCCGGGTGAAGAACCCGAATACTCCTGGCCGGGGGAAGGTGAAGCCCATGTGCGCGAAATCCTAACAGATGCCAAGGCTTGCGGTTACGACGGCTACATTGCCATTGAACCACACGTCGCCACCGTGTTTCATGTCGCGGACAAAACGCAGGTGGACTGGCAGCAGTGCTACGATTCCTATGTGGCGTACGGGCGGAAACTTGAAGCGATCCTGTGTGAACTCGAGTGGTCACCTGTATGAACAACATGAGTTTCCTGATCATGGGTGTCAGCGGCAGCGGCAAATCCACCATCGCCGCAATGCTCGCCGAATCGCTCGGCACGACATTTCTCGAGGCCGATGACTTTCATTCCGAGTCAAACCGGGAGAAGATGGCACGGGGCATTCCACTGACCGAAGAAGACCGCGCGCCGTGGCTTGCTTCGCTGACGGAAAAAATCAAACAACTCTCCCCCACCCGCTTTGTATTGGCCTGTTCCGCCCTCAAGGAAGTCCATCGCCAGATTCTGCGGCGCTCCTGTCCTGAGCTGCGGATCGTTCTATTGCAGGGTTCTCGAAAACTTATTGAGAACCGCTTGACTCAGCGGGATAATCACTTCATGCCGGTCTCGCTGCTCGACAGCCAGCTCGCCACTTTGGAAATTCCCGCCGATGCGTTGACGCTAGATATCACCCTCACCCCCTCCGAGATCCTAACAAAAATCAACGATCATTTTTCCCGGTAATTTGACAAAGGAACATGGCACTACAGTTTACAAACTATTCTGTTTTTATGGTGGGCGGATTCAAATTGTTAGCGAATATCTCGGCGAGGAGTCGTTTCGTCTGATTGGTTGTTTTGTTTCGTTGGTTCTTTCGCGGTGTTGCGGGATGGAACTGAAGGGCGAGCGGAGCGAGTCCTGAAGTGGAGTCCCG
>CAMAQB010000074.1 GCA_945860285.1 Akkermansia muciniphila | reverse complement strand
GGTGACTTGGGTGTCGTGAACAATGCGCTCACCACACAGAACGGAGTGGATACTCTCTCGGGTTCGAGTCAGTTCGCTCGGACCAGTAGCGTCAATTACGCTAACGGCGAAGGCATCAGCGCCGTCACCATCACCAGTGATAAAGCCACGAACACCTCATGGGCCGTCGGCGGCTACGCCGGTGCTCTCGTGATCGATAATGTCACGCAAGGAAACATCACGGCAACCGGCGGACTTGTGGTCGCTAACTACGATATCAGCGAAACCGCTGGCAACCTCGACATTACCAACCGTCTCGTCACACTCACTGCCGCGAATCAATCTCGTATTTACGGTGATGTCCTAGACTCCCGCACTGGCTCGAAATACGACATCTTCTCAGGAGCTGTCGGACTTCCTGGTGACCTGGGTGTCGTGAACAATGCGCTCACCGCGCAGAACGGAGTGGACACTCTATCGGGTTCGACTCAGTTTGCTCGCACCATCACCGTGAACTACGCCAACGGTGAAGGCATCAGCGCCGTTACCATTACCAGTGACAAAGCCACGAACACCTCATGGAACGTCGGCGGCTACGCCGGTGCTCTCGTAATCGATGATGTCACACAAGGCAATATCACGGCGACTGGTGGACTCTTGGTCTCTAACTACACCATCAGTGAAACCGCTGGTAACCTCGACATTACCAACCGTTTCGTCACCCTCACCGCGGCGAATCAATCGCGCATCTACGGTGATGTGCTCGATACACGCGACGGTCTGAAATACGACATCTTCTCCGGAGCTACTGCACCAGCAGCATTGGGAGTCGCCACCAATGCCCCCACCGCACAAGATGGAGTGGACACCCTCTCCGGTTCGACTCAGTTTTCTCGCAGGAGCCCAGTGAACTATGCCAACGGCGAAAGCATCAGTGCTGTCACCATCACCAGTGATAAGGCGACGAACACGATCTGGAACGTCAATTCCTACGCTGGCGCAATTGTGATCGATGATATCACACAGGGTAACATTACTCCCGCAGGTGGACTGCAAGTGTCAAACTACACCATCTCAGAAGTCACTGGTGATTTGGCGATTACTGAGCGTCAAGTGACACTTACCGCTAATCAACGGACACGCATTTACGGCAACGTGATCGACACCCGCACCAATTTGCCAAATAATGGGAGCGAATATAACATTTTCGGTGGAGCTGTCGCGCCAGCAGAATTAATGATGACGGACGTAATAGTGGACGGCAAAGTGCGTAAAGATGGAGTGGATGCCCTCGCTGGCTCGACTCAGTTCGCACGCAACAGCAGCGTGAACTTTGCTAACGGCGAAAGTATTAATAGTGTCACCATCACAAGCGACAAGGCTACCAACACCAGTTGGGGAGCGGTAACACACAGCAACGCCTTAGTCATCAATGATGTCACCCAAGGCAACATTTCGGTCTCCAATGGATTGCAGGTCACCAACTACAACATCAGCGAAGTAGCAAGCGACCTTGTCATTACCAAACGTCCCATCACCCTCGACATTCTGGATGTCAAAGTGGCAGCGGGAACGAATATTTTCTACTATTTCGACACAAGCGGAAATCTCGTCGTGGATGATAACCCAGCGGATAGGTTGAACCCAGTTATCTCTGTGTATTATGGCAAAGATACATTTAATGCGACAGGTCTGGAAGCGCCAACAGTTCCAAGATTGGTTACAGATCCAGTTACTCCAGTTAATCAACCAAGATGGGGTACTGAGAAAGCTGGAGCTAACATAGGAGCCTTTGTGAATGGTGAGTCGCTTCAGAATGGCGCATATGCACCAAGTAGTGACAATACTGCCGATGTGGCTGTTGCCAAGCCTGTCATCGGCTTCTGGGAACTGGGTTTGCCAACCGATGTTACATTAAAATTTGCACGGCCAGACTATACAAGCCGCGCTGCAGAAATTGCTGGTGTCATGATTAAAGATACAGTGGCCGCTAATCAAGTTGTAAGCGTCGATCCGCTTAATAAGGATCAGGGAATAGTTAGCTTTGGTAAGCTGCTCCCTGGCTCTGCAGAGTCTGTCTCTAATTTCTACTTCACTGCGAAGCAAGTTACAGATGGTAAACCAGTGGAAGGGCGTAACGAGGTAGGCCAGTTTCCCGATGTGAAGTTTGCCATTCGATTCAGTGATTTTGACAATCAATTTTCTGGTTTACTAGCCAATTACGATATTCAACCGCTAGCAGGCGTGTTTGATACTACAGACGGTGGAGAGACTAACCGCTTGATCGGTATGCAAACAGCAGCCCGCAGACAACCGATCTCTCCCTTCGAAAAGAGCGGTCCGATCAGCATGACGGAAATTTGGAAAGAAGATGGTGGCTGGGGCAGCAATCCAGCCATCAGCGAGCGCCTCTGGATGCAAGAACGCTTCCTCGAAGCCGATGAGGAGGAGCGCACCAAAGAATATGCTGATTTCCTTCGCACCCGCACCCAAGGCAAAAAGCCAACGTTTAAATCCATCAAGTCTCTCAAGCCCGCTGTGACTCCCGTCAAGCAAGTGAAGCCTGAGATTCCTGACACTACTGTTGGCCAAAACGACTAATACCCACTTCAAGCGATCTATTCTACCCACAAATCATAATGAAACAGTATCAAAACAAATTAGCAGGTATTTTGGCGTATGCCATGGTGTGTCCGATGGTGATGGCAGCAGGCGTAAAGTTCCAAGGGAACTCTGCTCTTAGCGATGAGGAGCTTAATGCTGTCGCTGTCCCCTTGGTGATGTCAGGTGGCGTTTACAAGGCGGCTCCCAAAGGCGCTCCAGACCGCATAGCGATCTCTGATCTTAATGCCTCAAAGCTTTCCGATGAGGCCATCGTGACGCTGCTCCGCAGTATCAGTGAGGCGTATCAGGCCCGCAAAATTTTTGCCGTGCAGGCCACCGTCACCGGTGCCGATTATGGTCGTTTCAAGGGCGGTGCGCCGCTGCGCGTGCAAGTCCGCGAGAACAAAATCTCAGAAGTCCGCGTCGTGCCAGCTAACCCAAACGAGAAACTCTGGGAAGGCACGGAAGATCGTGTCAAAAATGCCGTCGTTGTCGCTCCGGGAGATTTGGTGGAAATGGGTCGCGTAGAAGAAGGAATTAACCTGCTTAATCGCCACCCACGTCGTTACGTCGAGCCCTACCTGCGTGGTGAAGACGGTCGCTTGGTACTGGAATACCGCGTCAATCAACTCAATCCTTATTCGGGTCGCTTCGGTTTTGATACTTATGGCACCAACTCTGGCGGTGAATTACGTCTCAATGGTGGCTTTGATTTTTACAATCTCCTCGGCACGGATGACAAGCTGTCTGGTATGGCAGTGGCGGAGCCCAATCTTGACACATGGGCCTTGGCTCTATCCTACGAGTCCGCACTGGATCACACGGGTCGCTTGAAAGGCATCGTCTCCGGCACCATGAGTAGTTATGATTCCTCACAATTGGGTCTCGGCTCGCTTTCGAACGATTTCTCCGGTGATACATATTCGATCGCCGGCGACATCTCTTACACCCTGCACGAATCGGGCGGCATGTTTGTGGATGCCACGGCTGGCCTGCGTTGGCTCAATGTCACGCAGGATAGTTCCAGCGTCGGTGTTGAACCTGTAGAAAGTGATTTCTTGCTCGCAGGGCTTGGCATCAGTGCCTCTTCGCTGGGGCGTGATGTATGGTGGAACGTTGGCGTGCGCGTCGAAACGAACCTTCCGGATATCGCAGACACAGCAAATGAAGAGGACCTCGTCCGCTTGGGTAGGACGGATGTCTCTCGCGATTTTACCTATGCTTCCTTGAATGCACTCTATGGTCGTTACATCGATGAATGGTTCTCGACGGAAAATCGCCGTGCGCATGAAATTCAAATCAATGCGAATGCCTATGCGAGCGTCTCGGGAGATCGTCTGCCGCCATCATTCTTGTTTGTTGCTGGTGGTGGTGACCACGTGCGCGGTTATTCGAAGGCAATGATTTCTGGTGACTACGGCCTTTTCCTCAGCACCAATTACACTGTTCACCTTCCGCGCTTGCTGGATTTCGGTGGCAGTGATGGTTTCCGCAAACGCCCCCGTTTTGCTGGTGATCACACCGACTGGGATCTAGCGCTGTCTTACTTTGTGGATGCTGCTTATACCGAGATCGCATCGGCCTTGCCATCGGAAGACAACACATGGTTGCTCTCCACGGGCGTAGGTCTAGCCTATTCGTATGAAGACCGTTTCCGCGCCAATATCACACTTGGTGTGCCGCTTAAAGAAGTGGAGTCCGGACGTGAAACTATCGAGGTCGGCGATTCACGCATCGATATGGGTGTTAGCTTTTACTGGTAAACATTATGAAATCTAGATTGCGATACGCAGCAGCCCTCGGCTATTTGGCATTGGCATTGTCGGCTTGTAAAGAAAAGTCGGCCCCCTCTGGTGCGGCATCGCCGCCTAGCACTGCGCCGCCTGCCGAAACGACACTGGTCGATCCCGCCAAGCTCGAGGCGGCAGATCGACCTCCTCTCTCCGCTGTTGATGGCTCCGCCTCAGCTCCAGTCCTCACTGATAGCAGCCCAGCGGCGCCATCATCCACCACGGTGGCGGCGGAAAAGCCAGCCGCCGCCCAGACAGATGCCGTCGTAGATCGTAAGACGAAGCATCTCGCCTCGACCACATTTGTCGACTATGCGAAAGACTCCTCCGTGGCCTGGACCATGGAGCCTGAAAAAGCGCAGAAATCGGAAATCGCCCTAGCCGCGTATTTAGGAATCCTGCGCACCGAAGGAGAGTTTCTGCTCGCCATGAAGGCCACCGATGAATGGAAAACAGTGCGGGATAAAACTCTCGCCTGCACCAAAGAATTGGCGCTAATCCCCAAATACCAAGGCAAGTTCACCGAACTTGATAAAAGCATCGGAGCTCTCTCGTCGCCTACGCTGGCGGACTGGACAGCCTTGACTAAAGGTGCCGCTGCTGCTCCCGGCATCCGCTCGGTAATCAGTGATCAAAATAAAGATGCCTATCAGGCCTACCTTTGGGGCCAGTTACTCGCAGGCCAGCGTTACCAAGAATGGATCACAGAAAAATCTGCGAAGGATGCCACTGAGGTCGCAGCATTCTTGTCTATCTGGTCAGATACCAAGCTTAGCGAATACCAGGGCTTCGCAAATGGCATCAGCGCCACTGCGGGTGCGATCCAACCTCTCGCTTTAAAATCGGCAGTAAACAATGGTATCGAAGCCATGATCGCCTATACCACCAAAGTCGAGGACGGCTTCAACCGCGCCGGTGCAGAGCGGGTACACGATATGCTCACGGCTGTGATCGATGTAGCGCAAGCCCCAGTCGTTGCCCCAGAAACAGCAGAAGCAGTCAAAGTCAGACCTGCGGTAGCTGTGGGACCTGAAATAACAGCTCTCATCGCGCGTGCAAAAAAAATCACCGAAGGCAATGCCAGTGGAAACATCCTCATGTTTCCTGACCCGATTGATAAAATCATGCAGTTTGATTCCGTGTTGCCGCCCAATGTCAACAAGAAGGAGTTTTGGAAAAAACGCTACGATAATAATTCACGTGATTATAATCCGTCCGACTACACAGACAAAGCTGTCGCCTTGCCGATCTTATTTGGCATTCGTCTGTGTGATGGTTTCTTTGCGGTGCAGATCGAGGATGCCAACGCCTTGCGCAGGGTTGCAGAAGACCTAAAAGCAGTGGGCAAAGAGCTGGGCGGAAAAGACGATGACTTACAGCGCGCAGATCATATTCCACGACTCGCTGAAAATAACGAGTGGGTCAAGGTCGTTACCGAACTAACCTTTCTTCGCGAAGATGTGCTGCGCATTTTAGGCAAAGCGGAATTCCGCAAAAGCAGAGATTTAGTGCTCATGGGTGCGTGGATTCAAGCCGCGAGCTATGTTTGCCCTGCAGTAGTTGACGTCATCAATGTTGACCCACAAAAACGCGGTCGTTTTTCCTCGATTCTACGCGAGCCCGATATGGTAGCCACTTCCATCTACGGCGTCTTACAACTTGAAGAAAAAAATCTTTACCACCCTATAGTACTAAACGGACTCGGCGTCTTGGTTGATGCCCATGCAACCGTCAACATCCCCCCCAGGGCTCCAGTAACGCCACTTGAAAAAGTATCGGAACTGGGCAAAAAATCCTCCGAATTCGTGGATTCATGTATCGAGGGACTTAAAACCAAATAGTAAATCAAATGAAAATAACAACCAAACTGTTGTGTGGAATGGCATTTGCCATCACCACTATGCTGGCCAATGCGCAAAGTTCGCAGAAGGCTACGGACCGCGCCTATGACGCTGCGGCCAAGTACCAAGTGCGCGGCTACCAACCCGTTGCGGGACCGACTGGCTTCGAAGAAGCTCCGCGCCGTGCGGTGTTCAAAATGTCCGTGGTCGAAGGCAATGACTATGTCTTCATCATCGGCACCAGCGACGTACGCCGCATCCGCGTGTATGTCGAGGATGAATGGGGTCAACCCTTGTCAAAAGACAACCGTGGCTATGACATGGCCGCTTTGGCATTCTTCACTCGCTACTCCGGCAGCGTGAAAGTGACCGTTATGTTTGACTCTACGATTGGTTTGGGTGCATTCTCCACGCTCGTATGCAAACGCCCAGTAGCTCGTCAAGATGGCTGGCAGATGCTTGATGGACGCGATGATGGTTTCCCCATGCGTACCCGTCAAGGCGATCCCAAAGGTCTCGTGACGCCTGCGGAGGCAACCACTACTCCAGAAGCTCCATAATCTCAATTCCACAACCAAACTAACCAATTATGAAAAAAGCAGTATTATTCGTCAGTGTAAGTGCCATCGCTCTGATGTTGTCCTCATGCCCCGAGCCAGTAACACAAGTGTACAACTCGGAAACTGTCATTTTGCCGTATCCGAGCAAAACGACTACTAAGACTACGCCCGCACGCACCGGTCTCATCAATCCAGCAACTCTGGAAGCAGTGGGCCCTAGCGACCGCTAATCACCGAATTGCGGAAACAAACAAAACACAGCGTGTGTGTCATCCACACGCTGTATTTCCTTGTTCTTAAGAGTAAAAATGGAGTTCCCAGGTTACAATTTTGTAGAAAGAATCTACGAAGGTACTGTGTCGGAGATTATTCTCTATGAACACAAGCGTAACCCTGCGGATCAGTTCGTCGCCAAAATTGTGCGCACGATGCACCAGGAAGACCCGCTGAAAGTCAAGCGCTTCCGCGAACAAGCTCGTGTTCTCGAGCGCCTCTCACACCCTCACATCGCATCCTTTTATGAAGTGGATGACTTTAATGGTCGCACTTATGCCAAGATGCCATACTTCGCCCACGGATCATTGTGGAAGGTTAAAGGGCGTGATACTTTTAAGAAAAAATTCCGTTGGGATACTGTCCGGCAAATCGCTTTACAAGTCGCGCAGGCACTCGAATATGCCGCCAGCCAAGACGCTACAGGCCTCAATTTTCCCGTTTTTCACTGCGATATCAAACCGCAGAATATCGTTATCGAGCAGATCAGCAATGGCCAGCCCAGCGTGGTGAAACTCATCGACTTCAGCCTGGATCGCCTCCCCGATGAAGACCCGCTCACCCATACCCGCTCGCTCACGCAGGGCAATCGCGCGGGCGAGGCCACGATCATGTACCAGAGCCCTGAACAGGCACTCGGCCTGGACGATCTCGATACACGCTCCGATCTATTTTCCCTTGGCATGACCATGTGGGCACTGCTGATCGGTGAGGACCCTCCTGTGGGTTCTCGCACCGCAGACGGGCGACCCCGTGCCTCCAGCCTTCGTCACGAACGTAAGGACATGGATTTTGATTTCTCGATATTGTTTGATCCAGCATGGCCCGTCGATTGCTTGGAAATTTTGACGCTGCTGCTGAAAAAAAATCGCGACGAGCGAGTTAAAAATCCCACCGAACTCATTCGCTTATTAGAACAACCGCCGACCAAGTGCGATGATTACCTCGATGCGCATCAATTTATTGAGTGCGACTACCTAGACGTAGAAGATTCGGAGGTCAATCGCGCCTTCGGCAAACACGTCGAGCACTGCTACCGCAAAGCCGATGGTTTGGTGCTCTCTGCTTACTTGCCCTTCCCCGCCACTGATGCCTGGCAGCCGGAACACATCTATTTCATCGAGCGGCAATTTTTGCCATGGCTCTATGAACAAGCTTCCCCCATACTGCCCTGCTACACTGGCAAATGGCGCGTGAACAATAAGATCACCTATCTGCTCGAGCACGTCAGTGGGCCGAGTCTTGCTGATGTCTATGGGAGATTCAGTGCCGTCCGCTTGGATGAACTCATGCCGCACTTGATTCAGTTAGCGCGCGCCGCAGAGTCCTTGCATAAGGACATCAAGCACGTGTTTCCCATCAATGTGAACCACATCCGCTTGCAGTTCCCCGTCACCGCACGCCAGTATGGTCTCAAAGCATGGGCGCGCGATATTGCCGCTTGCAAATCAATCGAACAATTTGCCGAACACCGCTGGTTACTCTGGCCTGATCTTAGCCGCAAGGCCCAGAGCAGCATGGCCACGGATGTCACGCGCACCGTTCAGGCGGACGCACACGCCGTGCAGTTGACCGAGGCGCAGCAATTCAGCATCCTCCTCTTCCATCTGCTTTCAGGCGGCATGGGTCTCCCCGACGAGGCCTTCGTCGATAATAGAAGTTGCCCCAAAACTGCGGCCCTCAATGACGCCTCGAACCGCTTGCTCGCCGAGTACATCGCAGACAAGCGCTCAGGCTCATTGATGTCCTTACTGGAGCAACTTGCCAACTCGGAAGGAGTCCGCATCAGCCCCGACGAGGCCTATCCCGCTGCCTCCCAATTTTACGGCTACGAACCCATCGCAGTTCCAGAAATCAGCCTTCCCGAGGAAAAACTACTGCCGCATCTTCCGGAAGCATCTGGCGCGGCAGTCTCGAGCGCAGAGCCACTGCTCGTCGCCTTGCGTCACGAAGTCCAGGTACTCAATACCCAGCTCGCACAGATGGAAAGCAATCTCGCTGCTGCTACCTTCTTCCAAGAGCAACTCCAGTCATCCCTGATCGATGTTCCCGGGCAAGATACGTGGGCGAAGCTGCATTTCCTGCTCACAAAACAGTCCGCTGATTCTGCTGCGGCTCAAAAAGACCAAGCGCAACTGTTGCACATGCAGCAGGAAATCGATGAATTGCGCTCCTCCCAAAAAAACCTCCGCACCTTGCTCGCCAGCGTAGGCGGCAGCTCAGAAACCCTCGAAAATCGGGTCGGTCAACTGCTGAGCGAGCGCCAGCAAATGGCACATGATAGCAAGACCCTTGCGGAATGGAAAAGCCAGATCCCCGCCGGGCAGACATTCAGTGCCTACGTGTCCAGCCTACTGGCGAGCCGCTCGAACGAGTCCGCACATGCGGAGCAAACAAAAGAGTTGCTCGCGCTGCGTAAACAACATGCCGAGCTGACGACTCAGTCGCAAGCCATGCAGCAAAAACACGCTGCCGTCGTCGCAAAACTCGAAACTCTTTGTAAAGCCTTTGGCTCCCGTGCCGAGGAAGATGCTCCAGCCCTTACCCAAAAATTAAAAGCCACGATCACCAGTGCGGAACAAACGGCGGCAGCAAAAGCAGCTACCGCCGCCTCCACAGCGGCAGCGAGCGCGATTGCTCCGGCCCATCAACTGCTCAACGCGATTTGCAAAGCGCTCACCATCCCTGCCCCCGCCCAGTGGGATAAAAATCAAGACCAAATCTTAGAGGCCATCCGCACCAACACCGATGCGCAGAAAAAAATCGCCGATGCCGCCAAGCCCCTAGGCATCACCAGCCTCAGTGATCCCAAGCAGTGGGAAGCAGTGCAGGATAGCCTCAGCGAAGGCAAAGACGCGCTCGCCGTCTGCGAAGAAATCAGAAATATTTTACCTGATAAGCCTGGCATTAGCAAAATCCCGGCACTCGTCGAGAAAAAGCTTAAAGAAAACAAAACACTTCAAGAGCAACTCATCGCCGCCTCACGCGGAGGAAATACCACCTCCAAAGCCAAAATCCCATTCTGGATGCCGGTCGCTGCCGCGCTAATCATCATCACCGCTAGTGCCGGAGCTTTCTTCGTAGGCAAAAAGCAAGCACCCGAAAAAATTGTCGCGCAAGATTTTTTTATAAGAAATCCAGCAATCCCCAAGGGTGATCTTTTGATACCCAAACCTGGCGAATATACTGTCAACATTACTAATCCTGACTTAAGTAAGATACTAGACGGCGAAAATGATTATGGACAAAAACTAGTTTTTTCCTACGGCGACACCGACTTGACGATTACCGAAAAAAAATTCAAAATTAACACTTCAATAAACTTTGCATTGCAATTGCAACTGCGGGTGAATAATGCTGTAGTTGATTCGATGGCTATCAGCAATCTAGCTCTGGAAAATAAATCCATCAAGCTAGACGACTATGTCGCTTGCACAGACTTATTGAGTAGCCTGACATTCACAGCCAATCCAACCGGCTACCAAATCGACAAAGAAGTATTTCTCGATAAATGTTGGGATATTACAAAGCCTACGCAATTAATTATCAATCAAATCTCACAAGATCTCAAGCCAACTGCCAAAATCCTGCCTAAAACCAAGGCGTGGTATCTTAAGAAAAGTGAAAAATCACCACGCCCAGAATGGAGCTTTGCCACCAAACCTGACTGCTTCTTCGATGGTAAGTCATACATTACCAAAAACGGAGGCAACATCACAATCGATCTTGCCACCAACAAAACGACATTTTCGGTGGATTGGGGTATCACAGAAGCTGAATTAGTTCGATACAAAAATATTCACAAACAAGCTAGAATGCCTCTGGGTTACACACAAACCTATACTCTTAAATCACTCGATGATAAGCTCAGCTTTGTAAAAAGTTTTGATTCCGTGCCTGATCGAGAAATAACAATAGAAGTTAAAGACCGGGCATTAGAGGATTGGAAACCCAGTGTTCCAGTAGAAAGAAAATTTGTACCCGGAGTTTACGAAGTGAGTCGCATGCACAATATCGGGTCGATAGTCAGAGAAGCATTGAAGGAAACAAAAATAGAACCTTCGTCATACAATTCAGAAGTGCTAAGACCTGCCTTTGGTAGATACGGTATTTACCTTGGCAAATATGAGCTATGGAACATGGTGTTAGTGGTGAAGGTAAGAGACAATCCTGAGGAATTTGAGTACACGCTACAGCAATGCCATGTTAGAGTGAGGTCTCAAAAGCTTGTAGACAATAAATTGGTATACCCATTCATTACTATTGATCCCAATATATTTAAAGATAATGCAGGTGTTTTGGAAATTGGCACTTGGTATAGAAGAATTAAATCAGTTGCGAATCCGGCAATCACAAATAATGTATTCATAGCTTTCGACGAACCTCAACAAATGTTTAGGTCATTCAAGCTTCGAATCCGTGACGGTATGCAGGAAGACGAATTTTATGAGAATGCGTTTGATGCATTGTTAAGTAACACAGACGATTTCAAAGAAAGTTTTCATATTGATAATAATACAAATTTGTACAATTTCTCTTTAGCCGGTATATCATGGAAGCAGGGGGTGAATCATAAAACTTGCCATACCTTAACGCAAGATCAAAAAAACTTCATCAAAAATGAATATAAATATGCTAACCAAATTTTCAACACCAAACAACATTAAACTATGAATATAAAATTAATAAAATGCTTTGGAATGCTAGGTGCTGTCACTGGGTGCATTAATGCCCAAGAGATTCCTGACGAACCAATCAAACCTCAATCATCTGATTCACCTCAATCATCTGGTTCTAACCAGTCCCTTTTCGGAGGTAGTTCTCGAACAGGTGCTGAAGGCGGTGCAGTAATCAATTCTGGCAGAGCTAGTTCTGGCGGAGGTGGTTCTCGCGTACAGCGCCGAAGCAGCGGAGGTTCAGGAGGAGGTGGTAGCGTATCGGCTGATTATTCCATAGGCTTTGGTCCTAATGGCGCTTACCGTGACTACTCGGATGGTGGTGAAGGGGGTTACCCGATTAATTTAGGGCCGATTTTTGGGGATGTAACAAGTATCACCATGGGGGCGAGCTTAGGTTCCCACTTCCTCTATCGTGGACAGGATCTGCTCAGGCGTTACACGCAAGCCGACCGTGATAATGAGGGTGGCATGGCAGTTGCGAGCTTCTTTGTGAAAACAAATCGAGATTGGTCATTTTCGTTTGAGTATCTCACCAGTATGCAGAGTGATTACATATTTCCGCCTTCCAAAGGCGGGCTCACACCTGACTCTCGTCTCGGTGCCTACAGCGAGGCTAACTTTACTGTTGCCAAGGAATGGGGCCTGGGCGGAGGATTTTTTGCTGGTGTCTCGAATGAGTTCATCTACTTCCCACAAAGTGATGCTTGGGATTCTAGTTTCATGAACGGCATATCAGCAAAAATTGGTCAACGGGGTTCTGTTTCCGATCAAGGCAAATATGAATTCGCACTGGTGGTCACACAGTTCCTTGGTCAAAGTGAAGAGGTGATGGGTACGGGTTTAACACTGCAAGGTGCCTACCAACATCAATTAGGTCAAACGAGCTGGTTTGGTAAAGATTTTGACCATACTTTAACTCTACGTGGTGAGGTATTTGCAGATAAAAACTTTACAGAAGAGAAAGAGACGGGTCTTGGCGCCGCTGACATTGCTTTGATTTACGGCATTGCTATGGGCAATCTAACATTCACAACAACGGCAGGTTATTCCTTCGACTTGACAGATAGCGACGCAATCAGCAACACAATGCGTGATGGCGCATTTGTTCGCCTCGGAGCTGCCTATAGTTTCTAACAAATCAATTTCCCAAACTCCAACAAACTAATTAAAACATGAAAAAGACAGTAATAACAATGATTGTGGCCCTGCTTAGCATGGTCGGTAGCCAAGCAGCAGTCGTCGGCGGTCGTGTATCCGATAACAGCTCTGACCGCTCACTGGGCGGTTGGACTGTATTGGTGTACATCGGCGGTGATCGCTACTCTGCTAGGACTAATTCCTCGGGTGAATACATCTTGGATATTCCAGACTCGCGCATGGGACAAACCGCTACCCTCTATGTGGGCGGCGCTAAGGTGAAGTCCTTCTCGGTGACCAGTTCCAAGGTCATCCATGTGAAGTTCCGCTGAGGAATGATCGCATAATGAATCACGGCACATGGCAGAGACGCGAGCTGCCATGTGTTCCTTTTCCTACAAACCATTTTCACCAACAAATCAACTGACATTATGAGAACATCTTATCCGAAAATACAGTTTCTTCTTCTCTGCGTTCTTACCTTGGTTTCCTGCCAGCCAAAAGGCCCGCAAAATACGCAAGAGATAATGCAGTTGAGCGCCGACCTCGCCACCGTCAAGACCGCACTGGAGGGCAGTGCCACACTCAATCAAACCATTTCAACCAAGCTCAGCAGTCTCGAAGAACAGCAGAAAACACTACTCGATAAAATCGATGATCTTACCGCGCAAAATGCGGCAATGAAAAAAACTTTGGATGACATCATCGCGTCTGCCGCGCAGCAGGCCAATCCGTCCGCACTAGAAGCACCCGCCATCGAGCGCGTTCCCGAGTCTCCGCCGAGTAGCCCTAAGCCGCGTCCTCAGCCAGCATCCAAACCCGATGGCGTGCTCGAACGCATTGAGTGATTGGGTATTTGAAATTTAGATCGCATGCAGGGCGAGTGTAAGTTGTTTTCTCTTGATACTGGCAGTAGCACACCGACAAGTGTGACGTTTTCCCTACCAGTGGATCGCACGATCATTGGTCTGCTCTACTGGCGCAAGGGAGCGCTTCAGGAGTGTCAATATCATCTTAAGCCAATCGCTGAAATTAAGCAATTCCTCGAAATGGAGTCATCGCTGGATGAACTCTTGACGGAGTGGGAGGGGCAGGATGTCACGGAATCAATCAAGGAGTGGCAAGGATTTATCAGCAGCAATGAAATTCCTCTGTTGCGGTTTTCACTGCAATCAAATGGCTCTTACCACTGTGAAATCAGCTCGCCGTGGCGCCGACTGGTACGTATGGTAGTTAGTAGCGATAGGGATGTAATGTCCTTCTCGTGGCAGGACAATCCCCGCAGTTGCATCCTCGGGAATGACATCACATTCCGCATGCAGGCAATTGATGAATCTGTCTTGGCCACTAGTGGAGGGAACTTGCGAGCGATTGCCAAAGCCATTTTAGCGGAGTTTCCCACCTCGTTACTTCTGCAGTGTCAGACTCGCTACGATGATCCCTCGACGAATCAAAAAGTATTCGATAGCGCATTGCTCAACGCTGCTCACACCTACGTAATAGGGCGCGGCCAGAAAAGTCCGCGGACGGAAAAAGAGCTGCGCATTTGCCTCGATCCCTCGCTTGGAGCGATCTCCAGCTATCTACTAGGGCTCTACTGCACCTCAGGGAAATGGTATCTAGAACGCTACAATCCTGGAAATATTAACCTAAACGGCAGGCTGCTGCGACCCTCCGAGGGCGTGCGCACACCACCCTCCGAAGAAAGTGCAACCCTGCCCGACGGTATTGCGCTACTCCACGGCGACCGCATCGGAGTAGGACCGTATTTATTTGAGTATCTCACGGATCGTTTGCGGCGGGTGGATCACTTGGAGCAGGGAGAAATCACGGCCTACGGGCTGAAATATCCGATCCGAGATCGCGAGTCGAAAAAAGTCCGCTACATTCTCTCTGATGTGACCACCTGCATCAAGAGCGGCGAATTCATTGGCATACTGGGTGGTTCGGGTCAGGGGAAATCGACCTTGCTGAACGCACTGAGCGGTTTAAAACCTGCGCCGCAAGGTAGTGCGTTCATTTCCGGCATCCCTAGCGAAGACCTTTGCAAATCGTCACCCGGATTCATCGGCTTCGTGCCGCAGGATGATATCTTTCACCGTGAACTCTCTGTAGATCAGGCGTTCACTTATGCCGCGCGGCTGCGCTTGACGCTAAAAAAAACAGCCCGCAAGGCAGTGATCGAACAGATTTTACACGTGCTGCACCTCACCGAGCATCGCGGCAAACCGATTCACAAACTTTCCGGTGGTCAGAGAAAACGGTGCAGCATTGGCATCGAGATGCTATCGAAGCCTGCCGTGTTGTTTCTTGACGAGCCATCGTCCGGCCTGGATCCTGCCACAGAGGCAGACTTGATGGTCATGCTGCAGTCATTGGCCTCCACCAAACTGACTGTCGTCTGCACCACCCACGTATTGCAGACAGCGCATATTTTCAATCGGTTGTTCTTTGTTCACGATGGGAAAATTATCTTCGAAGGTTCCACTGAGGATGCCGAGCGGTTTTTTGACGAAAACTACCGCGAAGGTGTAAAAAATCACGTCATGCCGCTGGAGAGGATTTATCCCGCCGTGCTCAAGGGCACCCAGACTGCCGAGCAATGGCGCAATAAGTTTGATCAGGAGCTACGCATCGCGAAAATTAATCCGCCTCAGCGCGATGCGAAGGCAAAGGTGGCCCCTCCCAAGATAAAAACCACCGGCTTCGTGCGCCAATTTTTCACCTTAATTTTCCGCCAACTCGCCATCCTGCGCGCCGACTTCCGCAACGTTTTATTCCTCGTGGCACAGTGCGTTTTGATCGGGCTACTGGTGGCCATAGTGGCAGAAAAAGAAGGTTTGCGGATGTTTCTCGGGCTCATCGCCGCGATGTGGTTCGGCTGTAGCAATGGTGCCCAGCAAATCGTCGGCGAGTTGCCCATTTTCAAGAGAGAGCACCTTTGCGGTCTTGGCATGCATGCCTACATTACCAGCAAGTTTACGTTCCAGTCAGTCGTCTCCGTTTTACAGAGCCTGATCTTATTTTTCGTCATCACCTTGACCTCGCATTTGATCCATCCGAATGAGCTGGATTCCTCTTTCGAGGAACGCCTGATCTTGCGCGATCATCCAGGGAAAATGTTCAAAAAATCTGACGCGGCGACTGGCTCAGCGACGGGCACCGCCAGTGCCGCACTCAGCACTACAGAAGAAGAAGCCTATATTAAGGCGCAAAAATCTGGTGATTCCATCGCCATCGAAAGAGCGCGAAAAGATTTACAAGACTCTGGCTACCGCGACGATGAAATCACGAAGCTTGTAGCACAGTCGAGTACTGACATCTTCGCGCCATCCACTATACCGCATCAAGAGACCTTGACCTTTTTTGCCAAATGGTTTCGTTTGCAGCACAACTTGGTGCCAAACGCAGGGGACTCTAGTAAATTACCTTCAGAGCAAATAATACTGCTCAAAAGCATTCTGGCACAAATCCCGATGTTACTCGTCGCGCTCAATTGCCTAGGGCTAAAAATTGGGGCCTTCGCCGTCTCGGCACTGGCCGGCGTGGCCATGGGGCTTGCGGTTTCATCGCTCGTGATATCCACCACGCAGGCGGTGATGTGGGTGCCTTTGCTACTTATTCCCCAAATCCTCTTGGGCGGCTATGTGATCAACCTGTGCGATATGCCCGGTCCGGTGAGAATCATTTCTAACTACGTTCCCAGCTTTTGCGTGCAGCGAATGGTCGATATTTCCCACTTGTTCGGTCGAACAATTCCAAGCCTATCCAATCGCACGGAAACGCCCACCTTCATGACTTATGGCGATGGCAAAGGAGACCCTGTCAAATGGCGAGATCCCATCACGGGTAACGAGATGGAACAACAATTTTACAAAGAGTCCGATGTTAATATCTCATGGCAAAACCTGCGTGTGAAACTCGATAACATCGGCCAACACAAGATCGCCGAAGAACAAATTGGCGACGCGAGCACGACCTCGAATCGTGCTTCTAGAGAATTGGAAATTGTGGATCGGCGCTACGACGTAGCAGGCAAGAAATTCGATTACTTCATTGACCTTACACCCGCGTACTTTTCCTTGACGGTGCTAGTGTCATGGATCACACTTTCGTACGTGACAATTTGGGTTTCACTCGTAAAACAAAGAGGCACATGAGACACAAAATTTTGTTGAGAGTCTGGCAACTATTCGTCATCGCCTTCCTGATACTCACCTACGTCGAAAGCAGCAAGACCTGGGCCACACCGCGAACGATGTCTTCAGCACTAACGCTGGCCAACCTTGGCAAGACCACCCGCGAACTATTTCCTTATGTGATCCTCGCAAGTGGCATTGGCATCCTGCTTTTTCCGCGCCTATCGCAGTGCCTTGTGCTCTTAATGCTGGCTTTTTTACATGGCATGATTTTCCAAGAAGTCCTCGCCGCATATCATGCATGTGCCACATACTTTGAAGATAAACAGAAGACCGGCGGACTTAGCAACTGGAACACAGGAGAACCCACCACTCTCGCAGATCTGCTAGGCATGCAACCCGACGGCAAATTATTTTTTACCTCCTGCGCCGTCACACTACTTCTCCTCTCGATCCCTGCCAGCTTTCTCTTTAGTAAGAAGAAGGCAATACAAGGCTCGACTGAGAAAAAACTGCCAAAAAATCCTCAGCCATCAATCACCAAGAAATAATGCAAGTCACCGCCCTCAAACTTCGTCAATTTGTTCCGCTCCTGTCACTCGCCGTGATGATGATATCCTGCAATCAACAACAAACCGGTAAAGGCTCCACGACTGACCCCGAAGTCCTGAAAAAAACCGTGGCGGAAACCGTAGCAGCTCAGCTCATAGCTATGGAAAAAGCCAAACCGACCGAGGCTCCTGCCGTGCGAGTTTGTTATGTGAACATGGAGAAAATCTTTGAACGCATCGATAGCCGCGGAGAAGCGCAGAAAGAAGTGGATGAAATCGTCAAACGCTCGAACGCAAAAATCAATGAATACAGCCAACCACTAAATCAGCTAGGGGAGAAAATTAAAAAAAATCAAGCCGCGATCAAGGCCTTGGCCGAGCGAGCAAAAAATGGCGAAAAAGTAGAAGCAGAAATGGAAAAAATTCGCAAAGAAATCGTCGCCGATGCGGAAAAATACAAAACGGATAGTGAAAAACTGGCCGTGATTTCTAAATCATTGCAGGCAGAAGCGGATGCCGCCACCAAGATTGCTACTCAAAAAATCTGGGACCAATGCGCCGGCCTCGTGAATGCCGTAGCCGGGAAAAATGGCTATGACTACTGTGTCAATATCGGTGCCAAAGATGCCATGGGTTTCCCTGTGGTCGTGGCGAAAATCTCCACCACACACGAAATTACCGAGCGAGTTATCCAGCTAGCCGATGGTATGCCTGATTCACCCAAGCCCACTGGAACGGAGCCCAAGTCAGCAGTCCCAGATAGCAATAATACGCATGAGGCCAAAAATGAAAAACTCCCTGAGGGCGCAGGTCTATTGTCTAATCCCGATCAATGATATACGAGTTCAGGGCAAACGCATTTTATTTGTTGAAAAATCAACGTAAGCGGTCAACACAGCAATTCCGGCATTTTTGCGATAGCTCTGGTGGCTATGGCATTTATGCAACGTAAGCGGTCAATTGACCCCCCTCTCGCATTTTTGCCATAGCTCTGGCATCTCTGGCAAAAATGTCCATTAGCGGGATGCCGATCTATGGTTTCTGTGCTATCGCTTCGGTTTGGATATCGATGGCATTGGTTTCCGCCGCCCGCTCTCGGAGCCAGTTAATGGTACCAGTCCTTGCACCTTGTATTTTTCGTAAGCGTTGGCGAATTCTAATTGCTAATGCAACGGCTGTCAATTTGTTTGAAATTTTGTTGGTTGAATTCGTTCGGGGTTAAAAAATTGTGGCGTTTTCTGGGGCGGTTGTTGAGTGCTTCTTGTGTTTCTTTGATTTGTTTTGCTGTGATGTCAT
>CAMAQB010000073.1 GCA_945860285.1 Akkermansia muciniphila | reverse complement strand
TCAAAGGATTAGGGAAAGATACAAACTCATCTCACACTCCCGGAGAGGTGTTGCAACACCTCTCCGGGTCATTCCAAAAGCGATATTCTCGCCTCGGTAATGACATGGCGAGAAGAATATACAAGGGAAATTTCTCCGAAAGTTCCGGTGTGGGCAGGGTTGTTTGTTCATGTAGGATCTTCCTGACTCACTCGCTTTGTTGGCGAACGATAGCGTGGGGTGAAAGGTGGTTGCGTTAGGATGAAATGTGGCCGTCCCCCACCGGAACGCTCGGAGATCGTTCCCTGCCCCTGATTACCCTATTCATTCTTGCACAAAACGCTGCACCCACTACACTCGGGCAACACGTTTTTCCAACTCCATGTCTCCCCGTCTGCTGATCACCCTTGCTTGTCTTGCCGCCGCGCTGTTTCCCACCCAGGGTGCCGAAAATCCCTTTACCAAAATGGAAAACTGCCTCTACAGCAAATCCGATTGGTCCGATGGCGACAGTTTCCCCATCAAGGATGCCACAGGCAAGGAAATCACAATTCGGCTCTACGGCATTGATTGCATCGAAACACAATCGTCGGAGGACTCGGATGCCCGACGCCTCTTGCAACAACAGCGCTACTTCGGCATCCATGAACAGGGGCGGGACTTTGCCATTGCCCGAGGACGGGATGCCACGGCCTTCACCGCAACGTCCCTGGAAAAACCTTTCACCGTGCACACCACCTTTGCCGATGCCCGCGGCGACGCCCGCTTCAAGCGCGTATACGCCTTTGTAACCACAGCCAACGGCGAGGATCTCGGCACCTTGCTGATCAAAGCTGGACTCGCCCGCGCTTTCGGTGTTTATCGCTCCACACCCGAAGGCGTGAGCCACGATGAGTTGCGCCAACGCTTGAGCGACCTCGAACTCCAGGCTCTGCGTCGCGGCATAGGCATCTGGGCGAAAACCAACTGGGACAAACTACCCGAAGAACGCCGACAGTTGCGCAAGGAACTCGCCGACCTCGATGAAGCAAAAGGAAATCTGCCCGCGGCGACTAACAGCGGAAAAATCGACATCAACAAAGCCTCACGGGCCGAACTGATGAGCATCAAGGGCATAGGCGAAATCACAGCCAACAACATCATCGGCGCACGCCCCTACAAAAAAATCGACGACCTGCGCAACGTCCCGGGCATAGGCGAAAAATCCTACCTGAAACTTTCCGTTAGTTTGGAAGTCAGGTAAGAGTTCCCTGCCCTGCTTGATTCTCCCGAACATTCCTTTGCAACAACAAGCTCTCCCGGATTTCAAGTCATCGCGCGAACTTCTGCATCATCAAAAAGCACATCATTTCCAATAGATCGCTGCCGGCAAGCACTGCCCGTGCTCTTCACAAAAAACCCACACTAATGCTTGTGAATCGCCATCGCGGCTGAGCAATCCAGGAAAGACACTTGAAATTAATTACGACATGCAACTATTTTTGTATTTACATGATTCACAGAATTCATACGCTGATCAGAAATTAAACACTCTATCGGCCGTGCACACTTTTCGCCATAGCAGGCAACTATTTCGTTTCCGAGTGGGAGCCATTTCCTATTTCGCCCTGATTCTCTCGGTGCTGACGACCCTCTTTTTTGGCTTGGCCGCGGTGATTGATGCGAACTGGGACCATGTCGAGAAAACCCTGCTGTTCCTGGCCCTGTCGTTTGGCTTTGCCGTTCTCTATTGGGTCACCGCGGCAAATGTCCGCTGCCCGCTGTGCCGCAATCATCCGCTGCTTTCCCAAAGCTGCCAAAAACACAGCAAAGCAGAGAGCCTTTTCGGCAGTTACCCCTTGATGGTCGCGAGCTCGCTGCTGCTGAGGGGTAATTTTCTCTGCCCCTATTGCGGCGAAACTACAGAGTGCCGGGTCAAAGCACCACCCAAACCACCTGCTTCCCGCAAAGGCTCAGGGCGACGTTGATCAATGAGCGAGCGAAGCAACCCGCACGGAAAAAATTCTCCCTGCCAGAAGTCCTCACGCATCACGCTGCCCCTCAGTCCCAATTCCTCTGAAACGCTCCGCCGTGACCTTTTTCTCCGCACAGCCGCAAGATGGATCAATGCTAACCGACGCGGCTCATGCAGCCAAACCTGCTGCGCGGCATTCGGGATGACCGGGCTGTCTTCAAATGTCCACCCGATTGCTTTCCTCTTGCACGATGCTTTCGATTTCACCCACGCCGAACATCACTCCCTTCAGTTGAAACAGGGGCGGACACTGCAATCCCTTCTTCGTGTCGTTCACCAACTCCAACACCCCAGACAAGGGTTTCACATAATCTCGCAGTTGCACCCGCACCCGCTTGCTCAGGATCACTCCCCAACGCGACTCGAAGTCACGCTTTTTCTTATCCAATTCTTCGCGCCATCTCTGGAAACCCTCTTCCATTCCTTTTGCATCGAAGTTGAATTCTCCCTGATCGAAGTTCATGGAACTGCATTCTCAATGTTTGTAACCGGGATACTGGATCGGTGGCGTACCCTGTTTTTCCAAGACTTTGGGCTTTCGGAATTTGCTGCTCGTTTCCTCGATGGATTTGCAAGTCACATCAAACCGCCAGTCGTGTCCATAGTCGAAGAGGAAAATGAGTTTTTTGCCAGGACGAAAAACGTCCACCAGCGCGGTTGTTTGAACGCCCGGATCGCCGGGGTTGGACTCCTCACCGATGTCGGCAAACAAGGTGTATTCTTCTTTGCTCGCACCCGGCCTGCCAAGTTTGTCGTAGAACCCAAAGCAGTGATCCAAATCAAAGTCCACCGCTCTGATGATCGTTTCTGCAAGGTCTTCCAGAGTGTGCTTATCGGAATGAACAAGAGTCACGAAAAATGATTCGCGACGGATGTGAAAGGTGAGCGCTTTTTGTGTGAAACCCTTCCTAACTGGTGGAACGCCCTCGCCGGGCTCGACCACCCGGCAAACTTTGCCGCCGCAGTCAGGGCAAAAGCCGTGCAGGATGATGCAACCTGACGCATGGAGTTCACCGGTAGCATCGCGAATGCCCCGACCCGTCGTGCAACTGCCGCAATAGATATGGGTAAGAATGCGTTCCTTGCTATCATCGGTGATTTTCGCCCACCGCTCCAGGGCAGCAGGCGTGAAAGTGGGAGTGATGTACACGTTTGAATATGATGGTTAGTAGTGAGAGGGGCTATGCAGGCTTTTGCTTGGTCGCTTTGCGTCGACTGAATCCGGTTCGGGCATTGATCCGATTGGCGGCGGCCTTCGCAGAGAGAACGTGATGGATTTGCAAGGGCTCATGAAGGGGCAGGACGGAGGCGGCACTAAAGCGCTGGCAGACTCGCCAGCCGTTGAGATAGGGACATAATGACCTGTGAGTCCTGGTTGCATTGTAATGAAAGAAAAAAGCGATTTAGATTAAATTCGCTAACAAGATGAAAAGCATTCTTTCAAAGGTCGACCCTAAATGAAAGTAAATGACGCTTTTCTTTAAATAGAGTGCGGGGATGTAAATGTCTGGCTCAATTCTTGGAGATTGCAGATACTTGCTGAAAAATTCCGCGTCCATCCGTGGTTCCGATTCTTTTTCCCGGTTCATCGCCTGGCGGACGGGTTCGTTCTGGTTCAAAAAACCTCCCCGCACCAGGTGAGATGCCTGGACCCCGATAGCAATAAACTCTCCAATCGATGACTTTTTTCTTGGCCATTTTCGAGGGTTTTGGCTACAGACGAATCATGGCAACCAACAAAGTGCCACGCACTATCGACGCATACCGCCCGCCGTCACCTGATCCGAAATGTTCAACAATGATATGAAATTCCTTGCTAAGCGTTCAATTTTTGCGGTGCTAGTAACTATCTGTCACGCAGTTGTCGTGTACGCGATAATGATTCTCGGCTTTATTGGTTCGATTGGGGCTCCACAGGGCGGCGACGCGGGATATGTTTACCAGACCTCTGGCCCTGCAGTGGTCTTCTTGAGGGTGCTTCAGACGGTGATGCCGATTCTATTTTTTCCAGCATCATTGTTCACAGACAAAAGTATTTCCCCCCTTGTGTTATAGGTCTGCAATAGCCTGATTTGGGGAATCGCAATAGCTGCCATCATGAACCGAATTGTTGAAAACAAAAACACGAACCATTGCATCGAACCGACCCGCGACACACCTGCGGCTGGTCAGTGAGGTTCCCAATACTTGGTTATAGACTTTTCGGAATACTTGAAACCATGACACGTCTCGGCATTTGTGTTTCGGGTGATTTTTGAGCGGTCCCGCTTGGGTGCTTACATACGCTATCGCCACCCTTGCGGGCATGCGATCAGCTCTTTTTTCCGGGTCGGCTTCGTTGTGGGAACGTGAGCTTGTGAAATTTTTCACAAAGTAGGCTTGCGCGTGTCGTGCGAACAGTCCATAGTCACCGCGCACGGGGTGAAGCCCCTTGATTTTTACACTGAACCAGCCATGAGCGATACCACCCCGGCCCCTGCGGAAATCTATCTACCCAAAGACCTCGCGGCCGAGAAAGGCATGGTCAATGTGCAGATCGACGGCGTGTGGCATCAATTCCCGCGCGGCACCCGCATGATCGAAGCCTGTCGCTCGGTGAAAGTGGAAGTACCCCATTATTGTTATCATCCGAAACTCACCGCGCCGGGGAATTGCCGGATGTGTCTGGTGCAAATGGGCATGCCGCCCCGCCCCGCCCCCGGTCAGGAGCCGGTTCGCGATGAGAGCGGCTATGAAAACATCGGCTGGATGCCCCGACCGGTGATCGCCTGTGCGAATACGGTGGCCGAAAACATGGGCATCCGCACCACCGGGGAGCTGGTGGAAAAATGCCGCGAGGGAGTGATGGAATTCCTGTTGATCAATCACCCGCTCGACTGCCCGATCTGCGACCAGGCCGGCGAGTGCCGACTTCAGGAATTTTCCGTGGGATTTGGCAAGGGCATGTCCCGCTTCATCGATCTCAAGGTCAAAAAGCCCAAAAATGTCGACATCGGCCCGCGCATCCGGCTCGACGACGAGCGCTGCATCATGTGCAGCCGCTGTATCCGCTTCATGGACGAAGTCGCGGGCGACCCGGTGCTGGGCTTCACCCAACGAGGCACGCATACCACGCTCACCGTGCACCCCGGTCGTTTGCTCGATTCGAATTATTCGCTCAACACCGCCGACATCTGTCCGGTAGGCGCGCTGACATCGAACGACTTCCGTTTTCAAATGCGCGTCTGGTTTCTCAAGGAGACCAAGACCATCGATGTCAATTGCGGCACAGGCAGCAACATCACCGTGTGGACCCGCGAAAACAAAATCCACCGCATCACCCCGCGTCAGAACGACGAAGTGAATTCCTGCTGGATGCCGGATTCGCACCGCCTGAACTTTCATCACATCGACAGCGCCGCACGCCTCACCGAGCCACTGTTGCGCGGTGACGACGGCAATCACAAATCCGCCACATGGGCTGAAGCGAATGCCGTGGTTGCGACCGAATTGAAAAAATTCCCCGCCAATCAGGTGGCGCTCATTGGTTCCGGCCGCATGACCAACGAGGAGCTTCTTCTCACGAAAAAAATCGCTGCCAGCATCGGCGATACCCGGCTGGCATTGGTGCCGCGCTTGGGTGAAGCCGACAAATTGCTCGTCGCCGCCGACCGCAATCCGAACAGCGTCGGCGCGCGACTGGTGTGGCAAAGCGCCGATCCCGCCGGATCGCTGAACGCCATCCGCGAGGGGGTTCGCAACGGATCGATCAAGGCGCTCATTTCACTCGGCGAAGACCTCCTTTCCGAAGGTGGATTCAGCGCCGAAGATCTCGCAAAACTTTCCTTCCACGTTCACGCCAACATTCTCGCCAATCCCACCGCCAGCCTGGCCCACGTGGTTCTGCCTGCCGCGGCATTCACCGAAAAACGCGGCTCGATGGTCAATCTCTGCGGTCGACTGCAACGTCTCAATCAAGCCACTCTCGCTCCCGGTCACGCTCGCGATGACTGGGAGATCCTCCGCGATCTGATGGAATCACTCACCGGCCAAACAAGCGGATTCAAAACGATCGAACATGTTTTCAAAGCTCTGGCAGAAACGATCAGCGAGTTCAACGGACTCAGTCTTTCGAAAATCAGCGACCAAGGCGTTTCGATCGTCGCGACCAATTACAAAATCCCGCTGTTGGAAAACGAACGGGCCCGCAAGGCCGCAGGCATTATCAACGGCTGACACCTCACATTTCCTCTGAAACCATGGACCTTGCGCTGCTGCTGACCATTCTGATCAAAATCATCACCCTCACATTCGTGGTGGTTCTGCCGCTGGTGCCCATCTCGGTATATTTCGAGCGACGCTTCTCGGCCATCATCCAGGACCGGGTTGGCCCGAACCGCGTCGGAATTCCCCTCACCCTCCTTGGTGCAAAGAAGGATTATTCCTTTTTCGGACTCGTGCAACCGATGGCCGACGGCATCAAACTTTTCCTCAAAGAGGACTTCACTCCCGCCCATGTGCGCAAGGCTTTTTACTGGATGGCCCCGGCTTTGGTGGTGGCACCCGCCTTGATCACCCTTTGCGTGATCCCGTTTGGCAGCGACATCAAACTTCCGGGCATGGCTCCGGTCAAACTGGTGATCGCGGACATCAATGTCGGACCGCTGTTCATTTTCTCGATCGCCTCGCTTTCGGTCTACGGCATCACCCTGGCCGGCTGGGCATCGAACTCGAAATTCCCGTTCATCGGCGGCGTGCGTTCGACCGCGCAAATGATCTCCTACGAAATCTCCCTCGGACTTTCGGTGATCCCGGTGCTGCTGTATTTCGGTGAACTCAATCTATCGAACATCGTGCAATATCAGGCCGACCACGGATGGCTGTTGCTGCCATTTTGGGGGCATGGTGAAGGAGCGCTTTCGCTCGGCAGCAAACTGCTGTTCTGGATTCCGGCGTTCATCTCGTTCCTGATTTTCACCATCTCGGTTTTCGCGGAAACCAACCGCATGCCCTTCGACCTGCCGGAATGCGAAACGGAACTCGTCGGCGGCTACCACACGGAATATTCCTCGATGAAATTCGCGATGTTTTTCATGGGTGAGTACGCGGCGATGGTCGTCGGTTCTGCGTTGATCGTCACTCTGTTCCTCGGCGGTTGGTCGGCGGGCTTCGGGCTTGATTCCTGGATCAGCCATCTTGCGATCGGGGATTTTCAGATCGGCGGATTCATCCATCTCGGCGTGTTTCTCACCAAGGTCGTCGCCTTCATTCTATTCTTCATCCTCGTGCGCTGGACGGTGCCGCGTTTCCGCTATGACCAATTGATGAAACTCGGCTGGGTGATTTTCTTCGAAGCCGCCCTGATCAATGTCTTCCTTGCCGCGCTGGTGATTGCCTCGGGGTCGCGTCAACTCTTCACGCCGTTGATTCTCTGCATCAGTGCGTTGCTGCTGGCCGCGACCACCGCCGCCATTGTCTACGTCGCCAAAGTTTCCGAACCGAAACTAAAAAAAACCGCCTGATCACAGCAAATTTTGCCTGAAGAACTAACAGTATTGATTGAAGTTGCCATGAAACTGGAGAATGCGGGAATGCATTACATGCTCACAGGTTCCATGGCGATGAATCTTTACGCCACGCCCCGGATGACAAGGGATATCGTTTTTGTTGTGGCGATCACCCCGATTATGGTCACACGTCTGCCGGAAATTTTTCCTGAAGCTGAATACTACTTGTCAGCGGATGCCGCAACAGATGCGGTGAGACATTTTCGCTGTTTCAATATCATTTATCTCAAAAGCATGATGAAAATTGACGTGATGATCCGCAAGAATGAGGAATACAAATTGCTGGAATTTTCACGACGGCAACGGCACACGGTTTCGGGCGAGCCGATTTGGGTCACCAGTAAGGAAGATTTGATTTTATCAAAACTCGACTGGGCGCGCGATACTCAATCGTCACGACAAATCGATGATGTAAAAAACCTCCTTTCGACAGGCTACGACCAGTATTATATAAACCAATGGGCAAAGAAACTACAACTGACCGATATGCTGATACTGGCTACAGCGTGAAAGACACGCCGCCGGAGATCAATCGCTGGATGTTTGAGAGATTCATGTCTCTCAGCTGCGAGCAGCGTCTGCTCATGGGACTCTCCATGCTTGCCACCACACGGCAAATGATTTTGGATTCGCTGCCACCCGGCCTATCGCCCAACGAGAGTAAACTTGCTTTGTTCGAACGCCTATACGGATATGCTTTTCCCGGAACATTATCCATTACCCCCTAACATTTTTTCATCATGGCCATTGTCAAACTCACGCGACCTAAGCTCAATGCAGGAGAGAACATTTATTTCGCTTCTCTTATCAAGGGATTTTTCCTGACGATGAAACACGCTGTTGCCTCGCTGCGCAACCGCACCCGGGGAGCGAAGGACATGGCATCCTCGGGAATGGGCATCACCATGCAATATCCCGAACAGCGCTGGGACGAGCACATGCCCGAACACTACCGCGGCGCACCGACGCTGGTCACCGATGAACAGGGCCGCGAGCGCTGCGTTTCGTGTCAACTGTGCGAATTCATCTGTCCGCCGAAAGCGATCCGGATTGTGCCGGGAGAAATCCCCTCCGCCGATCCTTGGGCGAAAGTGGAGAAACGCCCGCAGGAGTTCGACATCGACATGATCCGCTGCATCTACTGCGGCATGTGCGAGGAAGTCTGCCCGGAGCAGGCAATCTACCTGCGCAAGGATTACCTGATCTCCGCCCTCAGCCGTGCCGAGATGGTGCACGACAAGAAAAAGCTGTATGAAATCGGCGGCGTTCGCGAGGGACTCGTCAACAAGTGGAACGAAATCAAATAGTCATGCCCTCACCTATCTTCTGGTTGTTTGCCTTCGTCATGCTCTTCGGGGCGGCTGCGGTCGTGCTGCTGCGCAACCCGGTGGCCAGTGCGATGTCGATGGTTGCATCGTTCGTCGGGCTGGCGGGATTGTTCATCGGTCTGAACGCCTACTTCGCCGGAATCATCCAGATCCTCGTTTACGCCGGGGCGATCATGGTGTTGTTCATTTTCATCATCATGCTGCTCGACCTCAACACCAACAAGAAGCGCGCGCCGAAAATGGCCCCGTTGATCGGCGGCCTGGGCATCGTGATTGCCTTCACGATCCAGTTGATCGGCGTGATTTCCACCACGCCCGACAAAACATTGCCACCCCTCGATCTTCCTGCCGCGGCGGAGAAATTCACACCCGGCACGCAAATCGCCAAAAACCTCGCCGCCAATTCCCTCCCGGACGTTCATTTGATCGGACTGAGCCTGTTCACCGAATACAACCTGCCGCTGCAAATCCTCGGTGTGCTGCTGCTGGTCGCCACCGTCGGTGTCGTGGTGCTTTCCAAAAAACAATCGAACTGAGAACCATTCATGCCCACGCTCAACCACTATCTGCTTGTCGCCGGTCTGCTGTTCGCCATCGGGCTCACCGGGGTGGTATTGCGCCGCAACATCATCATTGTGTTCATGTGCCTTGAACTTATGCTCAGCGCCGCGAACCTGACCCTGATCGCCTTTTCCCGGTTTTATCCCGGTGCCAACGGTCTGCCCGACGTGCACGGTCAGATGCTGGTGTTTTTTGTCGTCACCGTAGCCGCCGCTGAAGTCGCAGTGGGGCTTGCCATCATCGTCGCGCTCTATCGTTCGCGACAAACGATCTACAGCGACGAACTCACCACGCTGAAAGGCTGATCCCGAACCATTCATCCATTTCCCATGTCATCCGCCTGGTATCTCCTCGTTCTGCCCCTCGCGATTGCGGCGCTCAACTATCTGTTCTTGCAAAAGCAACATACGATCGCGGCATTGACATCCACCGCCTGCTCGGGGGTGACGTTTTTCATCGCCCTTTTCCTTCTCGGAAAAAACGAATCCCCCGCCGCCTATCAATGGATCAAACTCGGTGACTTCTCGCTGGATATCGGCATCACCCTCGACAAGCTGTCCACCGGCATGATGATCGTGGTGACGGGCGTGGGCATGCTGGTGCATGTGTTTTCGCTGGCCTACATGAAGGAGGATGCTGCGAAAGCGCGATACTTCACGGGATTGTCGCTGTTCATGTTCTCGATGACCGGCATCGTGCTGGCAAACAATTTCATCATGACCTTCATCTTCTGGGAGTTGGTCGGTCTCAGTTCCTACCTTCTGATTGGACACTGGTATCAAAAGGATAGCGCAGCCGATGCCGCGAAGAAAGCCTTCCTGACCAATCGAATCGGCGACTTCGGATTCATGATCGGCATCCTGTTGTTGTGGAACATCACCGGCACGCTCAGCTTTGCAAAAATGGCGATTCCCGCCGGACTCGACACCGGAATTCTGGTGACGGCGCTGCTCTGCGTCTTCTGCGGAGCGGTCGGAAAATCTGCCCAACTGCCGCTGCACGTATGGCTGCCCGACGCGATGGAAGGTCCGACTCCGGTGTCGGCATTGATCCATGCCGCCACGATGGTTGCGGCCGGTGTTTACATGCTGTTCCGCGTGCAATTTTCGTTAGGGGATGAATGTTTCGCCAACAATGCAGGCACGGTGATATCCTGGGTGGGCGGAATCACGTCACTTGCGGCGGCCCTGATGGCGACGCAGCAGGACGACATCAAACGCATCCTTGCCTATTCGACCCTGTCGCAGCTCGGCTACATGGTGATGGCGGTGGGGCTGAGTTCCGGTGAAGCGGGCATGTTCCATTTGTTCACCCACGCCTGGTTCAAGGCGCTGCTGTTCCTCGGTGCGGGCGCGGTTATCTATGCCTGCCACCACGAGCAGAACATCTGGAAAATGGGCGGATTGTTGAAAAAAATGCCGATCACCGGCACGACGTTCCTGCTAGGTTACGCCGCATTGATCGCTGTTCCTTTCGTGACTTCGGGCTTCTGGTCGAAGGAGGAGATTCTGTCCGCCGCCTTCCATCACAACAAGATGCTCTTCGCGATCGCCGTGCTTGTCGCATTTCTAACGACTTTTTACATGACCCGTTTGGTTGTCGTCGCTTTTCTCGGCAAGGCGAAAAGTGACAATGCCGACCATGCCCACGAGGTTGGTCCGCTGATGTTCTTTCCACTCGTTTTGCTGGCGGGAATGGCGTTGTTCTCTGCCACCAAGATCGGCGGCATCGACGTCGCGGGCGCTCTCTCGGCGATTCGACCGCACGAACACGACCATCCCTGGATTGTCCTGGCCGCCTCGATCCTATCGCTGGTGCTCGGTCTCGCAGCCGGCTTTGTTATGTATCGCGGTAAATCCGCCGACCCTGTGTTGATTCCCTTGTTCCGCAATCGTTTTCACGTCGACAGTCTCTACGACAACATTCTGGTCAAGTATTTCCAGGATGCCTTCGCCGCGATCGTGCATTTCTTCGATGAATTTTTGATCAACGGAATTCTTGTCGGCGGTCTTTCGCGCGGCGCTCAAAGCATCGGCCAACTGGTCCGCCGCATGCAGTCGGGCAATCTGCAAAACTACGCCGCATTCCTCGGCCTGGGAGTGTTGATCATCATCTATCTGATCGTATTCTGAGACAGCGGCAGTCGAACTCATCATTTTCCATCATGTCATTCCTCATCTTCCTCATTCCCTTTGTCGCGGCAGTGGCAATCATCTTCGGTGCTCCGCCCCGGCTGATCGCCCGCGTGGCTGGAGTTGCAACGCTGGTGATCGGCCTCTATGCAAGCTTCACTTGGCAATGCGACTGCTGGACCAGCTCGGTGCCGGTATTGGCTTCGCCATCGATTGATCTCGCCTTTGGGTTCGTCAACGGCATTTCAGCCATCATGGTGGCCCTCGCGGTGATCGTCACCGCCGCCGCCACGTTCACGGGCAAGGCACCGGAGGGGCGGGAAAAATTGTATTACGCCTCGAGTTTGCTGATTGCAGCCGGCGCGCTCGGCGCCTTCCTCTCCACCAACCTGTTTTTCTTCTACGCCTTCCATGAACTGGCCTTGATTCCCACCTTTCTGATGATCGGATTGATGGGTCGCGGCAGTCGCAAGGAGATCGCGTGGAAAATCACCATCTACCTCGGCGCTGGCTCCCTGATCCTGCTCGCCGGACTGGTCTGGCTGGCGCGCGAGGCGGGCACCTACAACATTCTTGCGATGCTTGATGCACAAAAGGCCGGAAAAATCGACATCGATCCCGACACTCAGAAAACCATCGCCTCGCTGCTGATCGTCGGATTCGGCACGCTGGTTTCGCTGTTCCCCTTTCACTCCTGGGCGGCCCCGGCATATGCGAGCGCCCCGGCACCCACTGCGATGTTGCACGCAGGTGTTTTGAAAAAATTCGGCCTCTACGGACTGCTGCAACTCGCGGTTCCCCTGTTGCCGATCGGCATGAATGCATGGCTCACTCCGCTGCTGGTGCTCTTGCTAGGCAACATTCTTTGGGTCGGTCTGGTGACCATCAACCAAAAGCGTCTCGACACGATGCTGGGGCATTCCTCGGTGATGCACATGGGATACATTTTCCTCGCCATCGCCGCAGCAGTGGCATCCAGCGCAGCGGGCAAGGCAAACATCTTCGCCATCCCCGCCGCCGCTATTTTGATGTTCGCACACGGTATCTCCATCGCCCTGTTGTTCGGCTTGGCCGACCGGATCGAACGCAGCACCGGCACGCTCGACCTCGCCGAACTCGGTGGCCTCGCCAAACCGGCGCCGGCTCTGGCGTTTCTTTTCGGCATCGCGGGTATGGCCTCGCTCGGACTACCGGGACTCGCGAATTTTTCTGGCGAATTGATGGTGTTCCTCTCCGGATTCGCAGGCCGAGATCCATCCAGCCCGCTCGGCCCGCTGCAGGTCGCCACGATTCTCTCGCTCTGGGGCGTGGTGATCAGCGCGGTGTACATTTTGCGCGCCTACCGCAAAACCTTCCAGGGTGCCACGGTCAACAGCACAGTGAATGCTACCGACATTCCCCTCTTTGATAAAATTCCCGCCTTCGTGCTGGCTGCGGTCCTGCTGGTTGTAGGCATCTATCCGAACCTGCTCGCGCGACTGTTGCAATAGTCCAACCTAACGATTTTCCGCCATGCCCGCATATTACCTAGAAGCCTTCACAGTCACCCTCGGCATTGTCCTGCTCATCGCGGAGGCATTTTCCACCGCCCCCCGCAGGACGTGGATCGGTTTCTCCGCCATCATCGGGCTGGTTGTTGTTCTTGCGCTCACCTTCATTTCCCTTGGTCCGGAGAGTCTCGCATCGGAAGGAAAAAACTGGGCAAAATACCCTTTGTGGGATTTGTACAAATTCGATGCCTCGGCCCGGTTCTACAAAATCATCGCACTGGTCAGCGCCATCTTCACGCTGATCCTGGCGATCGATTACCGCTCGGTGATGGCCCGCTTCGCCGGGGACAAAGGCAGCGAAGAGGGCACGGGGGAATACTACTCGCTGATCGTGATCGCCACTGCCGCGATGATGTGGATGGCATCCGCCAAGAACCTTTCATTCCTGTTTGTCTCGCTGGAATTGCTCACCGTGACGTTCTACATCCTGGTCGCGTTCATGAAACGCAACGTCGGCTCGCTCGAGGCGGGAGTGAAGTATTTGATTCTCGGTGCCCTGTCGACGGGCTTTCTGGTTTACGGCATCGCCTGGATTTACGGCGCCTGCGGATCGATGGATCTGGCACAAATCACCCTGTCCGCCGGCTTCGAAAGTACTGCGGGAACTCCCCTGCTCTTCGGCGTGGCGCTGGTAATCATCGCGCTGGGTTTCAAAATCGGGGCCGCACCAATGCATTTCTGGATCCCCGATGTTTATCAGGGCGCGCCGACACCGACAACGGCCTTTCTTTCGGTCGGCTCCAAGGCTGCCGGCTTCATGGCACTGATAAGTTTCATCGCACCGTTCTCGCACAGTCCCCATGCCGGAAAAATTTTCTCCGCCCTGGTCATACTGTCCTGTCTGACTCTGATCGTCGGCAACTTTGGTGCCATTCCGCAGAACAATTTCAAGCGCTTGCTCGCCTACTCTTCGATCGCCAATGCCGGCTTCATCCTGCTTGCAGTCGCGGCGAACCGCGACGATGCCGATGCCCTGTCGTCCGCGCAGATTGTCGGATTCTACCTCGCCGGTTATCTGATCATGACGCTGGCCGCGTTTTTCATCCTCAGCCTGCTGCGCGTGCAAAGCGGTTCGGAGAACATCGATGCGCTCGACGGCCTCAGCAAGCGCAATCCGATCCTGGCAGTGACCACCACGATCATCATGGCTTCGCTGGCGGGAGTGCCTCTGACCGTCGGGTTCGTCGGCAAATTTTTCGTCTTTCAAGCAGCCCTTGCCTCGCAAATGTGGGTACCGGCGGTCATCGCCGCAATCACCGCAGCCGCCGGATTTTATTACTACTTCAAAATTCTCCGCGCCATCTGGTGGAACTCTCCAAACCACAAAGAGCCGATCCCCTTCGACCCCACCTCTGTTTTCACCTTCGCGCTGACTTTTCTCACTGCGGCCATTCTGCTCTTCGGCGTGTGGCCCGAACCGCTGATGAAGTTATTGAACGACGTGCGTTGAAAAATTTCCCTCCCGCAACTCAACATTTCCTCGAATGAAATCCGAATACCAGGCACCCGATACCGAAACCAAGGCTAAGCAGGGTTACGATGACTACCACGCGGAGACATCCGACCTCCACGGCGAGCGGATGACGCTGAACATGGGTCCCTCGCATCCGGCCACGCACGGCGTACTCCGGCTGATTCTGGAACTCGACGGCGAAACGATCATCAGCGCCGAACCCGATGTGGGATTTTTGCATCGCGGCGACGAAAAGATCGCCGAGAACATGCACTACAACCAATTTGTGCCTTACACCGACAGACTCGACTACCTTGCGCCACTTGCGAACAACGTGGCGTATGCCTGCGCCGTCGAAAAACTGATGGGCTGGGAGTTGCCGCCGCGCGGTCAGGCATTGCGCGTGCTGTGCTGCGAACTGGCGCGCATCTCCGCACACATGCTGGGTGTGGGGGTCTGCGCGATGGACGTGGGCGCGATGACCGTTTTCCTCTACACCTTCACCGAACGCGAGAAAGTCTACAACCTCTGTGAGCAACTCACCGGAGCCCGGTTCACCACTTCCTACACCCGCGTCGGCGGTCAACTGCGCGACATGCCCCCCGGTTTTGAGAAGGCGGTTCGGACATTTCTCGATGAATGCTCGATCGCCATCGATGAAATCGCAACCTTGCTCGACCGCAACAAGATTTTCATCGACCGCATGGCGGACATCGGCGTGATTTCAAAAGAAGCCGCGATTTCCTGGGGCATGACGGGACCGAACCTCCGTGCATCCGGTGTCAGCCGCGACCTGCGCAGGGACCGTCCGTATCTCGGTTATGAAAAATACGATTTCGATATCCCCATTGCCGAGGAGGGCGACTGTTACGCCCGCTATCAAATCCGCATGGAGGAAATGCGTCAGTCGATCCGCATCTGTCGCCAGGTGTTGGATTCCATGCCGACCGGCCCGGTGAATCTGGCCGACAGCAAATCGATCCTGCCTGACAAAGAACGCGTGCTGATGTCGATGGAGGAACTCATCCATCACTTCATCGTCGCCACCCAAGGGATCAGTGCCCCTGAGGGTGAGGTGTATTTCGGCCACGAAAATCCCAAGGGCGAGCTTGGATTTTACATCCACTCCAAAGGCGGGGGCGTGCCTCATCGCCTGAAGATCCGCAGCCCCTCGTTCTGCAACCTTGCCATCGTCTCGAAACTGCTTCCCGGCCACATGGTTTCCGACATCCCCGCCATCCTTGGTTCGCTCGACTTCGTGATGGGCGAGTGCGACCGCTGAATTCCAACATAGCCAATCCATCCATGTCCTCTCTCGATCAAAACATCGCCTCGGCTGAAACGCCGGGAACGAAATATTTCGCGCCATTCACGGTCACCGCGGAACTTGAAGCCGAAGCGGTGAAACGCCTCGCGCAATTTCCGGACAACCAGAAACGCTCGGCGGTGCTGCCGCTGTTGCATTATATCCAGCATCATCATGGATTCATTTCCGCCGCCGCGATCGACTGGGTGGCTGGAGCGATCGGCATCGAACCAATCAAGGTGTTGGAAGTGGTGAGTTTCTATCCAGGCTTCCGCCAGTCGTCACCTGGGAAACATCACATCCGCGTCTGCCGCACGCTGTCCTGTGCGATGGGTGGTTCCTACGAGTTGATGGACAAACTCTGCGAACTCACAGGCATCGACCGCTCGCATTCCGATTCGCACCATCATCCGGTGAGCGTTTCGCCTTGCGGAAGTTATTCCGTCGAGTTCGCCGAGTGTCTCGCCTGCTGCGGCACGACACCGGTTTGCCTGGTCAATGATGATTTCCATGAAGGCATCACCCCGGAGAAGGCACAGGCTTTGCTCGAAAAATATCCTACTTGAAATTTTTCGTTGACTTTTTCCTGAATTACCACATAATTACCGCATGAGTTACTCACTAACAAGAACTAGTATGGCTTTGGACGCTTGGACTGTCCAATCGATCAAGGAATTGAGTGAAAAATGGAGCATCTCGAAGTCGGAGGTGATGCGCCGCGCCGTGCGTCAGCTTAAGGAGAAAGCTGATAAGGAAGAACATGCCATGGACCCCTTACAGGCCCTGAATTGGCTCCAACAAGGTGGCGGTCTCGTTGCCGATGAAGCTGACCAATTCCGCGCTGATCTGAAAGCTGAGCGGGAAGAGCGCAAATATTGGTGGGAATCGTGATACACCTGGACACCAACCTACTGATTGACCTCGTCACCTGCCATTCCCCGCAGGTGGCGATGGTTCGCGGATGGTTGAAAAACAATACCCCTCTCTCAGCATCCGCCGTCACTTGGTCGGAGTTTTGCAACGGCCCGCATTCCAAGGAACAAAAGGACGCAATTCACGCGATTCTCCGCGGTGGCATTCACCCCTTCACCGCAGACCAAGCGGAGTTCGCTTCTCGCCTTTTTCACAAAACCGGACGCAAACGAGGATCACATGCTGATTGCATGATCGCTGCCGCCGCCTTTTGCTCCCGTCAATCCATCGCCACCCGCAATATCAAAGACTTCGAGCGATTCGTCCCCTACGGAGTCAACATCATCAAAGTCCCCACGCTGTCCTGAACTTTTCCAACATTCGCCCTTCCAACCTAACATCATGATCACTTACCTTCCCGGCAAAGAACCACACACCCGCGAATACCGCATGATCTTCAAGAACGTCGACCGCGCGGGTTATGATCCGTCGATCGACTGCTATCTTAATGACGGCGGCTATCAACAGTTGCGCAAGGCGATCGGCATGGCACCGAAGGACATCACCGAGGAAGTGAAGAAATCAGGCCTTCGTGGACGCGGCGGCGCGGGCTTCCCAACGGGCATGAAGTGGACCTTCATTCCACCCAACAATACCAAGCCGGTTTATCTGATCTGCAATGGCGATGAGTCGGAGCCCGGCACCTTCAAGGACCGCTACATCCTGCACCAGGACCCGCACCAGCTTATCGAGGGCATGGTGATCTCGGCGTTCGCGGTCGGCGCCCATGTGGCCTATATCTACATCCGCGAGGAGTTCCCCGCCGCGGCGCGGATTGTCGAAACCGCAATCGAGGAAGCAAGGGCCAGAAATTTTGTTGGCTCTAACATATTGGGTACCGGTTTCGATCTGGAAATCTACGTGCACCGCGGTGCCGGAGCCTACATCTGTGGCGAGGAAACCGGCCTGATCGAATCGCTCGAAGGAAAACGTCCCTACCCGCGCATCAAGCCGCCGTACTTTCCCGCAGCTCTCGGTCTCTACATGTGTCCGACCATCGTGAACAATGTCGAGTCGCTGTGCCACGTCGTGCACATCATCCAGCGCGGCGGCGAGGAATACGCCAAGCTCGGCACCGCCAAGAACACGGGCACCCGCATTCTCTGCGTGTCGGGCGATGTGAAATTCCCCGGCTATTTCGAAGTGGAGGTCGGCAAACTCACCATGCGCGAGTTGTTATACGACGTCTGCGGCGGCCCCAAAGACGGGCGGACACTGAAGGCAGTGATCCCCGGTGGTTCCTCATCGAAAATTCTGCGCTGCGACGAATCATTCAAGATCAAAAATGCCGACGGCAGCACACGCGAGCTTTCGTTCTGGGACATCCCGATGGACTTCGACAGCCTCGCCGCCTGTGGCTCAATGGCCGGTTCGGGCGGAGTGATTGTGATCGACGACACCCGCAAAATCTCGTGGGTCCTCAACAACCTTAATGCCTTCTACGCCCACGAGTCCTGTGGTCAATGCACCCCCTGCCGCGAAGGCAGCATGTGGATGAAAAAAATCACCGACCGTCTGGTCAGCGGCGATGCGTCCCCGCAAGACATCAGCACCTTGGAAAGCGTGGCCTATCAGATCGACGGACGCACGATTTGCGCCTTCGGCGAAGCCAGTTCCTGGCCGGTGGAAGCGATCGTCGCCAAGTTCCGCGAAGAACTGCTCGCCGATACCAAAGAGGAAAATGCCGACAAGCCCCACAATCCGGAAGCAGAGGCCCAGCGACGCTTTTTGCACAGCACCTGATCCGGAGGGGCAGCGGCTGACTGACCCCTACTTTCACAAATTCAGCATCATGATTCTTCTCGTACCCTACGAAATTGAAACGTTCCAACAAGAGCGCCCCTGGGCCAACTGGCTTATTGTGGCTGCTAGCAGTCTGTCTGACTTAAAATTCCGCTCAAAATCAATATGTGGACTTTCAGGTCGAGCTAACACTTGATTTGGTAGTTGATTTTCACTAATTTCTGAAATTAATGTATATCAGGAAATCTAACGGTTAGTATGGGGCCTTGCCGC
>CAMAQB010000072.1 GCA_945860285.1 Akkermansia muciniphila | reverse complement strand
AGTCGCGATCAACTGGAGAGTCTCTCACGTGCCGGGCACTTCACCGCGGCGGGGGGGAAGTTAGCGGATTTGCAAAATTCGTCAATCATTTTCGTCACATTTTTTTACATTTTCCCAAACATCACCCGGAAACCTTGCTGCATCAAGGGGTGTCTTGCAAAAAAATCCGGCCTTTGCCCCCATGAAATGACTCCGAACCGAACGGGAAATGCATGCAATCACCCCGAAACCGGAAACCACGTCCACCCGGGCTTTGATTCTACTATGAATTTAGTAGTTGCGTTTCGAATGTAATTGGTGTTCCCTGACAAGAGATGTTCAAACTGATGGTTCGCTTCATTGTCCCACTGGTCATTTTATCCGCCGCGTGCAAGCGGCATGAGGATTCCGTGTCAACGGCGGGAAAAGCGGCTAGTGGACAAGTGATGCAGATCAACCGACAAACACGCGTTTTGCTCGACGGGGGCTTGCGGTGCTTGTCGATCCGATTTGAAACCGGAAAAAGCGAAGTCTGGAACACTGTCGCGTCTTGTGTGGTGGAACGAATCCCCGTTGCTGGTACGCCAGCCGGACAGGGCTTGTGGCAACAACCGCGAGAAAACATCGTCACTGCCTTCAGCCAGGAAAACGGCAGGGCCTTCAGTGCCGCGACTTTTTATCATCAAGGCACGAAATTATTGATTCACCAAATGACATGCGACCAAACAGGCTTTCTCGATGTCAGGGCCACGCTGCAACAAGGGAAAGTTGTCGGACCGGGTCAAATGCTTGGAACGGGAACTTGCGCCACGTCCCTGTGGCTGGTTCCTTTTGAATCATCGGTGACCACCGAAGACAACAGCTTGACGATTCGTGGCGAGGGGGAGTTGGTTGTTGTGCTGGCGGTTGCCGATGCCGGGGAGCATTCAGAAAACATTTCCTCCCGCTGGAACAAGGCATGCAAGCAATACGACCCCGGCGGTGGCGAGCATCCGGATGTCGTCAAGGTAATCTACAGCCTGCGAAAGGAAGTGGAAACAGGTGCCGATGAAAGCCGCGATTCGCCGTAATCCGATACGCCACTTGCCTGGCGCAGTGCCGAACGGATGCAGTGAGGTGGACATTTGCAATAAAATGGTAGTGGCGAAAAATTTGCCTGCCAATTCATTCGAAACTGTGGTGGAATCGCTGCACCCCGCCACCCACTGCCGATGCCGGAAAATTTCTACCAACAGACATCCACCGCCCCGCAGACACCGTTTGATGTGTCGTTGCGTCCGCCGGCGTTTTCTGAATTCATCGGCCAGGAAAAAGTCAAGGAGCGTTTGATTCTCATGGTCGATGCCGCAAAGCTCCGCGGCGACGTGCTCACCCATGTATTGCTTTCCGGCCCTCCCGGATTGGGCAAAACCACCCTGGCAAACATCGTTTCGCAGGCCGTGGGAAGCACGCTCCACACCACTTCCGGACCGCAGATTGAAAAGGCAGGCGACCTTGCCGGCATACTAACAAATTTGCAGAAGGGCGACATCCTGTTCATCGATGAAATCCACCGCCTGCATCCGGCGATCGAAGAATATCTCTATCCGGCGATGGAGGATTTCCGGCTCGACATCATCATCGACTCCGGCCCCTCGGCGCGCTCGATCCAACTGAACCTGCCGCGTTTCACCCTGGTTGGCGCGACCACCCGCTCGGGCATGCTGACCGCTCCGCTGCGCTCGCGCTTCGGCATTCTCAACCGCCTGGACTACTACACCAAGGAGGAACTTGCGGAGATCATCAAACGATCAGCCGGATTGCTGGATGTCGAGATCGACGCGCAGGGCGCTTTGGAAATCGCCGCGCGCTCGCGCGGCACCCCGCGGGTGGCCAACTCTCTGCTGCGCTGGGTGCGCGATTATGCACAAGTCAGGGCGGATTCGCGCATTGACGAATCCACGGCACATGCGGCGTTGACAATGATCGAAATCGACCGGGACGGGCTCGACGAAATGGACAAGCGCATTCTTGAGGCGATCATTTACAAATTCAATGGCGGGCCGGTGGGCCTGAGTTCGCTGGCCGTGGCTGTAGGCGAGGATGCCTCCACTCTTGAAGAAGTGCACGAGCCATTTCTCGTCATGCAGGGTTTCCTGCAGCGCACGCCACGCGGCAGAGTGGCGATGGGGTCCGCCTATCAAAAAATCGGCGCGCCGATGCCGAAGAGCGGATTCCAAGACCCGCAAATCCCGCTTTTCTAACAAATTTTTAACATGCACGGACAATTGCTCATGCTCGGTGTGGCGGGCCCGAATCTCAGCTCTGCGGAAGCGGAATTCTACAGGCGCATCCAGCCGTCGGGCTTCATTTTATTCACCCGGAACATCGTGGATGCGCGGCAGACCCGCCAGCTCACCGACGAGCTGCGTTCGCTGCTTTCTCATGAGGTGATCATCGCCATCGATCAGGAAGGCGGACGGGTCAGCCGCACCAAGGATATCGCTCCCGCGTGTCCGTCGGCAGTTGACCTGGCCGCCACCGGCAATCCATTGCTGATCGCCCGGGCAGGCGCGCTGACGGCGGACCTGCTGCGGTTGCTGGGCTGCAATCTGAACTTCGCACCCGTGCTCGACATCGATCATTTTCCCGGTCTCCAAAACGCGCTGCGCGAGCGGTGCTGGGGAGATGACCCGCAAAACATCATCAGCCACGCCGGCATGTGGAACCGCTGGATGAGAAAACGCGGCCTGCTGTCCTGCGCCAAACATTTTCCCTCATGCGGTCTGGCGACCAGCGACCCGCATCACGATCTTCCAGTGGCGCAGGTGGACATCGCCGCGCTGCTGAAGAACGACATACTCCCCTACACCGCGCTGATGCCGGAACTGGATGCGGTGATGACCAGCCATGTTCGATTCCCGCTGATCGACGACGAACACCCGGCGTCACTTTCCGGAAAAATCATCAATGGTTTTTTGCGGAATCAACTGGGCTTTGATCATCATTTGGTCATCACCGACGACCTCGACATGAGCGCCATCGGCAAGGCCTATGGCCGTGGCAGCGATGTCAAACAAGCGATCCACGCCGGCAACGACATCGCGCTGATCTGTCATCAGATCGACAGCGCCGACGAGGCGTTGGAGGCGCTGCAGGACTTGCCGCGCCCGACGGTGGATGATGCTCTGAAAAGGATCGAGCGCTTTCGGGAAAAGCTGCAGGCTCCGCTGGAGTGGTCTGAAGAAAAATGGCAGTCTACTTGCGGAGAGATTGCCAAGTTGCGCACTGAAGTGCCGCCAGCAACCGAAATGCGAGCCAACTCGCCGGTTGCGGATTATTGAAACAGAGCGGCGGCAAAATCCGTTCTTTTCTTTGCATTCCAAAACTGCCACATTCTCCGCGTGATCGTCTTCTCCATCGTCGGCCAGTTGTTCCTGGCATTTCTCGGCTATCTCGGCGAGTTGACGGTGCTGGCCGGCAATGCTATTGAATCGGTCTTTTTCGGCAAGAAACGCATCCGGCTCATCTTCCAGCAAATCGCCGAGATCGGCTATCGTTCGCAACCGGTGGTGATGGTTACCGGTGCGTTCACCGGGGCGGTGCTGACCGCGCAGTCGTTGTTCCAGTTTTCCAAATTCGGTATGGAAACAATGGGTGGCGCACTGGTCAGCGTCGCCATGCTGCGCGAACTGGGACCAGTGGTCACCGGGCTCATGCTGTCGGGCCGCGTCGGCGCGTCGATCGCGGCGGAAATCGGCACGATGAAAGTCACCGAGCAGATCGACGCCCTGCGGGTGATGAACGTGCATCCCGTCGATTACCTGGTCACGCCACGGCTTTTTGCGATGCTGATCGCGATCCCCCTGTTGATCGGAGAATCCGCCGCGTTCGGCATCATGGCGGCAAACATTGTCGGCATTCATGCATTCGGCATTGGCGAAGCCTATTGGAAATACCAGATGGGAAATTTCACTGATCTAACGGATATTTCCATCGCACTGATCAAAGGCCTGGTCTTCGGTTTGATCATCATCATTGTTTCCTGTCATCAGGGCTTGACCGCCTCACAGGGCGCGGCGGGGGTTGGCAGGGGCACCACCCGGGCGATGGTCTATTCCTCGCTGCTGATCCTGATCTGCAATTTTTTTCTAACCCTGCTGTTGAACATGGTCTTTCCGGCGGGGAGCAGTTTCGGCTGAACTTCACACACAACTCTATGAAAACAACATGCATCATGATCAGCCTGGTTTTGCTCCAGGCAAGCCAGGCATTCAGCGGGCAGGCCGTCTTTTCCAACCAAGGCGACAAAATTTTCCTGATCCCCATGGAAGGGTTCGGCAAGCTGATTGTCATCGATGCGGTTTCGCATCAGTCGAAAACCGTTAGCCTGGGGAAAACCCTCGCCGAAGCAGCGGTCGATTCCATCGCCATCGCACCCAAGGGAGAAGTGTTGATCTCCTCCCTGGGGGCCTTGTGGCAATGGAAAGAGGGCGACAAGGACGTGAAAAACATCACCGCGTATGACGAAGGATACATAGTCACCGACATCAGTTGCACCAAGGGAAACAGCTCCGCGCCGGCGGGCACGATCTTTGCCTTGGGCAGTGAGCAGGATGACCCCGATCAGACCCTGTCGGCCCTGCTGCCGGGCAAGAAACGCTTCGCCAGCGTGTTCTGCCGTCGCAATGACCCGTTTTCCGCACCGCAAACCGATGCCAGTGGTCGCATGTTCATCGCCAGCAATTGCGATCTGTGGGAGGGGAATTTCTCCAGCGAGGCCGATGATCCGGAAATCGATCGGGCGGGCACCTTTTCCGGTTGTCGAATCGCACCGCTGTCCTTGATGAATACCGACGTGGGAAATTCCGGCGGCATGGTGGTGCGCGAGATCGCCCCCTGCGGCAATCTGGTTTTCGCCATCACCCACGGCAGGCACATGGGAGCGGTGATCCAATGCAATGCACCCGCAAAACCGCTCTACACAAAAGACAGCACCGACGAGCATCCGGACTTGGCGAAATCATTCGAGATCATGAAAACCGCGCTGGCATCGGCGAAAATCCTCTATGATGGATCGCCGTGCGATGGACTTTGCGCGCATCAAATCGCCCCGGACAAACACCGCGTTTTCTGGCGTCAGGATCTTGAAGGAGATCAGGCATGGATGATGATCGAAGGCGCCGGGGAACCGAAAAAAATCGGCGGGGAGAAATGACTGGAGACTGTCAACCTCTATCGGTAAATCATGATCTTGCAGTCTATTGCCATTGCACCTACACTATTCTGCTCGTATCTGGAGTCATTCTATCTAAAGCACCGCAACGGAGCATATTGTCGCGAGACTTGAGCATGTAGTGTCGATGTGCCTGTGTCCCAAGCCCGATTCGAGTGCGTAGTTGTCAGGCGTTTGATTGCATGGTTGTCAATTCATCCCTCGCTCTGGCCTCAATGCGCCATTGCCATCAGTATTTGACATCAAAGCTACTTTGGGACGTAGGAATAGCACTCACCCATGTGGGGTCTGCTTTGGTTTCCGCGCATTTGGCGACGACTTGAGCCCAATTGTCTGTCAGCCAGGTTTTCAGCGCGGCGCATCCGGCTTCCTCGTCCGCGATCTCAAACGGAGCTTCGTCAACGTTCATGTCAAGGACCTTATTCAATGCCCAGAGGATTCTGCCACGGGCATCCCTGCGGATGGTGGATGAAGGCCGCGACGTATTTTCCGACATGGCATGTTTTTCGGTGTAGGCGGTAGCGTCATCAAGCATCTCTTTGAACAATGCTAGCAGGCGGGGATCAAGATACCCGAAAAACTCCCAAGCTGCATAATCGCGCATGCGGGTTTTTTTCGTGGCATCCGTTTGTGCTGCCAGTATGCGCAAGAGTGTATCCACTTTCACAGAGTCTTCCAAGTCCATGATTTCGTTCATCAAGAAACTAACATTATTCCAAGTGGAACTGAATTTTTTGCTATCGTCCTTGGGATTCGTATAGGGCAAATGCACGGAAGCGGCATCCAAAATGCCTTGAATCAACTCGTCAATCTTGGCGGGGTCTTTGGCACTTGGCCATTTTTTGTGATACCATTCATTGTATTTTTTCTCAGCTATGTAGGGATGATTAGCGGGCAATTGATCGGAGGCAGTAGAGAGGATGCCGAGGACGTCGGTAATTTTGTATTCTGCGGTGGCTTTTGAGGCGGGTGGAGTCGATGGGAAGAACGCTGGTCTAGGCACATCAGCATGGGCTAATGAGGAAGTAAGGATAAGTGCGATGCAAAGACTAGTGACTCGTGTTATGGTTTTCATGATATTTGTTTATGACGATAGTTTGTCTGCAAGCTGCCATGGAGTGGTTGATCCCTCGCGCTGGCCTCAGTGCGCCATTGCCATTAGTATCTGACATCAAAGTTGCTGATTGACTCAGGAAGAGCGCCTATCCACGTAGGGTCTGCTTTGGTTTCCGCGCATTTGGCGACGACTTGCGCCCAATTGTCAGTCAGCCAGGTTTTCAGTGCGGCGCATCCGGCTGCCTCGTCAGCGATCTCAAACGGAGCTTCGTCAACATTCATGTCAAGGACCTTATTTAATGCCCAGAGGATTCTGCCACGGGCATCCCTGCGGATGGTGGACGTAGGCCGCGACGTATTTTCAGACATGGCATGTTTTTCGGTATAAGCCGTAGCGTCATCAAGCATCTCTATGTATAATGCTAACAGGCGGGGATCAAGGTACCCGAAAAACTCCCTTGCCGCAAAAGCACGCATGCGGGTCTTTTTGATCACATCGGTTTGCGCGGCCAGTATCCGTAGCAGTGTGTCCACCTTCACTGGGTCTTTCAAGTCCATAACCTGGTTCATCATGAAACTGACATTTTTCCAAGTTATACTGGTTTTTTTGCTATCGTCCTTGGGATTCGTATAAGGCAAATGCACGGAAGCGGCATCTAAGATACCCTGGATTAGCTCGTCGATCTTAGTGGGGTCTTTAGCACCGGGCCACTTTTTGTTAAACCAATCTTTGTATTTTTTTTCAACCATGTAGGGGTGATTTGCGGGCAATTGATCGAAAATCGTTGAAAGAACTCCGAGCACATCCGCTAGTGTGTATTCTTCTGTAGCCTTCGATATGGATGGTGTTGAGGGGTAAAATGCTGGCCTTGGCACCGCAGCATGGGTGAACGAGAGAGCAAGCATGAGTGTTATGCAAAGACTTGTGACGTGTGCGATTGATTTCATGATCTGTTGATTTGATGTTAGTATGTTTTGAATTTGAAGTTGTCGGGTGTTTCAGGAGATGTGCGCGGAGCCTTGAAATACTGGTTCTGGTTCAAGAAAGTCACGATCTCTTGCCATGTCTTACCCTCGGTTAGCAGCCTGACATGGTGAGTGATGTCCCATGAGTAATCGTCCGTATGGTAATCGTTATCGATTTGTGCATCAGCCCCTCCGGTTACTGCGTAGCTTTCATCCATGGTATAAATTAGGACCCCGTGGTTAAGCGTTTGCGAAAAGGCTCTGCCGGTGTTGCAGCCTGCCATGAAGCAGGATTTGTAGCGCAGGATGGGTTTGTCTCCGGACGATTTCACCACGGTGACATAATTTTGATGCTCTCCATTCTGCTCGTAGTGATAGATTGTGCCGTCCGCCAGCGGCGGTTGCGGAGTCAGGATGGATCCCACGGCGAGGACAGCGCCATTGACTTGAGTTCCATTGAACTTGAGCACGTTAGGCACAGGGACCTTGTAGTTCGTCACCTGCGGAACAATGTCCTGTGGTCGCAGTGCAAAGTCCTCCCCTCCATGGTCAGGGTTTAACATCGGATTACCGCCGAAGTCGGCATCTCGCGGGTCATCGGAGTTGAGGATAATTCCAGTCACCCCGCCAAGTGGACCACCCGGCAGATTGCAGTAGTCGTCTAGCGTGGTCGTGCTAGTATCATTGGGAGTGAAATTCGGCCCCAGTCCGAAGTTCGAGTGACCATTGCAATACACGTGGGCACCCTCAAGGCTCAAGGCCATTTTCAGTTCCTTGTCCAGATGGGGTGAACGAACCGTGATCTTTGGTTTATTGCTTCGAGGATGCCCTTCAGAAAATTCAAATAGATCAAACATGTCGATGGAATACCACAGCACCTTGCCTTGCTGGTCTTTTCCTTTCAGAATGACGGTATTGTTGCGGTCATCCCTGCGGCGGGCACCAAGGTATTTCTTCTTGTGCAGTTGCTCGGCTAAATTCCTTGAACCGTTGCCTTCGGTTGGTAGGTGCTTGGAAAACAGAGTCACAACTGGCGTGGCGACGTGCAGCTTGACGCAGTCGCCCGCGACATAACTACCGCTGCCGAGCTTGATTTGCATCTCAATCACTTGGGGAGTTTCCGCCGCAGTCAGTTTCTTGCCTTCCAGATAGACAGTCTGGTCGCCAGCCAGCTCGATTTCCGTTTCCTCGCTTACTACCTCGTTCGTTCGATCATCATTGCGCCAGATTTTCATGAATGAGTTGTCGTATTTCAACCGTGCTTTGTAACCAACTCCGATGGAACGAAGTTTGAGTTGGATCATGTCGTCCTCGTTCGGATTGGCGGCGCGGTCGTCGTAATCGTTCTTGAAGACGAGTATCCCGTGCCCGCCGTCACCCTAGCTGTTGTCATCGTCGTCCCAGTTGACGTTGACCACTTCTCCTTCCGTGTCCTCTTTGGCTGCGGCGAGTTCCATCGGTTTGTCATCGTTTTCCGTGCCGGGCTTGATGAAATCTATGTCCACCTGACTTTGGAACCATATACTGGTACCGCCGCATTTCGAAAAGTCAATGTCGGCAAGATTGACGGGACAGAAGTTCTAATACATCGTATGGCCACCCCTACTTATTCAAGAAAAATGTTGCAGCGAATTTGTCACATTTGCGGCAATCGCCGGCGGGCTACAAAAAAGCGAAAAAATCGGCGGGGCGAAATAGCGTCGAGTCACTCCGCGGCATCGACCACAGCAAGTCCACCCGCGCGAACAATGACCATGCCGCCCTCCGCGCATACTACGCCATTTTTTTTCAGCGCGAAGTCATAGCGCACCGAAGTCCTGCCCATGCCGCCGACCACCAGCGACACCTCGACATCGTCTCCGAAGGCCAGCGGTGCGCGATAGTCGCAATCGACATGCACCCGCGGCCAGTCGCCGTTTTTAGATCCGACGGCAATGCCTTTGCCGCGCAACCATTCGTGCTCGGCTTCCTCCACATAGCGCAGCAGCGCCGTGAAGTGAACCCGACCACTCATGTCGGTGTCCGCAAAATTCACACGCCGCAACATGCAATACTGCTCGCCTGCTGAAAACATGAGCGGATCGTAACGCCGCGCTTCAGGAATGAAAACAACCGATTTCAGCACTCGCGAAAATTTCTTCCACTTTGTGTCCTCGAAGTTTTGACATTCCCCCGGGATCACTGCATTTTACCCGCCGAACCAACATACCTACTTCATCATGGCATACGATCTCATCGTCATTGGCGGCGGCCCTGCGGGCTACGTTGCCGCAATCCGCGCCGCACAACTCGGCAAAAAAGTCGCCGTGGTCGAAGCCGACCGCGCCGGTGGCACCTGCCTGAACTGGGGTTGCATCCCCACCAAGGCATTGCTGAAAAACGCAGAACTCTACCACACGCTCGCCCATCGCGCCGCCGAGTTCGGTTTCACCATCCAGGGCCTGAGCTACGACTGGGGTTCGGTGGTCAACCGTTCGCGAAAAGTTTCGGACAAACTGGCCGGCGGCATCGAATACTTGTTGAAGAAAAACAAGGTCGATTACATCCGTGGTTTCGGTTCGATTGCCGGCACCGGGAAAGTCGAAGTCACCATCGCGGATGGAACCAAACAAAACCTCGACAGCACCCACGTTCTGATCGCCACCGGCTGCAAGTCGCGGCCGCTGCCTCCCCTGCCCTTCAACGGCACAACGGTCATCGGCTCAAAGGAAGCGATGGTGCTGCCGCAGCAACCGAAGTCGATGGTGATCATCGGCGCCGGTGCGATCGGCGTGGAATTCGCCTACATCTACAACGCCTTCGGCACCAAGGTCACGGTCGTGGAAATGCTGCCGCGCATGCTGCCGGTCGAGGATGATGATATCGGCGAGGCTCTGGAAAAATCCTTCATCAAACAGGGCGTGCGCTGCCTGACGAACACCAAGGTCACTGCGACCAAGGATTGCGGGACGCACGTGGAAATTTCCGTCGAGGGACCGAAGGCGACCGAAACGATCAGCGCCGATGTCTGCCTGGTTGCCATCGGCGTGCAGCCGGTGCTTCCCGGCGGTGTGCAGCCCGCCCTGAGCGACCGTGGATATATTGTCGTCGACGCCCGTTACCAGACATCGATTCCCGGTGTCTATGCCGCAGGTGACATCACAGGTCCACCGTGGCTGGCGCATACCGCCTCATTCGAAGCCGTGCAAGCCGTGGAAGGATTGTACATTGAAGGATACAAACCGCGGCAAATCACCAACTTCCCCGGCTGCACCTACTGCCATCCGCAGGTCGCGTCGGTCGGAAAAACCGAGCGCGCGCTCAAGGAAGCGGGCATCGAATACAAGGTCGGACGAATTCCTTTCGCCGCAATCGGCAAGGCCATCGCTTCGGGTGAACCGGAAGGATTTGCCAAACTTCTTTTCGGCAAGGAACACGGCGAGTTGTTGGGTGCCCACATCATCGGTGAAAACGCCACCGAGCTGATCGCCGAGATGGGACTGGCGCTCGATCAGGAACTCACGGCGGAAGACATTCACGCGACGATTCACGCCCACCCGACCATGTCGGAGGTGATCCACGAGGCCACCCTCGCGGCGGAAGGACACGCCATTCATTTCTGAAAGCAAGCGCGCGGGCCAAGCGGGGAAAGTTCGGTCCGCACGATCAAGCCATGAAAGTAAATCCATCTTTGCCAACACCGCAAGGGGCGGATCGGCGCAGCTCTGTCGGCGTGCTGAAACAGCGGGTCGATGGCAATGCCATGCTGCCTCCGGAGGAAGATTTTCTCGCGATCGAAGACCCGCTGGAGATTGTACTGAACTACGAACGAGCTGGGCAGCGGGTGAGCAGGGCATTGACTTTGACGATGCGCACACCGGGGCATGATGCCGACATGATTTTCGGATTCCTATTTTCCGAAGGGATCATCGCCGAGGCCGCCGACATCACCTCGTGGGAATTTTTGGATGGAGACAAGAACAAACCGCCGACCCGGATCATCGTGCATCTGCGCGACGGTTTAACGTATGACCCGGAAAGTCACCAACGGAATTTCACCACCCATTCGAGTTGCGGCGTTTGTGGAAAAAACTCGCTCGCCAGTTTGTCGTTGCCCGCATCGTTGGAAATTCGCGACGATACAAAAATCAACCGCGCATTGATACATCAACTGCCGCAGATTATGCGGACCTCCCAGCCAACTTTTCAAAAAACCGGCGGGTTGCATGCGTCGGCACTTTTTTCTTTTATCGGAGAGCTGCGGGTGATTCGCGAGGACATCGGACGTCACAATGCGCTCGACAAGGTTGTTGGCGCGGCACTGCAATCGGGCATCATTCCCGCACCGGGTTTGATTCTTTGCGTCAGCGGCCGGATGAGTTATGAAATCGTGCAAAAGGCATTGATGGCACGAATTCCCATCATCGCCGGCGTGGGTGCGCCATCCAGTCTGGCCGTCACCCTGGCGAATGATTTTCACGTCACCCTGCTGGGATTTGTCCGCGACAATTCCTACAATATCTACAGTTGCCCCGAACGCCTGATTGGCTAGAATGCGCTCATGGCATCCAACCCAGAAAAGCCCTCACTTGCCGACGCCGAACCGCCCCGCAAACTGGGCGACTTGAGACTTTCGGAACCCAAGGATCAGGCGGTGGGTGCCGCAGCGGTGGCCTCTTCCTTGCAGCAAATTTATTGCCAGGCCCACGCGGTCCGCGGCACGCAGGCACTGTTGCAGATCAATCAAAAAGGCGGCTTCGATTGCCCCAGCTGCGCATGGCCGGATCCCGATCACGAGCGTTCGACTTTTGAATTCTGTGAAAACGGCGCGAAGGCTCTCGCATCCGAAATCACCAAAAAGCGCGTGGGCCCGGAATTTTTTGCCAACTACTCCATCGCTGAACTCGGCGAACAGAGCGATTTCTGGTTGAACGATGCCGGACGCATCACTCAGCCCGTGTTGTTGGACCGGGGAGACACTCACTACCGCGCGATTGGCTGGGATGCGGCGTTTCAATTGATCGCGGAAGAATTGAAGGCGAACTCGACCCCCGACGAAGCGATCTTTTATACCTCGGGTCGCACCAGCAACGAAGCCGCGTTTCTCTATCAGCTTTTCATCCGTTGCTACGGCACCAACAACATGCCCGACTGTTCGAACATGTGCCATGAATCCAGCGGAGCGGCCTTGAATGAGACCATCGGAATCGGCAAAGGCACCGTCACTCTCGAGGACATCGAAACCACTGGCTGCCTGTTGGTCATCGGCCAGAACCCGGGAACCAACCACCCGCGCATGCTCACCTCGATGGAGAAAACCGTGCAAAACGGCGGCGTGATCATTTCCGTCAATCCTCTGTTAGAAACCGGCGTCAAAGCCTTTGCCCACCCGCAAAAAATTTCCGGCATGCTCGGCAAAGCGACACCGCTCAGTTCCCTGCACCTGCCCGTGCGCCTCAACGGCGACCTGCCATTTCTCAAGGGAATAATGAAATGTGTGCTCGAAGCGGAAGAAAAAAATCCCGGGAAAGTCGTCGATCACGAATTCATTCGAAGCAGCACAATCGGTTACGAAAATTTCCGCACGGCGCTCGATGCGGTATCCTGGAAGGAAATCACCGACCAGTCCGGACTGCCCGAACCATTGATCCGTCAGGCGGCCCGTCATTTCATCGAGGCCAAGGAAGCCATCACCTGCTGGGCGATGGGACTCACCCAGCATCACAATGCCGTCGAAACCATTCGCGAGCTGGTCAACCTGCATCTGCTCACCGGCAAAATCGGCCGCGCCCGCAGCGGCCTTTGCCCGGTGCGCGGACACAGCAATGTGCAGGGTGATCGGAGCATGGGAATTTGGGAAAAAATGCCCGAGGCGTTTCTCGTCCGCCTCGAACAGGCATTCGGCTTCACCGCGCCTCGCAAACACGGTTATGATACGGTCGAAGCTATCGAAGCAATGCATGAAGGTCGCGCGCGGGTCTTTTTCGGACTCGGTGGCAATTTTCTCTCGGCCTCACCGGACACCCACTTCACGGCGCAGGCCCTGCGGCGTTGCGCGCTCACCGTTCATGTCAGCACGAAGCTGAACCGCGGCCATCTGGTGACCGGAGAACGCGCCTTGATTCTCCCTTGTCTCGGACGCAGCGAACGCGACCTTCAGGATGGCATCGCCCAGTTTGTCACGGTCGAAAATTCCATGGGCATCGTGCACAGTTCCGAAGGCAAACTCGACCCTGCCTCCGCCGATCTGCTGAGCGAGATTGCGATTGTCTGCCGGCTCGCCCGTGCCACGCTGGGCGATGTGCAGTCGATCCCATGGGACGAATTTGAAAAAAATTACGACCTCGTTCGCGATCGGATCGAAAAAGTCATACCCGGGTTTGAAAATTTCAACAGCAAAGTCCGCGTGCCCGGTGGATTCTATCTGCCCAACGCGGTGAAAGAGCGCCGCTTCCTCACCAAAAGTGGCAAAGCGGAATTCACTGTCAATCGACTTGATCCCATCGCGCTGGAACCAGGGCAACTGCTGCTGCAAACCTTCCGCAGCCACGATCAATTCAACACCACCATCTATGGCAACAACGACCGCTACCGTGGCATCAAAAATGAACGACGGGTGATCTTCATGAACCCCGAAGACATGAAAGAACGCGGTCTGCAGGCAAAGGATCCGGTCGACATCACCAGCCACTATCAGGGCGAAACGCGCACTGCGAAACTTTTCCTCGCCATTCCCTACGACACCCCGCGCGGCTGCGCAGCCGCCTATTACCCCGAAGCCAACGTGCTCGTCCCCATCGGTGCCCGCGCCAGGATCAGCGGCACGCCGGTCTCCAAATCAGTGGTCATCACCGTGGCCAGATCCGCGTCAAAAAGCGCTGCATTGTAACAATTTCGCCAGAATGCCGGATATTTTCCGCTTTTTGCTTGCCAAATGGCCCACGGTTCTTATTTTCACCGCCCCTTCTGCTGCCGCCACGAACAACGAAAGACCGGGGAGATTTCATGCGGCGGTCTTTCACAAGCGCCCGTTCTGCTTTAAGACGGGACAAACGATAACACATATGATCAACGAACTCATTACTGAAATGGTGGACGCCGGCGTCCACTACGGTCACCAAACGAAAAAATGGAATCCCAAGATGAAACCTTATCTGCTGAAGGATAAGAGTGGGATTTACATCATCAACCTCGACAAAACCGTCAAGTGCCTCGACAAAGCGTCGGACTTTCTGGCGGGAGTCGCCGGCAAGGGCAAGAAGATCCTTTTCGTGGGCTGCAAACGCCAGGCCCAGGAAGCGGTGCGCGAAGCGGCCGAGGCGACCAACCAAAACTACGTGAACCATCGCTGGCTCGGTGGCATGCTCACCAACATGGCAACCGTCCGCAAAAGTGTGGAGCGTCTGAAGTATCTTGAAAACATCGAGAAGCAGCCCGAATTCAAGGCGATGTCGAAAAAAGAACTCGCCGCCCTCGGTCGCGAGCGCGACAAATTGCTGCGCAACCTGCGCGGGATCCGCAATTTGGAAAAAGCACCGGACGCCATTGTCATTGTCGACTCCGCCCGCGAGTCGATCGCCGTCGCCGAAGCACGCCGTTTGAAAATCCCGATCGTCGCGATTGTCGACACCAATGCCGATCCCTCCAAAGTGGAGTATCCGATTCCAGGCAACGACGATGCGATCCGCTCGATCCGCATCATTCTGCAAAACCTGGTCGACGCCATTGTCGTCGCCTCCAAAGCTTGAGCCTTCCACCCAGCGGGCGGCCTGAGCATCTCAGCGCCGCCCTTTTTTTTCACAACCTACACAACTCAACGACCATGATCACAGCAGCTACCGTAAAAGAACTCCGCGACAAGACCAACGCAGGCATGATGGATTGCAAACGCGCCCTCGAGGAAACCAACGGCGATCTCGATGCCGCCATCACCCTGCTTCGCGAGAAAGGCATCGCCAAGGCAGCCAAAAAAGCCGACCGCGCCGCCAACGAAGGCACGATCACGGCGCGCATTTCCGCCGATGGCAAAACCGGAATTTTGTTAGAGATCAATTGTGAGACCGACTTCGTCTCGAAAAACGAAAACTTCCAGGGCTTCGTGGCCGGCATTGCCGACACCTTGATCGCCAGCAACGCCGCCGACCTGACCGCCGCCAACGCCTCAGACAACCAAGGCCTGAGCGTGGAAGACACCATCAAGGCGAAAATCACCGAGATCGGCGAAAACCTGCTGTTCCGCAAGTATGTGCGCTTCGAAGCCCAGGGCGAGGGTGCCATCGCATCCTACATCCACATGGGTGGCAAGGTCGGCGTGCTTCTCGAAATCGGCAGCACCAAAGCGGAGACGGTCGCCAGCGATGGCTTCCGCGAACTGATCAAGGACATCACCCTGCACATCGCTGCTCTCAATCCACGCGGTCTTGCACGTGAGGACATCTCCGCGGAGATCGTTGCCGCCGAGGAATCGATCTTCCGTGCCCAACTGACGGAACAAGGCAAACCTGCCGCGATGCTCGACAAGATCATCCCTGGAATGCTCAAAAAATTCTTCGCCGAGAGCTGCTTGCTCGAGCAAGGCTTCGTCAAAGACCCTGCCATGTCCGTAATCGATCTTCTCGCTGCGAAAAGCAAGGAACTCAGCGACACCCTGAGCATCCGTCGCTTCGTGCGCTTTGGTCTCGGCGAGTGATTCATCGTCGCCGACTTTGCCCGGTGAAAAACGAGTAATCGTGTTCTAACCACGATCACCATAACCCTTGGTAGCACCGCCCGACTGCGGATAAAACCTCCCGCGGTGCTCCACAAAAAAACCCGCCGCGGTCAGAACCGTGACGGGCTGTGATTCATGAAACCCGTTCCATCATTTGGCGGGTGGCAGGATTACGGCATCGATGACGTGGATGACGCCATTGCTGCACTCGATGTCCGCTTTGGTCACCTTTGCGCTGCCGTTCAAGGTCAGACTGCCCTCCACGACAGCGAGTTTGATTTCCTTTTTATTCAACGCCGTTGCCTTGTCGAGCGTCACCGCGGTTTTCGACGGCACATTGCCTTTAACGACGTGGTAGGTGAGGATATCGACAAGTTTGTCCTTGTTTTCCGGTTTCAGCAGCGACTCGACAGTTCCAGCGGGAAGCTTGGCAAATGCTTCGTCGGTTGGAGCGAATACAGTCAAGGGACCTTCGGCTTTGAGAGCCTCGACCAGGCCTGCAGCTTTGACGGCAGCGACCAAGGTTTTGAAGCTGCCAGCGGCGACTGCGGTATCGACGATGTCGGTTTTTGCTGCCTTTTCCTCAGCGGTTGCAATGCTGAGAATGGCCAGGAGGCCGACGAATGAGGTGACGAGTGTTTTCATATGTTGATGTTGTTCTTATTGTTTGGTTGTGTGCCTTCATTGGCTACATAACAACATTCGCAGCGGCGCGGATTGCGGATGCAAATTTTTCGCTGATAGCGAAATATTTTTTCTCAAGGCCGCGCTTTGGCAATACCCGCAACGATTTTTTGTTTTGAACGCACCACGCCACCAGGCTGCTCCACGGTAATGACGAATGCCTGTGGCCGTTGAATCTGCAATTTGGCGCGAATCTCGATCACAACTGTTTCTGCTGTCGGACTCACAACGTCAAACACCCCGCCATCGACAGGAATTTCGTCGCGTTGTGGATCCACGATCCAGAGTTGATACTGTTGCTGGGAGGGGTCGTTGGCAGGAAGGTTTTCAAGGACCAGATAGCCTTGCTGTTTTTGATCACTCCATTGTACTTCACCTGCGGTCGAAGCATAATCGCCAGTGGTGCCGGCAAACGGCAAGCGAACGACATCGGAAGTTTTCTGCAAAAACAACGTGCGCGAAAGTTCGATTGGCACCCGGGAGGCGGGCGACTTCGCTTTGGTCAGCGACTGGGCAACCAGGAGAATGGCAAGACATGCCGCCACGGCCCAGCCCCACCAGGCGCGCGACGATGCTGTGGATTTAGTTTTTTCAATGGGCGCATTGCCCAGCGGCTGCGCAAATTCGCGGGCTTGTTGCGTCAGGGTCGCCACAAGCGCACTCGGTATGGTTTCCGGTGCCTGCCAGGCAGCTTCGATCTCGAGTTGCGCGGCAATCCACTCCAATTGTTCGTGGGGTTCGATGCCGGTGCTCTGCGCCAGATCACACCACGCCGCGAGTTCCTGCGAGTCAAGGTCCGCCAACGCGTGACCCGCTTGCAACTCCTCGATCGGAATGGGTGATGATTCTGAATTCATGGAATATCAGCTGTTTGGCACAGGGTGGGATTTCTCTTTTCGCTGCAACATGGATTTGGCTTCGATCAAACCACGCCGCAACAGGGTTTTCACCGTACCCAGCGGCATTCCATTCAACTCGGCAATTTCGTGCTGGGTCAATCCTTGATCAAAATGCAGGTGGAACAATCGCCGGGTCTGAGCCGGCAATGCCGCGACGACCTGAGCCAGCTGTTCCGCATCGAAATCCATGGAATCTACTGTCGATGTCGAATCCGCCACTTCATCGAAGTTGTCAGGCAATGCCTCGATTGCCGGCATGCGCATTTGTTTGCGTGTCCAGTCGATGACACGGCGCCGCGCGATCATACCGATGAAAGTAACTTCGCTGCCTTGTGCGGGATCGAAACGCGCGGCACTTTTCCAGATTTCCGTGAAAATTTCCTGCACAAGATCTTCGGCAACGGAATGCGATGGCACGCGGCGTTTGACCAGATTCCACACCAGACCACTGAAATGCGCGATGCATTGTTCCATGGCGCCAAGGTCATTCCTGCTCACTCGTTCGAGCAGTGGAGGGCTTGATTGGTTTGCTGTAGCGGGCGTGATCAAATCGATTTCGATTGCTTTAGCACACGACTGCGGCATGTCAAATGACGATTTGCGGCGGAGTGCGGGCGTTTTCATTTGTAGCTGTGCGCATCGGGCCAGCCACTGTGGATGCAGGCTGCAGCGACGGTGCATCGGCGGATCGGCGCGATTTGATGTCCACGGCCAACCCGGCATGCTTCTCCAACTAAGTGCTTTCATCATGAGAATAAAGGAAGTCGAGGATGTATTCGTCAAAGTGCCTGCCATGGATTCAGGAATATTTGATCAGTGACTGACAGCAGGTCAACAAACTAGGAAGAATGGCCAGGGGCGCCGGGTGTTTGGAGGGAACGCGCGACTCCAGGAGTTGCAAACCCAAAGTTCCAATGATCTCGTAACGACAATTCCGATGCATCATCGGAAGGATGGTTTTCGAGGTGGGCGGCGGATGCTGTTTGACTATGATTGATGTGTCAGGTGTTGCTTCGGATTGTGGTGAGAAAAGCGCAGCGGTCATTTTGGATATTCTGCTCTATTGTTCAAACGACGGCACCAGCGCACTGGCTTCAAGCGCCGGCGGCGGAAACCAATGCCATCGATATCGAAACCGAAGCGATAGCATAGATACCATAGATCGGCATCCCGCTAATGGACATTTTTGCCAGAGATGCCAGAGCTATGGCAAAAATGCGAGAGGGGGTTCCATTGACCGCTTACCATCTAACACTTCCCAAAGGGAAATAGATCACCGTAATCTACATCCCGCAGGCGCGGGATCGAGCAAATCCGCGTGCATAGTGCCGACCCATTCGCCTACTTCGAGTGGGTGTTTGAAAAACTCATACACAACACGCCCGCTGAAGAACTTGAAAGCTTGACAGTTTCAGCCGTAAGCGTCCTAGAATTGACTAACAGAATTGAAATTGAGTCCGATAATTTCCGCATCTGCTGGCTTTATTGTTATAACATGTTGTCCTGCTCGGTAAGTCCGTTGTTCTTGGATATCAAGATTAAATTCTATCATTCTATTATCTACTCGTATTTGATTGCGAGAGCAATCAAGTGTCGATAAAGTAATTTTTTCACTTTCCGAAAAGATAATAACTAAATTTTCATATGACTTAATATTTTTTTTCCAACCACAGAGTATCTATGAGGTGCGCTAAAATTCTGGACCATAATCCAACCAACAACAAGAATTAGATTATGAACAAAACGAAGCGAAAATTCACAGCAGAGTTCAAAGAGCAGGCATTGGGGCTAATGAGCCTGGGGAAGCCCGTGGCTGATGTAGCCCGAGACTTGG